>JBKJNW010000173.1:0-4759 GCA_046593335.1 Chthoniobacterales bacterium | reverse complement strand
ACTCATGCGCTACATCCATTGCTATAATAAAAGCGCCACGCCCTTCAAATGGACCTACCGGAATACCGCCGACCGAATCCGCTAAAGTGTCCACTTTTATCTGTTACAGTGCACTAGTAACCGGCGGCCATCCCGTCCTTGCGCGATTCGCTCGCGCCGACATAGACCCGCTGGCCGTCGTGCATCTCCAACTTGATCGCCTGGTAACCGCCGTAACCGCCGACATCGAGGCGCACTTGATGTCCCAAAGCGATCAGCCCGCGCGCGGTCTCGTACGGGATCCCGCTCTCGAGATTCACAAAACCGCCGTCCGACATCTTTTCGCCCGTCGGCTCGTTATCGCCGTCGTGTTGCCAGCGCGACGCGTCGCCCGCTTCCTGCACGTTGAGGCCGAAATCGATCTGGTTCGTTAGCACCTGCACATGACCTTGCGGCTGCATCCCGCCGCCCATCACGCCAAACGCTTCCCACGGCTTCCCGTCCTTCATCACGAAGCCGGGGATGATGGTGTGGAAAGGGCGCTTGTCCGGCGCGTAGACGTTAGCGTGCCCCGGCTCCATCGTGAAGAGCTCGCCCCGGTCCTGGAAGTTGAATCCCAGCCCCGGCACCACGATGCCGCTTCCCATTCCGCGATAGTTACTTTGAATGAGCGAGACCATGTTGCCTTCGTCGTCCGCCGCGCACATGTAGATCGTGTCGGCCTGCTCCAGCGCGGGGTTACCCGGGGCGACGGTTTTCGCCGCATGCTTCGGGTCGATCAACTTGCGCCGTTCCGCCGCATAAGTTTTCGAGAGCAGACCCTTCAGCGGGATCTTGGAAAAGGCCGGGTCGGCATAGAACTTCGCGCGATCGGCCCAAGCCAGTTTCTTCGCCTCGATCATGGCATGCAAAGTTTCGGGCGAATTGCGGCCCATCGCTTTGAGATCGAAGCCTTCCAGCACATTCAACATCTGCAGCGCCGCAATCCCTTGTCCGTTAGGCGGTAACTCAAAGACGTCATAACCGCGATAGTTGACCGAGACCGGCTCGACCCAAGTGCTGGTATGCTTTTCCAAATCGGCTTTGCGCAGGTAGCCGCCATTTGCCTGCATGAAGGCATCGATTTTATCCGCCACCTCGCCCTTGTAGAATCCGTCGCGACCTTTCTCGCCGATCATCCGCAGCGTCTTCGCCAGCGCCGGGTTCTTGAAGATATCGCCCTTCGCCGGCGTGCGACCTTTTCCATCCAGCGTATAAGTCTCGAGAAACGCCCCGGGCAACCCCAGGTAGAGACGCGGCCCTAACGACCAGGCAGACGCGATCAACTCGCTCACCGGGAAACCTTCCTCCGCATAACGAATCGCCGGGGCGAGATCGTCGCCTAACGAAAGCTTGCCGAATTTTCCGTGCAGCTCGGCCCAGCCATCGACACAGCCCGGGACACTGATCGGCAGCATCCCGCGCGGCGGGATGGTGGTGCGGTTCAGCTTCGCCAGCTCCGCTTTCATCTGCTCATAGCTCAAGCCAAGCGGCGAGCGGCCACTGGCGTTGAGTCCGTAAAGCTTGTTCTCCTTCGCGCTGTAAACGATCGCGAAGAGATCGCCCCCAATCCCGTTCGAGACCGGTTCCATCAGGCCGAGGGTGGCATTGGCCGCGATCGCGGCGTCGACCGCGCTCCCGCCGCGTTTCAGGATCTCGATTCCGACCTCGGTCGCGAGCGGCACGCTCGTGCAGACCATTCCATGCCGTGCCAGCACTTCCGACCGCGTGGCGAAATTCTTACCCGTGATCCGATCGATCTGCGCCTGCGTGAGGCCGGCCGTGAGAAGGATGGATGCTGTGAGAAGAAGACGGATACGCATGTGCGAAGCTACGATTCCGGGACAGCGGTGCAATGTCGCCTCGTCGGATCAGGCTACCCTCTTGTTTTTCAATCGCCGTCTGCGTAGAGCTAGCCGCATGCATCAGCCCGTCTCCCGCGCCTGGCTGCGCTGGCCGCGCGGCGCGATCGGCAACATGCTTCTCGCGACACTGGCCTTCGCGACCATGAACGTCTTCGTGAAGCAGCTCGATCGCATCCCGGCGATGGAGATTGTTTTTTTCCGCTGCCTCGTCTCGGGAATTATCTGCGGGGTCGTGATCGCGCGGGAGCGGCTCGATTGGAAAGGGAACAATCACACCATCCTGATTGCGCGCGGCACCTTCGGCACGCTCGCTCTCTTCGCTTTCTTCATCACCCTCCAGCACATGCGCCTCGCCACCGCCGTCACGATCCAGTATTTGTCTCCGATTTTCACTGCGCTCATCGGAGTCTTCCTCCTGCATGAAGCAGTGCCGAAGCGGCAATGTCTTTTCTACGGGCTCGCCTTTGCCGGCGTCTTTGTGCTCAAAGGTTTCGACTCGCGTGTCTCGACCTTTTACCTACTCGTCGGCATTGCCTCCGCCCTCTGCTCCGGCATGGCCTACAACCTTGTGCGCCGGCTGCGTGAGCGCGAAGCGCCAATCGTCGTCGTTTTCCATTTCCAGCTCGTCGGCATCGCGGCCGGCCTCGTCTTCATCCTTTTCCGCTGGCAAACGCCTTCACCGTGGGAGTGGCTCTCCCTTCTCATGTGCGGCGTCCTCACTCAGGTCGGCCAAATCTGCCTGACGAAATCCCTGCAATCCGAGCGCATCGCGCAAGTCGCGGTCCTGAACTATCTCGGCCTCCTTTACGCCCTCTTCTTCGGCGTCACGCTTTTTGGCGAACGATACAATCTGCAGACCGTTCTCGGTATCTCGTTAGTCATCGCCGGTGTTTTGCTCTCGGTCCTCTTCGGCAAACCGAAAGCGCCCGAGGTGATCGAAGAATCAGAAACGGCAGTGGTGTGACTGTTCAGGCCTGGCCTTCCGTGATACAAAGTTGCTCTGGAAATCTGGAAGTCAGGAAGCCAACAAGGAATGAGAAAAACGGAAGCTCGAATAGCCGAAGGCAAAGCAGGAGAACCTCGCTATTTCGGTTTTCAGTGGCAAACAGGCGAGACCGTGCGACTACGATGTCATGCTCCGCGCCGACGTCGACTGTGCACGCCGAGGCGTGCAAACTCGGAGCGAAATGAAGTTTTTCGACCCAACCGAGGTAACCAAATGAAGACAATCCGAATGACAATCGCTGCGGGCTTCGCGGCCGTTTTGCTCCTGAGCCCCATCCTTACCGGCTGCCACCGTGAGCCGGTCGAGCGAACGATCGCTCAAGAGCAGGAGGACGCCAAGCTGGCTGAAAAGGTGAAAGCGAATTTTGCCAGCTCGGCCAGCTTTAAATTCCCCGACGTCCAGGTCGCATCCTTTAAAGGCACCGTGCAGCTGAGTGGCTTCGTCATCTCCGACGACCAAAAGCAAGCCGCCCAGGAGATCGCCAAAGGCGTGGCCGGAGTGCAGGACGTGGAGAACAAGATCTCCGTGAAACGTTAAGAGCGACGGCCGATCAAACGCCAGGCGGCGACCGTCGCAAGGCCGAAAGAAATGGCTCGCCCTCGCGCGCAACTGCCGGGCCAGCCAAGTTCGCCCGCCCGCGGGCAATGCGCTCTCGAGCTTTTAGTCAGACGCCAAGCGGCGTCACCAAAGGCTGGGTGCCGTGGTCCTGGTTCTGTCCCGACCGCAACCACTGGATCTCGGAACTGTTTGCCTCGCGCACGGCCGACGCCATCATATGGCCGCGCCGGGCGTTCTCGAAGAGTCCCGTCACCATCAAACCGGTCGGATGCGTGCCGACCGAGTCGATATGGAAGAAGTCAGCGGCCGCAGGTTCCTGCCCTTCCTCACGATGGATGATCATGAGCTTGCCGGCGTGCGCGCGCTGGTAGGTCCGAGCGTTCATCTTCTCTTCAGTCGGAGCAGTTGGGTTGACGATCATCCTCCAAGGTAAGGGCGATCGCGCGAATAGACAGGATTGCTTTGGGCAGAGAAGTGCCGGCGACGAGATTCGCCACAGTTCGGCGTGCTTGACCAGGACACTGGTCTGCGGTTTCTCTGACAGGGATGATCCCGCTCCATCATTTCTATCACCTCTACGCGGATGGCGCGTGGCGGGATCCAGTCCAGGAACATCTCGAAGCGTTGCAGACATCCGGTCTTGCGACCGAGGAAGGTTTCTCATTCAGTGTTGGCCTCGTCGGAAGCGATACGAACACGGCCGCGGTCCGTGATTTTCTAAACACTCACTCCCTGCTGTGGAGAGAGATTAGTTCGAGCCGGGAAGGGTGGGAACAGGTTACGCTGAGCGTGCTCGCTCGCCAGAGCCATACCTTGGAAGGTTTTGTGTTTTACGCCCATACCAAGGGAGCGTCTGCTCCGGGCGGCTTCAACACTGCCTGGCGCCGACGAATGACCTATCACACCGTCACGCGCTGGCGAGAAGCACTGGCCAGTCTGGAGACACATCATGCTTATGGGTGCCATTGGATGGAGCTGGAAGGTCACTGGCTTTTTGGCGGGAATTTCTGGTGGACCCGAATGTCTCATGTGCGCCTGCTGCCACCTCCGCAGCTCCACTCGCGCTGGGCGGCCGAGGGATGGGTCGGCCAGCTTCCGAAATACATCCCCGGGTTTAACGCCTGTGATCCAGCAGGCCCGTTTCCAGGGAAGATCGGAGCCTAACGAGAATAACGTGGATGGAGGGGTGCACTCTGTTTGCGTTTGCAGGCGGGTGGGCTCAGGCGCGCGGCGCGAAGGGGGGCTCTTTCCAAAAAGAGGAGATAACTGGTGCCGAGCGCCCCTTGGCGGATCGAGGAAACGAGCTGGCGGT
>JBKJNW010000105.1:0-17860 GCA_046593335.1 Chthoniobacterales bacterium | reverse complement strand
CCGCCGTCGCGACGCCGCCGATGAAACCGGATTCCGCCCAGAAAGGGGCCGCGGCCAAAACTTCGGCTGCAAAATCACTTCAGATTTATATCGACGGAGAATTCTACGATCAGGCCGACGCCAAGGTCTCGGTCTTCGATCACGGTTTACTTTATGGCGACGGGATTTTCGAAGGCATCCGTTTTTACAACGGCCGGGTTTTCCGGATGCAGGAGCATATGGATCGTCTCTGGGAATCGGCCCGCTCCATCTGCCTCGAGATCCCCATTTCGCGCCAGGAAATGGACGAAGCGCTGCTCGAGACCATCCGTCAAAACGGCCTGCGCGACGGTTACGTGCGGCTCATCGTCACCCGCGGCGTCGGCAACCTCGGTCTCAATCCGGCGCAATGTAAGCAACCGAGCGTCATCATTATCGCCTCAACGATTGCGCTCTATCCGGAGGAAATTTACCAGCGCGGCCTCACTGTGGTGACGGTTGCGACCCGGCGGATGGGTCCAGCGACTCTGAACCCCGCGATCAAGTCGCTCAATTACCTAAATAACGTTCTGGCGCGCATCGAAGCTAACCTCGCCAATGCGGATGAAGCCCTCATGCTGAATGATGCCGGCAACGTCGCCGAGTGTACCGCCGACAACGTTTTCATCGTCAAACGCGGGCAGATCATGACGCCGCCAATTACCGCCGGCGCGTTGCGCGGGATCACCCGTTCGGTCGTTTTCGATATCGCGCAGGAGCTCGGGATTCCAATCTCTGAGCCCGAACTGACCCGCCACGATATCTACATCGCGGACGAAGCTTTCCTCACCGGCACGGCCGCGGAAGTCATCCCGATGATCAAGGTCGACGGCCGCGCGATCGGAGATGGCAAGCCGGGAGAGATCACCAACCGCACGATTGCGCGCTTCCGTGAGTTGACACGCGAGAGCGGGACCCCGATTTTTTCGGAGTGATCAGCGCGCGTCGCACTGGAACCGGGGCAGAATCAGGCTCAAGCCGCCGGTTGAATTTTTTCGCCACTTTGTGGTCTAAGTGATCAGTCATGCTCTGCGACGTTTGTAAATGCAATGATGCGACGGTTTTTCTGACTCAGATTCTTGAGGGGAAAATGCAGAAGGTGAACCTGTGCGACGCCTGCTCCAAAGAAAAAGGGGTGCAGGATCCGACCGGCTTCGCCCTGGCCGACTTATTGTTAGGCATCGGCGCCGCTGAGGAGATCGAAAAAGGCGCGCCGACCCAGAAGTGTCCGGTCTGTGGTTTTACCCAGGTCGATTTCAAAAAGACCGGACGGCTCGGCTGCAGCGAGTGCTACAAAACTTTTTCGGAAGGCCTCGGCACCTTGCTCAAGGCGATGCACAAGGGCACGGAGCATGTCGGCAAGTTGCCGGAACGGGCGGCGCGTCAGGTGAAGCTGAGCGATAAAATGCGTAGCCTGAACGATCACCTGGAGAAAGCGGTCGCGGAAGAAAATTACGAGACGGCCGCGACCCTGCGCGACCAGATCAAGCAACTCGAACACGAGATGGCGAGCTAACGATGAAATTTGCGCAAGTCATGTCGAGCGCTGGAGAATGGCTCCGCGGCGAAGGCCCGCACCACCAGGTCGTGGTCAGCAGCCGGGTGCGCCTCGCGCGTAATTTGCGCCACCGTTCCTTTCCGGGCTGGGCGAAAAAGGCGGAGCGCACCCTGATTCTCGAGCAGATCAAGCCGCGCGTCGAAGAGCTGCCGGAAATGCAGGATTCATTTTCCGAGCTGCTCCAGGATCTCTCTGCGCTCGAAAAACAAGTCCTGGTCGAGCGCCATCTCATCAGCCGCGAGCATGCCGCCAAGGGCATCGGCAGCGCGGTCACGATGAATCGCAAGCAGACCCTCAGCATCATGATCAACGAAGAGGATCATCTGCGCATGCAGTCGATTCGCTCCGGGCTGCAATTGAAAAGCGCTTTCAAACTGGTCGACAAGGTCGACAGCACCCTCGAAGGCAAACTCGACATCGCCTACGACGAGCGCCTCGGCTACCTCACCGCCTGCCCGACCAATGTCGGCACCGGGATGCGCGCCTCCGCCATGCTCCATTTGCCCGGCCTCGTTCTGAGCGACCTGATTAACCAGGTCATCCAGGCGGTAAACAAGATCGGCCTCGCCGTTCGCGGTCTCTACGGGGAGGGAACAGAAGCGATGGGCAACCTCTTCCAGATCTCGAACCAGACCACCCTGGGCGAAAAAGAAGACGAGATCATCTCCCGCCTAACGAAAGTGATCGAGACCATCATCGAAAAAGAACACGACGCTCGTCAAATGCTGATCCAGAAAAAACCCGATACTCTCTGGGATCAAATCGGGCGGGCATACGGTGTGCTTACCTATGCTCATGCGATGACCTCGAAGGAGGCGCTTAATTTACTTTCCGTTATGAAACTCGGCGTAGACCTCGGTGCTTTCCCGGAGGAACGCCGTCTCCCGATCGACGAGCTCTTCATCGAAACACAGCCGGCTCACCTCCAGAAAACTTCGCAGCAGAAACTCAACGCAGAAGAACGCGACTTCTTGCGCGCCGAAATCATCCGCGGTCGTTTGAAACTCTTTCCCAAACCTGATATGGGTAAAGTGGCGCGGGAGGCCGACGACACGCCTTCCGAGTCCAACCATAATGAATAATTTTACTCCACGGGCACAGCAGGTTCTGGCGCTGGCCCGGAAAGAAGCAGACCGCTTCAACCATAATTACGTCGGCACCGAACATCTCCTGCTCGGGCTGATCAAGCCCGGCCAAGGCGTCGCCGCCAACGTGCTCCAGAAAATGGGGCTCGATCTCGAGACCGTCCGGATGGAAGTCGAGAAACAAGTCGGCTCCGGTCCGGAGACGAAGATGGTCGGCAACATCCCCTACACTCCGCGGGTCAAAAAAGTTCTCGCGCTGGCCGGCAAAGAGGCCCGCGCTCTCAATCATTCCTACGTCGGCACCGAGCACATTCTGCTCGGCCTCCTCCGCGAGGGAGAAGGCGTCGCTGCCCGCGTCCTCAAGAGTCTCGAAGTCGATATCGAACGCACCCGCAACGAGATCCTCAAGGAACTCGACCCGAATTTCACCCCGCCGGAAAGCGACCCCGAGATGGGCGCTACCGGGGAGCCGTCCTCCGGCAAAAAAGATGTCAAAACTCCGGCCCTGCGCGCCTTTGGCCGCGACCTGACCGATCTCGCGAAAAAGAGCGAACTCGACCCCGTCATTGGTCGGCACAACGAAATCGAGCGCGTCATCCAGGTCCTCTGCCGCCGGACGAAAAACAATCCGGTGTTGTTAGGCGAAGCCGGCGTCGGCAAGACCGCCATCGTCGAAGGTCTGGCCCAGGAAATTGCCAGCGGAAATGTCCCGGAACTTTTGCGCGATAAGAAAGTCATCACGCTTGATCTCGCGTTGATGGTCGCGGGCACGAAATACCGCGGTCAATTTGAAGAGCGGATCAAGGCGGTGATGGACGAGATTCGGCGTTCCAAGAACGTCATCCTCTTTATCGACGAGCTGCACACCATCGTCGGCGCAGGTTCCGCGGAAGGCGCCATGGATGCCTCCAACATCATTAAGCCCGCGCTCAGCCGAGGCGAATTGCAGTGCGTCGGCGCCACCACGCTCAATGAGTATCGGAAATACATCGAAAAAGATGCCGCCCTTGAACGCCGGTTCCAGACCGTCAAGGTCGAGGCTCCGACAGTCGATGAAGCGATCCTTATTTTGAAAGGGCTGCGTCCGAAATACGAAGCGCACCACAAGGCCAAGCTCACCGACGAAGCCCTCGAACAGGCGGTCAAACTTTCCGAGCGTTACATCACCGGCCGGTTTTTGCCGGATAAGGCGATCGACGTCATGGACGAAGCCGGCGCCCGCGCCCGGATCAACGCCATGACCCGTCCGCCCGACGTGAAAGAGATCGAGAAGGAAATCGAAGAGATCCGGGTCGAGAAGGAAGCCGCGATCAAGGCGCAGGATTTTGAAAAAGCCGCCGCCCTCCGCGACAAGGAGAAACAGGCCAAGGAGAAATTGGAACACATCCTCGGCGAATGGCGCGAGCAGCGGGACGAAAAGGAAGTGCTCGTCACCGCCGAGGACATGATGCACATCATCTCGAAGATGACCGGCGTCCCGCTGCAAAAGATGGAGCAGAAGGAAACCGCCAAGCTTCTCGCGATGGAAGTGGACATAAAGGAACGCGTCATCGGCCAGGACGAAGCGGTCAGCGCGATCAGCAAAGCGTTGCGCCGTTCCCGGGCCGACCTGAAAGATCCCAAGCGCCCGATCGGTTCCTTCATTTTCCTCGGGCCGACCGGCGTGGGCAAGACTTTCCTCGCCCGCACCCTGGCCGAGTTCATGTTTGGCGACGCCGACGCGCTCATCCAGATCGACATGTCGGAATACATGGAAAAATTTACCGCCTCGCGGTTGATCGGCTCGCCTCCGGGCTACGTCGGCTACGAGGAGGGCGGCCAGCTTTCTGAAGCCGTCCGCCGCCGGCCCTACTCGGTTGTCCTTTTCGACGAAATCGAGAAGGCCCACCCCGATGTCATGCATCTTCTCCTCCAGATTTTGGAGGAAGGAAAGATCACTGACTCGTTAGGCCGGAAGATCGATTTCCGCAACACCATCATCATCATGACTTCAAACGTCGGCGCCGAATTGATCAAGCGCCAGACGACGATGGGCTTCAGCGCTTCGTCGAAAGATGAAGCGAATTACGAAGTGATGCGGGACAAGATTCTGGAAGAGACCAAGCGCGTCTTTAAGCCGGAGTTCCTCAATCGTCTCGATGAGATCATCGTCTTCCACACCCTCGAGAAACCCGATCTGCTCAAGATCGTCGACCTCGAGGTGAACAAGGTGAAGCGTCGTTTGCAGCTGAAGGAAATCGAGATTTCGCTCGATAACGCGGCCCACGAATTTGTGATCGAGAAAGGCTACGACCCGACTTACGGAGCGCGTCCAATGCGCCGCGCGGTGGAACGCTATCTCGAGGATCCGCTGGCTGAGGAGCTGCTGCGGGGCAACGTCAAAGCCGGCGACTTGGTCCAGGTCTCGGTCGAAAACGCCAAGCTCGTTTTCAAGGTGGCCGAGCCGCACGACAACGCCGCCGCCAGCGCGAGCTGAGAGCACGCTGTTGGCGCCCGCCCGCCCTCTGGGCGGCGCGAGCTCTTAAGCCCGCGGATGCGATTCCGCGTAAGCCTTCTTCAAGCGCTCCGTTGTGACGTGGGTGTAGATCTGCGTCGTGGAAAGGCTGGCGTGGCCTAACAATGCCTGGACGCTGCGCAAGTCGGCCCCGTTATCGAGCAGATGAGTGGCGAAGCTGTGCCGCAGCTTGTGTGGACTAAGCGCGATCGGGATCGAGGTGTGGCGCAGATAGCGTTTCAGGATGAGCCAGATCGAGCGTGGTGAAATCCGCCGCCGCCCCTTGTTTAGAAAGAGCGGTCCGCTGTGGACATTGGCCACCGCGCGATAGCGTGAGACGGCCTCAAGCGCGGGCGCGCCAACCGGGCAGACCCGTTCCTTGCGTCCCTTGCCCAGGACCCGGACCGACTCGGTGTAAACATCGAGGTCGTTGACATCGAGCGAGGCCAGCTCGGCCAGGCGCAAACCGCTGCTGTAAAAGACCTCCATGATGGCGGCGTCACGCTGCGGCATCCACACCGGGGCGCTCTTTGGCTTCTTCACCAGGAGAGGCGCGGCCAGGAGTTCCGCCACCTGCTTCTGGGTGAGAACGAGCGGCAACTTCTTTTCCGCTTTCGGGAGTTGAATTTCGCGCACCGGATTTTTCGTTAGGCGGTTCCGCGCCAATAGAAAACGGTAAAAGCTGCGCAGCGCGGAAAACTGAAGCCGGATGTATGAGCGGGCCTGTTTCCGCTTCATCAGCTCGAAGAGATAATCGCGAAAATGCTGCGCCTGGCATTGTCGCCAGCCCGGCACGCCATCCTGCGCCTGGAAATCACGCAACGCGTCGCGGTAAATCCGCAGGGTGCGCGGCGAGGCGTTGCGCTCGATTTCGAGGAAGCGAAGAAATTCCTCGGCCAGCTTGTCCTTCGCCGGGCGCGCCGGTAGACGCTTCGCTTTGCGAAGCGCGGCGCTGGGGATGTTTGCAGAGGCGACGTCCGCCTTCGCGCCTCCCAGAGGGAGGCGCTTACAAGAGACGGCGTGACGATTAGTCCGGCTTTTCGATTTTATAGCGAGTTGCCCCCGAGCCGCTGTATTGGCTTTTAAAAATCGGGGCGGGGTTGGTCGAGATCAGTTCGTAGCCTTTCAGGACAAATTCCGGGTAGATGCCATTACTCGCCGGCTCGTAGACCTTGTCGCCGCTAAAATTACCCTCGAGCTTGTATTCGTAGCCGTTGTCGAAGCCGAAGTTTATTTGTTCCCGGTCGGGCGCGAGTTTCTGGTTTTCGTTCAGCATGACCAGTTGCGCCGTGCTCCAGGGCTGACCGGGGCGGCGGACGTAACCCCAGAACTTGTAATCTCGTTTGTAGTAGCGGCGGCCGATAAAATAATTGCCCGGCGGCTCCTGCTGGATGCGCTGGAACATCGCGACGCGGGCCTGCTGAATGCCGTCCGGCATCGTCTGGCAGCCGGCGAAAAAAATCAGACTAACGAGAAGGGCTTTGAGCGGGTGAAATTTCATCGAGCAAATGGATGGGCATCATCTATCGCACCTTGCCCGCTCCCGCAATCAACGCTCGCTTGCGGGGCGGTAGCGAAATCCATTTTGCATCGCCTCTCCATGCTGGTTAGACTGGCCGACGTCACCATGATTGAACTCGAAGTCTATGCCGCCGGGGTGCGCGATTTGAATAAGATTTTGGAGCTCGATCATCAGCTCGAGGCGGTCGCGGGGCTGCGTTACAAGGTCGATAGCAACCACGACATCGTTTACCTCGAGCTCGACGAGCCGAGCATCACCCTGCGCGAAATTCGCAGCATTTTTTCCAAGCTCGGGTTGGAGCCGCGCTTTGTGGGCGAGATTCCGCCCGCCCTCCGGCCGCGCTCCAAGACGCAGCTTATTAGTGCCTGATCCGCCACGCGCTCCGCGCGGCGGGCTTCGGATTGAGTCCCATGATTGTCCGATTCTTCACCGCCATAGGGGCAGTCGTCCTTTCGTTTTTCATATATCTCGGCGAGCTCGTCATGCTCGCGGCCGAGGCCATGCACTCGGCCGTCACGCATCGGATGCGCTGGCGGCTTTTCCTGCGGCAAATGGTCGATATCGGTTTGCTCTCGCAGCTCGTGGTCGTTATCACCGGCGGCTTTACCGGTGCGGTTTTCGCAGCTCAGACCTACTTTCAATTCAATAAACTCGGCGTCGCTTCCGGGGTCGGCGCGGTCGTCTCCGCCGCCCTCTTTCGCGAGCTTGGACCGGTCCTGACTGGCTTGATGGTGACCGGACGAGTCGGCGCGGCCATGTCGGCCGAGATCGGAACGATGAAGGTGACCGAACAGATCGACGCGTTGCGCGCGCTCGCCGTTCATCCGGTCGATTACCTGGTCGTCCCGCGGATGCTGGCGATGATGATCTCGATGCCGTTGCTCGTAGCGGAATGCATTTTTTTCGGGCTCATCGCGGCCTATTTCGTCTCCGTCAACCTGCTCGACATCAGCGGTCCCTATTACGTCGCGAACATGGTGCGCTGGACGCTGATGCGCGACATCATCATGGGCCTGTCGAAAGGCTTTTGCTTCGCCATCCTGATCGTTTTCATCAGCTGTCACAAAGGGTTGAACAGTCGTGAAGGCGCGGTCGGAGTCGGGCGCGCCACCACCGAAGCAGTGGTCAATGCTTCCCTCGCAATTCTAATCTCGAATTTTTTCCTGACCATGTTTCTCAACGTCATCTTTCCCGCCGGATGGCAATGACCGCCGCAAGCAGCGCGCCTCCCGGGCAAGGCGACGCGAAGAGCGCGCCGATGATCGCGGTGCGCGGTTTAAAGAAGCGAATCGGAGCTCAGGAAATTCTGCGCGGAGTCGACATCCGCGTGGGCACGGGCGAGACCCTGGTCATCATCGGCCGGAGCGGCGGGGGCAAGAGCGTTCTCTTAAAGAATATAATAGGGCTGATGCAGCCGGACGAGGGCGAAATCTGGATCGACGGTCAAAACATCATAGGCTTGAGGGAGCGCCAGCTGGCCAGCATTCGCCGCAAAGTCGGAATTCTTTTCCAGGGCGGCGCGCTGTTCGACTCGATGACGGTAGAGGAAAACATCGCCTTCCCCCTGCGCGAAGCGGGCGAGCGCAACCTGCAGGTCATCGCGCAGAAGATCGCGGAGATGCTGGAAGTGATTGAGCTCGAGGGGCAGCAGAAGAAGATGCCGGTCAACCTGAGTGGCGGCATGAAAAAGCGGGTCGGCCTCGCCCGCGCCATCATCAACCGGCCCTCCTGCATTCTCTACGACGAGCCGACGGCCGGGCTCGATCCGGTTGTCTCCGACAGCATCAACCGGCTCATTCGCCGGCTGCAGGAACGTTTTCACGTCACCAGCGTCGTTGTTACCCACGACATGAAGAGCGCCTTCCACATCGGCGATCACATCGCCTACCTGCACGAAGGCCGAATTTACTTTTACGGGACACCGGCGGAAATTCAGGCTTCGCCCGACCCGCTTATCCAGGATTTTTTGCTCGGGCGCGCCTCCCACGCGGAATAACGACATGAATGAACAGGATCGCGGATTGGAATTGAAGGTGGGAATTTTCGTGGCCATGGGGCTGCTGGTCCTGGCGGCGCTCGTCATCCAATTCGGCCGGTTGGGCGAGGGCTTCAAAAGCTACTACGCCCTCACCGTGCACTTTCCCGACGCCAGCGGCTTGTTGAAAAGTTCCGACGTCCTGATGGGCGGCGCAAAGGTCGGGCAGGTCGCCGGCGCCCCCCGCCTCGTCACGGTCGGCCGCGGGGTGGATGTGCCGCTAAAGATTTACGATTTCGTCAAGATCCCGGTCGGCAGCTCGATCACAGTCGGCAGCTCGGGTTTGTTAGGCGACCGCTTCGTTGCCATCTTCCCGCCGATGGAAAAGCCAACGGCTTACATCGCGAAAGGAGCACGGGTCGAAGGCGCGCGCGAAAAAGGCCTTGATGACATCACCAAGGAGGGCGGCGCATTGATTAAGGATCTGCGCGGGACAGTGGCGAAAATCGACACCGCCGTGAGCAAGCTGAACGACCAGGCTCTTTCCAAGGCGAACATGGATCACCTCACGGAAACATTCGATAACCTGAACAAGACGACCGCCTCGCTCGCGGAATCGTCGAAAAAGATCGATGGAGTGATCGAAAAAGCCGACGGCACCATGAGTTCGGCCAAGGAAGCGACAGACAAAATTCAGGCCGCGGTGGGCGACGCCCAGAAAACCATCCAGGCCGCCAGTCGAATCCTGAACGAGGCCACGAAAGGGGACGGATTGGTCCCATTGTTGCTTACAAACGAAGCCGTGGCGGATGACCTGCGCGCTCTCATCAGTAACCTGCGTCGGCATGGCGTCCTTTTTTACCGGGACAGCGCCGCCCGGCTCTCGCCGCCACCGGAAAACACGCCCGTTCCGGGCCGTGGCTCGCGTCGTTAGGCTGGTATGACTCCGCTCCTCACCGTTAATCTTTTGCGGGTGCTCTTCGTCACCTTTTGTGCGGTGGTCGGCTCTCTTGTCTCAGTCGAGATGCAGGACAATCCGCTCCCCGGGCTGCTCATTAGCACGCTCTTCGGGCTCGTCCTGGTCCTGGCCGATCGGCTCCTCAAAGGCCTTTCCCTGCGCGCTTTTTCCTCGGCCACGCTTGGACTGCTCCTCGGTCTTTTTCTCGCCAACCTGCTCAGCGCCTCGCAGGTCCTGCGTTACCAATCCGAAGAAACACAATGGGTCGCGCGGCTCGTCGTTTACTGCACTTTCGGTTACCTCGGCACGATGCTGGCGATGCGGAGCAGCCGCGATGAATTTTCCCTCATCATCCCGTATGTCCGCTTTGCTCGCGAGACGACCCAGCATGAACCGCTCGTCATCGATACCAACGTGATCATCGACGGACGCATCGCCGATCTTTGCGCCACCGGGTTCCTCAGCCGCGCGCTCATCGTGCCGCGCTTCGTCCTCGGCGAACTCCAGCAACTGGCCGATTCGCACGACAGCATCAAACGCGAGCGCGGCCGGCGCGGGCTCGACATTTTGAATCAACTTCAGCAGGTGCGCGAGATCGACCTGACCATCCATGACAGCGGCTTGGACGAGAGCGATCTCCCGATCGACGCCCGGCTCGTCCGCGTCGCCCAGGTCCTGCAGGCTCGGCTTTTAACGAACGACCAGGCGTTGGGCAAGGTGGCGCGCCTGCAGCAGGTGCCGGTCTTGAACCTGGCCGATCTCGCCCATGCGCTGCGCCCGGTGGTGGTGGCGGGGGATGAGCTCGATTTGAACCTGGTCAAGGAAGGCCGCGACCATCACCAGGCGGTCGGTTACCTGCCGGATGGAACGATGATCGTGGTCAACCAAGGGCGCCCGCATATCGGGCGGGTCGCGACGGTAGTCGTCTCGAGCGCTCTTCAGACCGGCGGCGGCCGACTCATTTTTGCGGAGCTGAAAGAAAACGCCCGGGTCCGGGCCGCGCTTCAGGTTTTATAAACCGACCGCGCTGCGGACGCGGACCATGACTTTGTCCGCGATCGCATTGGCGCGTTGCGCGCCTCGCTTGAGCACCTCGTCGATATAATCCGGCTGCGCTAGAATCTCCTCCCGGCGCTGGCGCATCGGGGCGAAGAACTCCCAGAGCTTCGCGAAGAGCTGCTTCTTGAAATCGCCGTAGCCGGTTCCACCCTGCTCGAACGCCGCGCGCATCGCCGCCGTTTCCTCATCGGTCGCGACTAACGAGTAAAGCGACAGGATGGACGAGGTGGCCGGATCTTTCCGCGCTTCGACCGGGGTCGAATCGGTCACGATGCTCATGACCCGTTTTCGCAGTTCTTTTTCCTCGGCGAAAATGTCGAGCGTGTTGCCGTAGCTCTTGCTCATCTTCTGGCCGTCGAGACCAGGCACGGTCTGGTTCTGCTCATGAATCCGGGGTTCGGGCACGCGCAGGATGTCGCCGTAGGTTTCGTTCATCTTGATCGCGAGATCGCGCGTGATTTCGACGTGTTGTTTTTGGTCCCGTCCCACCGGCACCACCTCGCTGTCGTAAATCAGGATGTCGGCCGCCATCAGGACCGGATAGGAGAAGAGCCCAACCGAGGCGGGCAGACCGCGCGCAATTTTGTCTTTGTAGGAGTGGGCGCGTTCCAGCAAACCCATCGGCGCCACCGTGCTCAGGATCCAGGCCAACTCCGTCACCTGCGGCACATCGGATTGAAGAAAGAGCATCGCTTTCTCCGGGTCGAGGCCGCAGGCGAGGAAATCGAGCGCGACCCGCCGGGTGTTATCCCGCAGGGCGAGCGGATCGCGCAGACTAGTTAGGGCATGATAATTGGCAATGAAATAAAGCGCCTCACCCTCCGCCTGGAGTGCAATCGCGGGCCGCATCATGCCAAAATAATTTCCGATGTGCAGGACGCCGCTTGGTTGGATACCGGAGAGAATGCGCATGGTGACGGGCCGAATGATTCACGCTCCGCCCCCCGGGTTCAACCGCAAAGCGGAACGACTCGCGGCGCTATGAGCTTCGTCTGACCGCGCGGGGAGAGGGTAAATGGCTTTACTTTCGGGCCGCTACTTCTGTAGAAACCGTGGATGATAGCCTCACCCCTCCGCCATCTACCCATTCTCTTGGGAATCGCCGGGCTCTTCTGCCTCGGTCTCGCGGCAACCTCGCAGGCTGGCAGCGCGACCTGGCTTTCCAGCCCGGCGAGCGGTAGCTGGAACACCGCGACCAACTGGTCGCCCGCAACGATCCCGAACGGGCCGTCGGATCTGGCGACCTTCGCTTTTTCCAACACCCCGGCTATCTCGCTCTCCGCCTCGGTGCAGGTTGATAGCGTCGTCTTTTCCGAGGGCGCCAGCGCCTTTACGATCACCCCTAATCCCGGTGTCACCTTGACCTTGAGCGGCGCCGGCGTCGTCAACGACTCGGGGCTCACGCAGAATTTTGTGATGGGCTCCAATAGCAATCTTCAAGCGGGACAGATATCTCTCCTCAATAGCGCCTCTGCTGGCCTGGGTTCGGTCTTTACCGTGAATGGCGGGATCAGGATGGCAGACGAGGGCGGTCTGCTCCAGTTCTTCGGCACCTCCTCCGCGAGCGAGAGCAGTTTCTTCATAAATGGCGGGACAGCCGCGGGCGCTGACGGCGGAAGAATCTATTTCCATGATGACTCGACCGTGGGGAGGGGGACCTTCGTTTGCGGCGTCGGCGGCATCAATACTGGCGGCGGCCTCATGGTCTTCAGCGATGACTCTTCGGGTTCGCGCGGGAAGTTTACCGCGGCAGGCGGGGCCGTGAGCAATGCCAACGGCGGGTATATCGCGTTCAATGGGAGTGCGAGCGCCGGCCAGGGCACATATACCATTCGTGGAGCTGACGGAGTTGGAGCATTCGGCGGTCAGCTGCAGTTCGTCGAGGGCACCACGGCGGCAAGGGCCGACATCACGCTAGACGGTGGAACGGTCGCCGGTGCGCCGGGCGCGTTCCTGACCTTCTCCGGCGCGATCGCTTTCGGAGCGGCCAGTGCCGGCGAAGCGACAATCACGATCTACGGCGGGGCTGGCCTCGGGGCCGAGGCGCGCTTCTCGGGCGACGCGAGCGGCGGGACGGCGCACTTCATCATGGCGGGTAATGGCAGACTGGACCTCAGCGGCGAGAATGCTCCCGGGCTCACGACGGGATCGGTCGGAGGCTCGGGCGGCGTGGTCCTTCTCGGAAGCAGGACGCTCACGGTCGGGAGCGACAACCTCAGCGTAATCTTCGAACGTTAGGCGGGAGCGGCACCATCGTGGGAACGGTCACGATCGGTTCCGGAGCTTTTCTCGCGCCGGCCCTCGGGGCGAAGGCGAAAAAGACGCTCAACATCCAGAGCAATCTTACTTTTAACGCCGGCGCGACCTACACCTACACCTTCCAGGCCAAGGGTCGGAAAGCGCGCACAGACCTCGTCATTTCTAATGGGGTGACGATCAATGCCGGAGCAAGCATCAACTTGCAGGGGCAAGCCCAAGGGACGCTGGAACAGGGCACGGCGATCACTCTGATCAAGAACACTGCCGCCACGCCCATCGCCGGCACGTTCAGTAACCTGCCCGACGGCGCGATCGTGATTCTGAACGGAAACAACCTCCAGGCGAGCTACAGCGGCGGCGGCGGTAGCGACCTCACCCTGACAGTTGTGCCGTAGCGCTGACTTTCGCTAGGGCGAGACTCCGTCGAGCCGGGGAAAACCATCTCTGCGGTGGCCGTCCGCGCTCCCGGCTCGACAGAGTCTCGCCCTACCAGACGGTGGCACCCGACCAGGCCGGGAGACACCGCCCACGGGCACAGCCCCTGCTCAAAAGCCGGCATGCTCGTGCCGTCGCTTCTCGTTATTCTGCTGCTCTTGCTGGTGCTGTTGGGGCCACGGGCGGGTGGCGGTTATCTTTCCCTTGGCCGACATCTCCTGCGCGGACGACTCCAGCCCGGATCCCCGATTGTCTATCGCATGGCGGAAAGCTCGACCCGGCCTCCGGGCCCAGAAGCGCACGACGTTCGCCCGGCCGAGCGGGGCGATCTCTATTATTACCTGATCAAGAAATACTGGCGGGTAGAGCAGGTGCTGCAGGATGGCAGAATCGTGGCGGTGACGCCGCTGATGGAGCACCACTGCCTGCGACGGGATGATCCCAACCTGCGCCGGGCCAATCTCCTTGAAAGGCTCCGGCACGGGGCGCGCTTTCCGCGTCTCGCCTAACGAACGAAGCGAGCCTCCCCCTAACGACTTCCGCTCCCAAGCTTGGCGGCGAGAAAAGCGAGCGCGTCGCTCTTGATCTGCGTCCAGTTGGCGAAGGAGTGGAGATTGCCGGGAATGGTTATCGCGGTGTAATCGCGCGCCCCGACTGAACTCAAGTGTGTCACCATGTCGTCGAGCTGAGCCGCCGGCATCAGGTCTCCTTCCGAGTCGACCAGATAAAGCGGCGCGACCGTCTTGTTCACGATCCAGGCCGGCGAGGCGGCTTGGAGGGAGACGGTGTCGGTTGACGGCACGCCAACGTAATTGGTCACCGTAGCGATGAACTGGCCGATCTTAGGATCGTAGCTGAAATCGGAGAAATCGTAGGCCCCGGACATTCCGACCACCGCATCGAGCCGATCCTGGCCCGCCGTGCCGGTGGTGGCCACCCAGACCGCATGGGTTGCGCCGGCCGAGCCGCCGACGGCAGCGACTTTGCCGTTGGAGCGAGAGTCGTTGCGCGCCGCCTGCACCGCGAGGTGGACGTCGTCATATTGATCGGGAAATCTGCCTAACGACCGCTGACCCGGAACGCTGCCCGGCGGGGCGAGACGATAGTTGATCGAGTAAGCGACATAACCGGCCGCCGCCAGATCCTGCGCGCAGGTCACCGCTCCCGATTCATTTGCATCGCCGCCGAAGAAAAGGCCTCCATGGATGACGAGGACGGCCGGCCACGGACCATTCCCCGCAGGAGTGTAAACCGTCCAGGTCAGCTGCGTTTTGTCGCTCGCAATCGCGTAAACCTCGCTTGCTGGAGGAGTCGGTCGCGGCTTTTCTTGCGGGGCAGCGGTGGCGGGGAGAACCGAGCTAAGGACGAGGGAGAACAATAGTAAATATTGTCTCATTGATTTGTCTTTCCTTCGGCCGGCGTCGTGGCACGCGGCCTTTCCTTGTTGAACCGCTTTCGCGGTGGTTCGGTTCCGGACGCCCCGACGTCCGCGGACGTTTTTTTTATCGTCCGCCCAGCTTCTTACTTGGCCGACACCGATTCGCCACCGTCAATTCCGTGACTTTTTTCTGACCAGAGTCACGGCTCGGTCGCAAGCGGTCGTGATTCCGAGCACGAGGAGCGGCCCTGTTCGTCGGCGGGATTTATCGCACCTCGTTGGACGAGAGATTATAGATTTCCAGCAAGCCAGTGCCGCTCTTGCCATCCACATCGGACATAAGCGCGGTGTAATTTCCGGCCGGCAGGGTAACGAGAAGAGCGGACTCCAGGGCGTTTGTCGGGGCCAGGCCGGTCGCTCCGATTTCGACCTCTTGGGAGTCCAGCCAATTATCGTTCACGGCCAGAGTCGTGCCCTGGCCATCGATCAATTGCAGGAACGGATCGGGCAACGGTTGCTCGATCTCTGCCCCGCCGGTTGCGAGTGAGGGCCCGAGCCCGCGAAAGATCAAGGTCGCCACATCGGTGCCGCCGATGATTGTGCCCGCGATCATGACGCCTTCGCCGGAGTCGATTGGGCCGCGGGTAGAGATATTGACTAACTGCGGGGCCTGGGCCGCGTCCAGATCGTACAGCTCGACCAGGGCAATATTCTGCGTTCCCTCCGTGCCGGTGACGATCGCCGTGTAAGCGCCGGGTAAGAGCGAGGCGACGATGGCGGCCTCCCGCGAGTCGTTAGGCGCGAGATTCGCGTCGATAATTTCCTGGGTTTGGCCGCTCATCATCCAATCGTCGTTCGTAGCCAGAATCCGGCCGCTGGCATCGACCAGCTGCAAACTCGGATCGAGCAGGGCAGAACTGACACCGGACGCGGCCAGTGAGGGTCCGAGGGTTCGCACGACAACCTGTTTTGTGCTGCTGCCCGGTCCGAGAATAAAACCGCCGATGAGAACGTTTCCCCCGGTCGCCGCGCGGCCGCGCGTGGAAAGGTTGAGCAGCGCGTTGGGAGTCGCTGCCGGAGTGGGAGAAGGAGTTGCGGTCGGAGTGGGCGAGGCAGTCGGCGTGGGGGTTGGCGACGGGCTTGGAGTAGCGCTAGGCGTCGGTGTGGGTGTCGCGCTGGGCGTGGGCGCGGGCGTGGGCGTGGGGCTCGGCGTCGGCGTCGGGGTTGGTGTCGGATTCGGGTCGTCGAAGCGCGCCGCGAGGAAGGCCAGGGCATCCGCCTTCACTGTTGACCAGTAACCAAATGAATGAAGATTCCCCGCGATTCGCAGCGACTGGTAATTGGTCACGCCCAAGTCGTCGAGATGGATCACCATGTTATCCAGTTGCGCGCCAGGCATCAGGTCCTCTTCCGTATCGATGACGAAGAGCGGGGCGACGGCGGAATTGAGCACCCAGGCGGGCGAGGCCGCGCGCAGAGAGGCGGTATCGTTTGCCGGCACCCCCACGTAGTTGGTCACAATCCCGACAAACAAACTGAGCCCGGGGTCGGGAGTGGTGTCGGCAAAATCGTAGGCGCCCGAAAGGCAGACGGCCACGTCGAGTTTATCCGCCCCCGGCGTCCCAGTGGTCGCGGTCCAGGCGGCGTGCGACGCCCCGGCTGAGCCGCCCACCGCGCCGACCTGGCCGCTGTCACCGCAAGATGGACGTCGTCGTATTGATCGGGAAATTGGCCGGACGAGCGCTGCCCCGCAATCGAGCCGGGAGGCGCGAGGCGATAGGAAATGGCGAAGGCAATGTAACCGGCGTCGGCCAGGTCTTGGGCGCAGGTCACCACGCCCTCGTCGCCCTGATCGCCGCCGTAAAAGTTGCCGCCATGAATGACGAGGATCGCCGGCCACGGGCCCTGACCGGCAGGGGTGTAGACCTCCCACATGAGCGCAGTGCGATCGCTGGCACGCGCGTAGATTTCCGAAGCAGGCTGCAACTTTGTGCCAGTAGGCCCGGCCAACGAAAGCTGAGCAACGAGACAAATGGCGCCAATGAAAGTGCCCAGTTTCACGAAAGCGTCTTTCTAGCAGAAAACCGGGCGGAACGCCAATTCTTTGGCGGCTTTGAGCGCGCGCGGCACAGCACCCTCCCGCCACTGGCAAATTGTCTGGCCTCGGCTTAGAGATGCCGGATGAAGCAACCGCCGCCGCATTTCCACTTTCTTGGAATCTGCGGCACCGCCATGGGCGGAGTGGCCGCGGCCCTGCGCGACCGCGGCTTCGGCGTGACCGGCTCGGATGAAAAAGTCTATCCGCCGATGTCCGACTTCCTCCGCGCCAAGGGAATCGCGCTGAGCGAGCCTTACCTGGCGGAAAATCTGCCTAACGACGAGGCGGTGGTGGTGATCGGCAATGCGATCAAGCGCGGCAATCCGGAAGTGGAAGCGGTCCTGAACCGAAAGCTCTATTACCTCTCTCTCCCGGAAGTCCTGAAAGAGTTTTTTCTGCGCGGAAAACACAACCTGGTTGTGACCGGCACCCACGGGAAGACGACCACGAGCGCGCTTCTGACCTGGATGCTGACCGTCGGTGAAATGGAGCCGGGCTATGTCGTGGGTGGGTTGCCGCGCAACCTCGGGCAGGGTGCGCTTTTCAATGATTCGAAACATTTCGTTATCGAGGGGGACGAATACGACACCGCCTTTTTCGACAAGCGCTCCAAGTTCATCCACTACCTGCCTGAGCTGCTCATCATTAACAATATCGAGTTCGATCACGCGGATATCTTCGCCGACCTCGACGCGGTAAAATTGAGCTTTCGCCGGCTGGTCAACATCGTGCCGCAAAACGGCATGATCCTGCTCAACGGCGACGATCCGAACTGCGTCGAAGTCGCGCGGGATTGCCTTGCGCCACTGGTCGCGGTCGGCTTTTCCGAAAACTGCGCGGAGCGCATCCGCGAGGTCAGCTACTCGCCTAGCGGCTCCCGCTTTTCGTTAGGGGAAACGACTTTTGATTCACCGCTCATCGGCGAATTTAATGTCCGCAACGCCGCGATGGCGGCGGTGGCGGCGCGTTTTTATGGCCTCGCCCCGGAGGTCATCCAGACCGCCCTCACCAGTTTCGAAGG
>JBKJNW010000103.1:0-67962 GCA_046593335.1 Chthoniobacterales bacterium | reverse complement strand
ACAAGGTGGCCGGTTTCCGAGGCAGTGATGGCAAGTGAGATGGTTTCCAAGTCGCGCATTTCTCCCACCATGATGACGTCGGGATCTTCACGGAGCGATCCGCGGAGCGCGGCGCCGAAGGATTTGGTGTGGGTGTGGACTTCGCGCTGGGTGATGTGGCAACCCTTCGGCTGGAACACATATTCAATCGGATCCTCCAAGGTGATGATGTGCTCCTTCCGCTCGATGTTCACCTGCTCGACGAGGGAAGCGAGCGTGGTCGATTTACCGCTGCCGACGGAGCCGGTGACAAGGATGAGGCCGTTATGGAAACGGGTCAGCAGCTTCAGGCTCTCGGGCAGGCCGAGCTCGTCCATCGTCCGCACCTTGGTGCTGATGATGCGAAAAACGATGTCGGTCCCGAGCCGTTGCCTAACGACGCTGGTGCGGAAGCGCCCGAACTCGGTTGAGTAGGCGAAATCGACGTCGCCACGCTCGGCCAGCATCTCGCGCTGCGCTTCATTCAAGAAACCCGCCGCGAGCGCAGCCGTGTCTTCCGCGGTCAGTTTCGGCGCATCCGGCCAGATCGGTTGCAGGATGCCGAAGAGCCGCCAGATCGGCTGGGAATTGACCCCGAGGTGAATATCGGAAGCGCCGTTTTGCTGGCCGATCTCCAGATACTGGTCGACGTGGGGCGTGGGAGCAGCAGTAGAAGTTTCAGCAAGCATGAGGACGCGGGCCACAGAGAATAGGCAACCGCTTCCCGAGCGTAAACGGAAATTCGACTACCAGTCGCGACCCGTGCGCCCTTGCGCGCCGCCTTTTTTGGCGGCTTTCTTGGCAAAATAACTGACCACCGCTGGCTGCACGAGCGTCATCCCGAGCTTTAGTAACCCAAGGAGCGCGCCGGATTCGAACAGAGTCTTATTCGGCGAACGCTCTTTTTTTCCACTAACGCCGACATAAATTTTCCGGGTTCGCGCCCGGAGCAGGGCGAGGCCAAGACCGACGGCAAGCGCCGCTCCCACCCAAAGAACCGTGTGACGCTGGAAAGCCTTCCTGAACTTAAGCGGAAAATTCAGCTCGTAGCGCATCCCGCCCATGTCGCGCACCACGAGTTCCCGCGAACGCGCGATCTTCTGGCGCAACTCTATGGGCGTTTCGTCTGATCCAGGTTTTTCAGCCATTCGATATCTTCTTTCAAAACGCTCGCGGTATCGCGGAAAATAGGATGCTTCAGATTGCCCCGCGCGATGATGAGGCACAAGAGTGCGATCGCGAAGTGGAGCAGGGCCACGACCAGCGCCACCCAGATCCAGGAAATCCCGAGCAGGTGGGCGATGCCGACAATCGCAAAGACGATCAGGTAGACGAACCCGAGGAGCGACAGGATGAGGGCCGCAACCGCGCAGACCAGCACAACCACGAGGTGCCGCACCGCCGACTTGGATTCGCGGGCCGCGAGCTTGATCCGGCTCTCGACAAATTGCGTCAGCGACGCAACGAGCGAGTTCAGATTCTGCCGCAACCCGCGATGTCCGGCGGGATTGCGGAATGGCATGGAGCCTTCCGCCATCGACTTGCGCCTAACGACGGAAAATCAAGCCGAGCACGAACCCGATACCGAGCGCGGTGAAGACCGCCTTGGTCGGGTTGTCCCGCACATATTGTTCGGTGTCGTCCTGAAAGGTGCGCACGCGATCGGTGGCATCGTTCCAGACTTCCTCGGCCCGTCCGCGATACTGGTCGGCCACGGCTCCCGCGGCCGATTTGAATTCTTCCGCTGCCCGGCGGGCATGCGAACTGCCGCGCTCCACATTTTCTTCTGCCTGTGGCGGGATCGACTCGCTCTCGGTTCTATTTTCTTCAGCCATATTTTTCTCCTTGGTTGGGACCGGCGCTTTCCGGCCGGCCGTTTTTCGTCTCGGTGACGGTGAATTTTTCTTCTCTGGGGATACGGAACTCGCAGGCGCCTTGCGCTTACGATTTTCGCGATCGGCGTTGCCCGAGGCCACAGCGCTATTTAGCCCGGAAAACGATCCGCGCCTTGGTCAGGTCGTAAGGTGACAATTCGACCTCCACCTTGTCGCCCGGAACGATGCGGATGAAATGCTTTCTCATCTTGCCCGAGATATGGGCAAGGACGTTGCGCTGGCCGGCGAGATCGACCCGGAACATGGTGCCCGGCAAGACTTGCGTCACCGTGCCTTCCGTTACGATCTGCTCTTCTTTCGGCATGGCGGAAGTATAATGCCTAACGGGCAGTTCTCAAGTCGCGCGGCGCTCAGTCCCCCCGCACCGAGACCACCGGGAGGTAAACGCGTTCGTCCTCGCGCCGCCACCAAACGCCGCTCTGGGCGTGCTCGGCGCGGCTGCTGAAATGGTAGCGATAGATATTCGCCCGCAGGTAGCGCGGCGGCTTCTCGGGGAAAGGATTCTTGCCTAACAATGCCACGACGTCGGGCGAATTCTCGAGCAAGCGCAGGGCGAGGCCGAGGAACCAGGGGTTTTGCCGCGCGTCACTCAAGGCAGCGAACCACATCTGCCAGTCGAGCCGCGGCTGGTGCGGCTCGACAAAAGCCGGTGCGCGCTGGAGGGGACCCGGTTTCCATTTGAACTCATACGCCTGCCACTCGATCCCGTTTTCGCTCCCCTCGATGATGATCTCGGACCGCTCCTTCGTCATGACGCGGAAAAGTCCGTAGCCATTGACGACGCGAAAGGGCGCGACCGCGTTGTAGAAGGACTCGAGCGCGGGCGGCCAGGGCAGATCGGGCTTGCAGCCGTTGCCGATGAGGAGCGCGTTCAACGGCATGGTGAGGAGAATGACCAGCGCCGGAACCCATGCCGGCCAGTCGTGGCCGGACGGCCTCCGGTTCGTTAGGCGCGAAACGCCCGGCCAGGCGTGGTCATCGATCAGCAACAGGCAAAGGGCAAGGGTGAGGAGATTGAAAAAAGCGTAGTTGCCGGTGAGACCAATCGCGACCTGAAGGAGGACGAAGAGGCCGCAGCCAACGAGCCGCAAGCGCCGCGGGAGCCAGATGAGAAACGGCGCGACAATCTCGATCCCGAGAACAGCCGCGGTCGAGAAATGCTTCAGCCACTCGGGCGATTTGTCGACCCACCAACCGAGCACGGTCGGGAGCGGCTGTGTCCAATAATGGTAATCAAGCGCGGTCAGATTCCACCAGGAAGCGTCGCCACTGGTCAGCTTCACGACGCCGGACATGAACATCAGTTTAAAGAGCAGAAACTGGAGAAGAAAAAGAGCGGGGCGCGAAAGCGGTGCCGGCTGGTCGCGCCGCGGCCACCAGCGCCAGGGCGCGATGAAGATGGCGAGGAAACCCGTTTCCAGGAGGAGGATGTCCCATTGAAAACTGTAGAAGGTTTGCCCGGCGAGAGAGAGCGAGAGATAAAGCGCGCCGAGCAGTACGAGACAGACGACCGGCGCAATCTCCGCGATAAGCAAGGCAGACAACACCGCCCCGGTGGCGCAAAGAAAATGCAGGAAAGCGTCGCTCGAATTCAGCCAGGTGAGCGTGGGGAGAACGAGCCAGGCGCGATCGCCCAATTGCGCACGCGCCGCCTCCAGAAACTGCGGCAGCGGCAAAATCCCATGCGCGCCGATCAGGCCATCGGCCTGCAACCAAAAGGAGAGAAACGCGATCAGATAAATCGCGCCGAGCGCGCGCAAGAACCAGCTGCGCGCGGTGAAATACGTCGGCTGACGGACGTCGTTTCCCCAAATTAACGAGGTGACCCGATGGGCTAGCTCGCGATGGCCGGCGATGAAGCGGTAGGCAAATTCCGAGACCGCAGCAAAACCGGGCACATGCTCGTAACTCCAGCGGTTCAGCGGCCGCCCGCCTGCGCCTAACGATCGATACACCGCTGCCGCGCCGCTCCAGACCGCGCCGTCGGGCTCGATCAGCTTGACCGCGCGCTCGAATTCCGCGCGTGGCACTTCCGGAAATCGCGCCGCGGCTTCCTGCAACGGCTGGTATTCCACCACCTCGCCCGTTTCCTCCCGCCAGCGCGCGATCCAGAGTTTGCAGAAGCCGCAATCGCCGTCGTAAACCAGAAGCGGTTTCGATGGCGGACTCGCTACCTGGTAGGTCTGGCCGGGTCGGTTTTGCAAGGAGGTGGCTATCAGGTTTCGAACTCCGCCCAGACCGGCGCGTGATCGGAGGGCTCTTTGCCTTTGCGCATTTCGCGCGCGACTCCGGCATCGGTGCATTTCGCGGCCAGCTCGCGCCCGGCCAAAACGGCATCGATCCGCAGACCGCGATTCTTGGGAAAGGCCAGCATCCGATAATCCCACCAGCTAAAAATTCCCGACTCCGGATGGTGCAGCCGAAGAGTATCGGCCAGACCGAGTTCAATGAGCGATTGAAAGGCCGCCCGCTCCGCCTCCGAACACATGATCGCGCCCTGCCAGAGCGCCGGGTCATGCACGTCCTCGTCGGCTGGCGCGACGTTGAAATCGCCGCAGACCACGACCCGCTCCAGTGCGCCTTCCTTCTCCCGCAAACAGGTCGTTAGGCGGCGATACCATTCCATTTTATACTGGTAGGCGGTAGACCCGATCGCCTGTCCGTTAGGCGCATAAATCGAGAAGACGCGGGTGTCGCCGATGGTCGCGGCGATAATCCGCGCCTGTGTGTCCTCGACTTCATCGGAGAAACCCATCCGCACCTCGCGCGGCTCTTCTTTGGCGAGAATGGCGACGCCGTTATACGATTTCTGTCCGTGAAAAACCGCCGTGTAACCTGCGTCGCGCAAAGTCGCAGCCGGGAAATGTTCGTCGGTACATTTCGTTTCCTGGAGGCAAACGACATCCGGGCTCGCTTCGCGCAGCCAGAGCAGAAGGCGCTCCTCGCGTTTGCGCAGGGAGTTGATGTTCCAGGACGCGATCTTCATCGTCCTCGCGCCTACAACTCGATCTCAACGCCCGGCGGCGGAACAATAATCTCGCATTCCGGCAAGGCGGCCGCGGCGGAAGCGCGCATCCATTCGATCGCCGGGACATCGCCATGCACGAGGACGAGTTTTTTCGGCGCCACCTTTTTGATGTAATCGAGGATCGACTCGCGCGAGGCGTGGGCGCTGAACTGGAATTGATCGAGCTGGCAACGCAAGTGCTGGGCCGGTTCGTTTTCGTCGAGCGAAACGAGGTCGTTAGGCTGAGCGCTCCGCAAGACTCCGGCGGGAGATTCCGGATCGGCGTAGCCGACGAAAAAGATGGAGTGTTCCGGCCGATCAAGGAGTCGCCGCGCGAAGATGTTGGAGAGGGTTTTCTCCGTCATCATGCCACTCGAGAGCGCGTAGATGCGGCCCGGGCGCGCGGGCGCGTCGGCGATCGTTTTGCCATTCAGCACAAACGGCCCAACCTCGGGAAACAACTGCAAGCGCGGCAGGACCCGCGCCGTTTGGTTGGCCCGGCGATCGTAAATCTCTGTCATCTTCGAGCTCAGGCCGCCGATGTAGATCGGCACGTCCGCGATCATTTTGCTGCGTTTGAATTTATAAAGCATCGCGAGCACTTCCTGCGTCTTGCCGAGCGCAAAAACTGGGATGAGCACACAACCGCCGCGAGCAAAGGCCTGCGTGAGCGCTTCTGCGAAACGCCGCTCCTCCGCTTCACGGGTGAATCCCGCCGGCAGGGGCGAAACGCCACGCGTGGCCTCGATGATGAGGACATCGATTCCCGTCTCGGGAAAAACCGCGCCCTTGGCCAGAGTCTGGTCATCGAAATTCACATCGCCGGTGTAGAAAACCGTCCGGCCTTCCGCGCGCAAAATGATTCCGACGGCGCCGAGGACGTGGCCGGCATCGCAATATTCGAAACTCAGCTCGTCGTTAGGCCGGGCCGGACTCCGTTCGCCATCGACGGTAAAAGGTTGGCCGAGGCGGCAATGCTGCCAGCGATCAGTCGCCTTGTCCGTCTCGCGATGAGTGAAGAGCGGATAGATCACGCCCACTTCCTCGCGTTCGCGAGTCATGACGTTGACCGAATTATGCAAGAGGGCGTCGCCGATCGCGGCGGTCGGTTCGGTCATGAAAATGCGCGCCTGCGGCTGCTGCCGCATGAGGACGGGGAGCGATCCGATGTGGTCGAGGTGAGCGTGGGAAAGCAGGAGGGCGTCGACTGGCAGTCCGGCCAGATGCGTCAGCAAAGGCAACGTCATTTCTCCTTCCTCCTTGGGATGCATGCCGCAATCGAGCACGACCCCCTGCCCGCCAGTCCCGAGATAATAACAGTTAGCGCCGACCTCGGTCCGGCGTGTCAGGTTGATGAACTTCAAAATCGAACGGGAATCTGCCCGTCAACGGCTTGCGAGCAAATCGGCAAATTTGCGCCGCCTTGGCGGGCGAAGGCAAAAACAGCGGATCGTTAGGCGGTCCGGCCGCAGCAGTTCTTGTATTTCTTGCCGCTGCCGCAGGGACAGGGGTCGTTCCGGCCGACTTTCGGCATCTCGCGACGAACCGGCGCCAGTTCCAGCTTCACTTCTCCATCGCCGTCGGCATCGCCATTGCCGCCGGACGCGCCGATGCGTTCGGGCCGGCGACCGGGCATGGGCCCAGTGGCGGTGGGATTTGCGGTCGGAGCGGCAGGCCCATGCTCGCGCATGAGGAACTGCGGAAGCGTGGAAAGGAAGGTCTCGAAGGCCTGCAGGTTGGAGGTGCTGCGGAAAAGATTGTTGAGCACTTCGTTTTTGATGTTCGCCATGAGGTCGACAAACATCTCGTAGGCTTCCGTCTTGTACTCGATCAGCGGGTCTTTCTGCGCGTAGCCGCGGAGATAAACGCCTTCGCGGAGCGCGTCCATGGCGTAGAGATGCTCCTGCCAGAGGCGATCGATCGCGTTGAGGATGATATAGCGCTCGAGGCTCTTGACCGCGGTCGGCTCTTCGTGGCTCGACTTGCGCTGGTAGGATTCCTTGATTCTCTCGATCAGAAACTGCGCGTTCGCGTCCGGCGAGCGGGTCTCGAACTGCGCTTTCTCATTCGTTAGCCCGAGCGGGAAAGTGGTGTTCACCCAATGGAGGAGGCCGGCGTGATTGACCTCGTCGCTCGGCGCGCCGGTCCCGAGATATTCCGTCACCTTGGCCGGCACGGCTTCGTCGATTACTTCGTAGACGAGCTTGTGCGGGTCTTCGGTGTCGATGACTTCGTTGCGGTAGGTGTAAACCACCTCGCGCTGATTGTTCATGACGTCGTCGAAATCGAGAGTGCGTTTGCGCGCCAGATAATTGCGCTGTTCGACGCGCTTTTGCGCGGTTTCGACCGAGCGGTTGAGCCAGCGATGCTCCAGCTCCTGTCCTTCCTCGAGGCCGAAACGCTCCATGATTTTCGTCATGCGATCGGCCGCGCCGAAGTTGCGCATGAGGTCGTCTTCAAAGCTGACGTAAAAGCGCGTCGCCCCCGGATCGCCCTGGCGCGCGCAACGTCCGCGAAGCTGGCGATCGATCCGGCGCGATTCGTGCCGTTCGGTGCCGATGACGTAGAGGCCGCCTTTATCCGGCACGCCGGGGCCGAGTTTAATGTCGGTGCCGCGGCCAGCCATGTTGGTCGAGATGGTGACGGTACCGGCCTGGCCGGCGCGTTGCACGATCTCGGCTTCCTGCCGGTGATACTTGGCGTTCAAAACGTTGTGCGGGATTTTCTCCCGCTTCAACATGCGGCTGAGCAACTCGGACGCTTCCACGCTCACGGTTCCGACAAGAACCGGCTGCGAAGCGGTGTGGCACGCGCGGATTTCGTTGATGACCGCGTTGTATTTTTCGCGGCGCGTCTTGTAGATGCGATCGTTGGCATCGGCTCGCGCCACCGGTCGATTCGTCGGGATCACAGCGACATCGAGCTTGTAGATGTCATGGAATTCGTTCGCCTCGGTTTCGGCAGTGCCGGTCATGCCGGCGAGCTTTTGATAGAGCCGGAAATAATTCTGAATTGTGATCGTGGCCAGCGTCTGCGTCTCGCGATCGATCTGCACGCCTTCCTTCGCTTCCACGGCCTGGTGCAAGCCGTCGCTCCAGCGGCGACCCGGCATTTTGCGGCCGGTGTATTCGTCGACGATGACGACTTTGTTTTCCTCCACGACGTAGGCGACATCCTTTTCGAAGAGGCAATAAGCGCGGAGCAATTGCGAGATGTTGTGGATCTGCTCGGCCTGGGTGTCGCACTGTTCCTGCCGTGCGACTTTCATCTTGTCTTTCTCCTCGTCGGCGAGCGTGCGGTTGAGATCGATGTCGGTGAATTCGCTAATCAAATCCGGGAGCACGAACGAATCGGGATCGTCCGGATTTAAGAAGGCGCGGCCCTGCTCGGAGAGATCGGCTTCGTGCGATTTCTCGTCCATGGTGAAGAAGAGTTCTTCCTTGAGGGCGAAGAGTTCTTCCTTGCGCGTGTCCTGGAAAAACGAGAGCTCGGCCTTGTCGATCGCCCGGCGTTTATCCGGGTCTTCCATCATGCGCAGGAGCTGTTTGTTGCGCGGCTGGCCGAGCTTGACTTTGAACATGAGGCGGCCGCCTTCTTCGTTTTCGTTTTTGTCGAAGGCTTCCTTCGCCTCACTGGCGAGGCGGTTGCAGAGCATGTTCTGCTTTTTCACCAGCTGATCGACCAGCGGCTTGAGCCGGTCGTATTGATGCGTCGAGACGGTGGCTGGGCCGCTGATGATGAGCGGCGTGCGCGCTTCGTCGATCAGAATGGAATCGACTTCGTCGACGATGGCGAAGTGATAACCGCGCTGGACCTGCTGCTCGCGCGTCGTGGCCATGCCGTTGTCGCGCAAGTAGTCGAAACCGAACTCGGAATTCGTCCCGTAGGTGATGTCGCAGGCGTATTGCTCGCGTCGAAGATCGGGCGGTTGGTCGTGCTGAATAACGCCCACTGTGAGACCGAGGAAACTGTAGAGCTGGCCCATCCACTCGGCGTCGCGGCGGGCGAGATAATCGTTCACCGTCACGAGATGCACGCCACGCCCGGAGAGAGCATTGAGGTAGAGCGGGAGCGTCGCGACGAGCGTCTTGCCTTCGCCCGTGGCCATTTCCGCGATCCGGCCGCGGTGCAGGACGATGCCGCCGATGAGCTGCACGTCGAAGTGCACCATGTTCCAAGTCATCGGCTGATCGCAAACGGAGAAACTCTCCTGCCGGTCGGTCAGACGCCGCGCCGCATTCTTCACGACTGCGAAAGCTTCAGGGAGAATTTCTTCGAGGCGAACGGCGAGTGCATCCGGATCCTCCAGGACGGAAAGCTCAGTATTCCAAGCCGCGGTCTTGGCCCGCAGGTCGTCGTCCGATAGCGCCTTGAACTGCTCGTCGAAGGCGTTGATCGAGCGCACGAGGGGATGCAAGCGCCGAATCTCGCGCTGATTCTTCGAGCCCAGTATCTTCTTTAAAATCCAACTGACCATGAGGGCAGCAATATCAACGAGAATCGCGTGCGATCAATCATCGGTCGCGGCGAACGGTCGGTGCTCTCCGTTGTGTCGCCAGTTTTTCCGGTTAAGGTCCCGGCCATGAAGAAAATTCTCTCCACTAAAGACGCCCCGGCGGCGATCGGGCCCTACTCGCAGGGCGTTCAGTCCGGCAACTTCCTTTTCTGCGCCGGCCAGATCCCGCTCGATCCGAAGACGGGCCAGATGGTGACAGGCGATATCAGCGAGCAAACCAAGCGCGTTCTCGAGAATATCGCTGCCCTCCTGAAGGCGGCGCATCTCAGTTTCGATCACGTCGTGAAAACAACCATCTTCCTTTCGACCATGGACGATTTCCAGACGGTCAACGAGATCTACGCCACCTATTTTCGGGAAAATCCGCCGGCGCGCTCCACGGTCGCAGTCTCGGGCCTTCCGAAGGGCGCCAAGGTGGAGATCGAAGTGATCGCTGCGCTGGGAGAGAAGTCCGTGGACGGAGACAAAACGGTTAGCGACACCTCCGGCTAGCAGCGAAACGGGAAGCGATGAGTGAAGATTTGCTGGCGCTGTTTCGCCAGACCGGGGCACTGCTCGACGGGCATTTTGTCCTGCGCTCTGGCTTGCATAGCCGTCAATTTTTCCAGTGCGCCATCCTGCTCCAGCACACGAAGATCGCGGCCCGGGTCTGCGCCCAGTTGGCGGACAAACTCCGCCATCTGGAATGCGACGCGATCATCTCCCCTGCCCTCGGCGGGATCGTGGTCGGGCAGGAAGTCGGGCGGTCGTTAGGCAAACGCCATATCTTTGCCGAGAAAGAGGCCGGCGGGCTGGTCCTGCGGCGCGGCTTCGTCATTTCGCCTAACGAACGCTTGATCGTGGCGGAGGACGTCGTCACACGGGGCGGTCGGGTCCAGGAGACGATCGACATCGTGCGCGCGCGCGGCGGCCGGGTGGTCGGCGTCGGCGTCCTGGTCGATCGCAGCGGAGATCAGCGACCCGATTTCGGCTGTCCCTTCGTCAGTCTGATCGAGATGCAGGTCGAGACCTTCCCGGCCGACGAGATCCCCTCCAATCTGCGCGACATTCCCGCAGTCAAGCCAGGAAGCAAATGAATCGGGGATCGGATGATCCCGCATTGCTGCAAAAAGTAATTAGCTTAGCCTCCGTCATGACCTCAAAAGCGCGCGGTCTTGGAATTTGGGCATTTCCCCTGCTTTTCATTTTTTTTCTCGGCGCCCTCCCGCTCTCAGGAAAAGAAGTAACGTCGTCGGCTTCCCTCGGCCTCACGGTCGATTCGCGAGGCGTTTTAATCCGCAATGGCGCGCCATATCGAGGAGTTGGTGTCAACTATTACGACGCCTTTCTCCGCACTTTGCGCAATCCCGACGACGTAAGTTATCGCGAAGGTTTTGCGCAGCTTGGGGCTCATGGCATTCCTTTTGCGCGGATGGCGGCGGGTGGTTACACCGGGAAAGACTTGCAACTATGCCTGACCGACAGGGAGGCCTATTTCCAGAAACTGGACGCTGTCATTCAGAGCGCGCAGAAATCCAATGTCGGCCTGATCGCCTCGGTTTTCTGGTCCATCGCCGCAGTATCGGAAGCGGTCCATGAGCCGCGAGAGCGCTGGGCCGATGCGCAAAGCGCAACCCGCAAGTTCATGCGTCAATATACTCAGGATGTAGTCTCCCGTTATGCCCATTCCCCCGCGATCTGGGGCTGGGAGTTCAGCTGCGAATTATCCCTTCCTTTTAATCTCGGTCCTGGAGAAGCTCGCGCCGATCGCGCGCTGACCTACGAGACCTTCCGCAGCGCCGCACTCGACTTCGCGCAGGTGGTGCGAAAGATTGATTCCCAGCGGATGCTCGTAACGGGGAACTCCATTCCGCGCGCCAATGCCTACCATAATGCGTCCGGTGGACGCGGCGCCGATACCGAAGATCAGTTTGCCACATCTTGCTCCGCGATAATCCCGGTCCCTACAACCCGATATGTATCCACGCCAGTCCCGGAGATGCCGGACAGCGTTTTGTCGATCGAAGAGTCTCTTATCAGGAATTGTTACAGACCTGCGCGCGGATCGGCCGAAAAGCCGGCAAGGCGGTCTATCTTGAAGAATTCATACCTATTCCCGGTAGGCCCAGAGCACGAGGAGGCATGAGCGAGAAAGAATACTTCGCGAGCGAGTTAGCCGCCGTTGAGGGCAGCGGGATACCGATCGCTTCAATTTGGGTTTATGACCGCAAGCTGGTCCCAGACCGATCCAATCTCACATTTACCAACGAGCGCTCCTATATGCTGCAAATGATTGTCGATCTTAATCGGAGGTTACGGGGGCAGAACTAGTCGTTGCGCCCACCACCTCGCGCTGCGGCCGAGCTTGGGTGTTCTTTAATTGATTCTCAAACTTTACCATTCTATTCATTGTGATCGAGACGCATGAGCACATGAAACAGCCCGCGATCTGCATTGCTGGCGCTCACCGTTCCGGCACCTCGATGCTGACACGGTTACTCCACAGCTGCGGCCTCTACCTTGGTCCTGAAGAAGACTTGATGCCGGCCGCGGCCGACAACCTCGATGGCTTCTGGGAAAACCTTCGCTTCGTTAGACTAAACGACGAAATCCTCAACGCCCTTGGCGCAGCGTGGGATTTGCCGCCGCGGAGCGAATCGTCCTTTGACAGCGATATTCTTCAGCCTCAGCGCGCCAAAGCACACCTGCTCCTGAACAGTTTCGCCGATCACCATAAGTGGGGTTGGAAGGACCCCCGTAACTGTCTCACCCTACCTTTTTGGCGGAGTCTCATCCCAGACTTCAAAACCGTTATCATTATTCGCAACCCGCTAGAGGTCGCCTACTCGATGAATCGGAGGAACGGCACTTCCTATGCCCTGGGTTTGAGGCTCTGGGAAATTTATAACCGCCGGTTGCTGGCGCACACGACTGTCCAGAAGCGAGTCATCACGCATTACGAAGCTTTCTTTTCCGATCCGCAAAACGAAATGCTTCGAATCGCGAACTTTCTCGGACTGAACGATGCCAGTAAGATCGCCGCCGCCGTCGCGCTGGTGGCGGTGAACCGGCGTCACACCGCCTTTACGGTCGAGCAGATGATCGACGCAGGCGTCGCCGAACCGATTGTCTCGCTCTATCGAAGGCTCCTCGAAGAAAGCGACGATACCGCGACGCGCGAAATTCAAGATAAGAGTCTGGTCGAGAGCGAAGGCGATCCCTTAAGCGGGACGGAAAGCCGTCTCCAGACTAGCATTCCCGATAGTGAAGGCATGCGGCAGGAACTGGCGCAACGCCGCGGCGCCGAGATTGCACACCGGCAGGAAGTGGATCGGCATCAGAAAACGATCGAGGGGCTGCGCCAGGAACTGGCTTTGAACTCCATTCGCAGCGCGGCCGAGATCAACCGGCGCGATGGTCGCGTGGAAGAGTTACAGAAGGCCTACGCCCATTTGGACAAGTTGCTGCAAGACGAGCGAACGCAGCGCGAGCGTCTCTATGCGGAGTTGGAGAGGGTCCGCCGGGAAACTTGGGACCAACTCGCAGCCGCCCGCCAGCAATTGGAACGCGGTCAGAAGGAAGCGCAGGACTCGATCCAGGAACGAGACACCGCACGAAGACAAACCGAGACCGTCCGTCAGGAGATCGCCACCGCCAAAGAGGAGGCTGAGGCCGCCCGACAACAATCGATCCGGGACGGCGAGGAAATGGTCCGGAACGGCGAGGAAATCGCACAATTGCGCCAGCGATTCGCGCAGACCAATCAACTTCTGCAAGATCTCAGCATCCGCTTGGCCGACTTTGAATCCCGCAATGTTTCGCTGACCGACCGTCTGCGCCGACAGCTTATCGAGACCAAGCGCTTGTTGCGCATTCTTGACCAGATTGACGAAGCCTCCGGCTTGCTCCAAAAATCACGACGCTGGAAGCTGGCTAATCCATTTGCTTCGGTCGTTGCTGCGATGAGCGGAAAGGCACTCCCTGGCTTCGGTTACCTTGACAAGAATGTCGCAAAATACCGCGTGTGGCGGGACAAACATCCGGAGTTATCGCGTTTAGACCAGGACATCCAAGACCTGCGCCCACGCGAGATCCTTGCGCCGTTAGCTGTGCCCGAACCTCCTAAGGCGACGTCGCAAGCCGAGCCAGTCTCTACACCCAAGCCCCCACCGCCTGACTCCCCGGTCAGCTTTACTCTTCGTGAGCGTGTTGAAATTTCGATAGTTATCCCGGTTTATAACCAAGTGGAGTTCACCCACGCCTGCCTCGCCGCGGTAAAGACTAACTCGGGAGAGATCCCCTACGAAGTAATCATTGTGGATGACGCTTCGACCGACAAAACCCGGGAGGTGATCGGGCAGATTCCAGGGCTTACCTACTTGCGCGTCGAAGAAAATGCCGGGTTCATCGCGGCGTGCAATCGCGGCGCTGCTGCCGCCCGCGGTGACTATCTGGTTTTTTTGAATAACGACACGACCGTGACTACCGGTTGGTTAGGTGCTTTGCGTGAAACCTTCCTGTCCGAGCCTGAGGCCGGCCTGGTCGGATCAAAGTTAGTCTATCCCGACGGCCGTCTTCAGGAAGCCGGGGGCATTATCTGGCGCGATGGCTCCGGTTGGAACCGGGGGAAATTTCAGGATGCGGCTAAACCAGAATACAACTACCTGCGGGAAGTAAACTATTGCTCCGCCGCCAGCGTCATGATTCCAAAGTCGCTTTTCGATCGCCTGGGAGGCTTTGACCTCAAATACGCGCCGGCTTACTACGAAGATACCGACCTCGCATTCAAGGTCGCGGCAAGCGGGCGGAAAGTGCTATACCAGCCGCAGAGCGTCGTCGTCCACTATGAAGGCATAACCAGTGGCACTGATATCTCTTCCGGAGCAAAGAAATATCAGGAAGTAAATCGAAGCACCTTTATCAGAAGCTGGGCTGGCACCCTTGCTTCGCTGCCCGCAAACGGGGACATCGATTCTTTCAATGCCCCGCCGCAAGGAAAGAAGAGAATCTTAGTCATTGATCATCATCTGCCAATGCCCGACCGCGACTCTGGCTCACTGCGGATGTTTCATCTCCTGCTCATCTTCCACCAGCTTGGACATCAAGTCACATTCCTGCCGGACAACCTGGCCGACATTCCTCCTTACGGAGACGCTTTACGCAAGCGCGGGGTGATGTTTCATCACCACCCCTACGTTAAATCGATCAAGGATTATCTGAAAAAAGAAGGTCCCAAGTTTGACGTCATCATTCTCAGCCGCTGCGACTTTGCTCGCAAGCATATGGCTGACGCGCGGGCCTACGCACCGCAGAGCCGCGTCATCTTCGATACCGTAGATCTCCACTTTCTACGGGAAGAACGCTGCGCGGAGATAACCAAAGATGCCGAAGGCAGCCGCAAGGCCGAGGAAAAGCGCCAGCTCGAGTATGAACTTATCGAACAGGCGGACGAGACTTGGGTGGTAAGTCCCGCCGAGAAAGACCTGCTTCTTTCAGTCCACCCCGATTATACGATCAAGGTGGTTTCCAACATCGTCGAATTGCCAGGTTCAGCGACCCCATTCGCAAATCGTCGAGACATCCTTTTTATCGGAAGCTTTCAGCATCCCCCCAACACCGATGCCATTCTCTTTTTTGCCGAGGAGATCTTTCCCCTGGTCCAGAAGCACCTGCCCGAGGTGCGGCTCTACATTATCGGCGACAAGGCGCCACCGGAAGTCATCGGTCTCACAAGCGAACGAGTCATTGTGACAGGCTACCAACCGGATGTCGCCGTCTTCTTCAACACAATCAAGCTTTCGATCGCACCTCTCCGCTACGGCGCCGGAGTGAAAGGGAAGGTCAATCAAAGCATGAGCTATGGTGTGCCCGTGGTTGCGACCCCGGTCGCGGCTGAGGGAATGTCGCTAGTCAGTGACGAGGAGATTGCCATCGCTGCAACACCCGCTGCCTTTGCCGCGAAGGTCATCGAACTTTACTCTTCCGAGGTCCTCTGGGAACGAATTTCCAGGAAGGGCCTGCTCAAGACCCAAGAGCTATTTTCGATCGAGGCCGCGCGCCGGCAACTGGAGGAGATCATCGGCTCAGACCAGAAGAGTGCGCTCTCTACCGCCCCGCTTGCTAAAGACTCTCCGCAACCTGTCACCGCTTGAGCGTCACGATGCAGTCGCGCCGCCTGTCTTGCGGAAGAAGAGAAATTAGACTACAGCGCCCCGCGCGGCAGAGACAATAAGACGAATGAGTGCGGCCACCCTGAGTATTGTTATTCCATTTCTGAACGAGATGGAAGTTCTGCCTCTTTTGCGTGAGCGACTGACGTTAGCCCGGCCTGCTGCGCCGAATTGGGAGATCGTCTTCGTCAGCGACGGATCGACTGGTGGTAGTGTCGCTTTCATCCCGGATTGGTTCCAACAAAATAGAGTATTCGCGGGATCCCTTGGCCCCAAGTTACAACTCGAAGGGAAATTTTGTGTATCTCGCCCTCGACGCCGTAATTCCGCCCGCGCTGAAGGCGCCGCGCCCATCACCGGACAGGGGGTGCCGCTATTATTAGGCGAGGCCGCGCTTGCGCGGGGAAGGCGGATGGGAGCCCCCGTCGCGCACTTTTGCTTGTCGGCTAAACGGGTCTAGATTCGAGTATGATTTCGCGAATGGGTGGGCGGTGCGCAAGGATGGCTGCGGGATTCGTTGTTATCTTGCGACTATTGGTATTTGCGGATCAAGGGGTCCACGGCGCAGAAACAGCCAGTTTAGGTTTGAGCGTGAACTCCGCAGGTGTCTTGACCAGAAACGGCACGCCCTACCGCGGGATCGGAGTCAATTACTATGACCCCTTCGTTCGCACGCTGCGGAATCCGCAGGACGAGAGTTATCGAGCCGGACTGAGCAAACTTGGCACCCATGGCATTCCCTTCGCTAGATTTGCCGCGTGCGGCTGGACGGCCAATGATTTCCAGCTTTATCTAAGTGACAAAAAAGCTTACTTCCGCCTCTTAGACGGCGTCGTCATGTCCGCGGAAAAATCAAACGTCGGCCTGATCGCGTCGCTTTTTTGGCCGGTCGCCGCCGTCTCCGGGTTAGTCAACGAGCCGAGGGAGCGGTGGGGGGACGTGAACAGCAAAACGCGACAGTTCATGCGAACCTATACCCGAGAAGTGGTGACGCGTTATGCCGACTCCCCGGCAATTTGGGGTTGGGAGTTCGGCTGTGAACTCTCTTTGGCCGCCGATCTGCCAAATCCGCCGCGGAACACTCGCCGATTCGCCGCGCGCGCCATGTCTTTCGCGACTTTTAAAAGTGCGGCACTCGATTTTGCTCAAGTTGTCCGCAGTATCGACCCGAAACGAATCCTGCTCACCGGGAACTCGCTGCCCCGCGCCTCGGCCTATAACAACGCCACGGGAGGTAGCATGAGATCGGATACCGAGCAACAGTTTGCAACCATCCTCTTGCGAGATAATCCCGGTCCCTATAGTCCCATCTGCATTCACACCAGTCCGGCAAGCGCGACTGGTTATTTCGCCGACCGGCAAGTCTCCTACGAGGAGTTGCTCCAAACTTGTGTCCGCATAGGGGGATCGGCAAGAAAACCCGTTTACGTCGAGGAGTTTGTTGCAGTGCCCGGTCGGCCTGGCGGACGCGGCATCCTAAGCGAGCAGGAATATTTGTCTCGGGAACTGGCAGCAATCACCGCGAGTGGAGCGCCGCTCGCTTCGGTTTGGGTTTACGATCGAAAACTCTCGCCTGATCGTTCGAATCTCACGTTCGACAACGAACGCTCCTACATGCTGCAAATGATTGCCGAAACGAATCGCCATTCACACGCAGGATTGAGTCGCGTCCAACGCGGGCCTCCTGAGCCCCCCAAGAGTAGTCGGTAACGAATCCGCGACGGATTTCCGCGACCGTGATTGACTCTTCACGGCGGCGGGTCTAATTCATCCCACACGAGTCGGCTTATCTCCGATTCTTCTTCGAACCGGATGAATCAACGCACCATTTGTATCGCGGGTTACACGCCGCTCCGGCACTTCCACGCTGGAGCGGTTGCGCCACTACTCCGTCCTGAACCTCGCGCGTAGGGCGACATAATCCGCATGGCTGCCATTCACCATCACGCATCACAGAGTCGCGATATCTTCCACAGCGTAGATCTGCATTTCCTGCCGCAGAATCGCGAGGCCAAGCTCGGGGAGGATTTTAGGATAAGGAAGGTGGCGCTTCCGGTCGTTACTGCGTCGTGAGTAAGGTTACTTCAGCAAATCGCATTGGCGGCAAGATCGAAGCGACTCCAAACCCAATCCCCCTGGTCGCGGGAGCATGCACCAAGATCACTTGGGAGACAAACGACCCGCTCGGAGCTGAAATCCGCGTCTCGACACTGGAAGATGCCGAAAAGCTGGTCGCAAAGGGGCCAAGCGGATTCGTTGAGGTGTCGTGGATAGCCGGGTCAAAGACCTACACTTTCAATCTCTACGGCTCAACGGAACCCAACCGACGCCTCGACCACGTTGCCGTGCGGCGGAGTGCCGGTTCGCTCGAAAGCGTTCTTGATCAACTTTCGATCGAGGCGGGTAATGGCAATGTTGATCTCGGTACGCTCGCCGCTTTCGTAGGTCGAATCGGCGCTCTTTGCCTGCGCCATCCCCGTTTCCCCGATTTTTTTCGCCGCTGGGAAGAGCTTGGCCTCCATATTACTCCCGTCCATTTTTATCAACCTATTCCCGACACGCGGCTCCTACCCGAATCTCTTTGGACCCAGCCGAGTGCGCTCCCGGGAATCGACATGAACGATGACGTTCAACTAGACTTGCTGCGCAACTGCTTTCCAAACTTCCGAGATGAGTATAAACAGTTTCCCGCTGAGGCCCCCGACCAGCCCGGACAATTCTATTTCGGCAATGGCCGTTTCAGTGGAACCGATGCATTGGTTGCTTATTGCATGGTGCGTCACTTTAGGCCAGGCACAATCGTTGAGATAGGCAGTGGCTATTCCTCGCTAATCTCCGGTCAGGCCGCCGCCAAGAACGGCGTCTCCGCGCTCGTTTGTGTGGAACCGTTCCCACTCGATTTTCTAAGGCAAGGCTTCCCGGGTCTGCGTTCCTTGCTCGAAAAGAAGGTGGAGGATGTCGGCCTAGATTTCTTCTCTCAGCTCCAGTCTGGCGACATGCTTTTTATCGATAGCTCGCACACTGTAAAAATCGGCGGGGATGTAAACTATCTTTTTCTAGAGGTATTGCCACGTTTGAATCCTGGCGTCATTGTGCATGTGCATGACATCCTGTTCCCCTTCGAGTATAGTCGTGCCTGGGTGATGGATGAATGTCGCTTTTGGACGGAGCAGTATCTTCTCCAGGCATTCCTTGCCTTTAACTCTCAGTTTGAAGTGCTCGTGGCGAACAGCTACTTGGGTCACTACTACCTCGACGACCTTAAGGCTACCTTTCCGACTTCCCCTTGGTGGGGTGGTGGAAGCTTTTGGATGCGACGAAAGCCAGAAGTCGGAGCAAGTCTAACTACGGACTCACCCGAATAGTCGTGGCACAAAGTTTCCTAATCATCGCCTGCTGACGGACGCGCTTCACAGGTCCAAAACCGCCGCGAACGAAAAGAGCGCAACGCCGGGTATTAGCTTTGTGGTGCGGGGGATTGCGTCGCATGCTCGATTTTGCGGTTGCTCGCCAGCCCACAGAATTTGCGACCTAGGACGTTCCGCCCCAAGGCTAATCTTCCCTCCGCCTCGCTATCGCCCGGTTAAGAAGCGCTTTTCTGGGGTCGATTGGGCTTCCGGCAAAGAATTAGATACTGGGCACCGAGTGGTAGACGTGTCAGCCTAGGTTCTAAGAAGCGCAGCCAGCTCAGACACCTTGGAAAGAAAAACAAAAAGTCTGTGCGTATTATCTCGAACCCGCCTTCGCGTAACAAACAAAGAGCGGTTCGGGGCGTCAAAGTTATAGCCTCACGGTCAAACGGAATCCGGCTCATAATATAACGTGTGCCGGGATTCCATGGGTTGTTCTCCCAGAATGCGAATAGGCCATCAGGACGCAGGGAAGAATAGACACCGTTTATCGCCGCGGATCGATCAATCAGCGGAATGTGGTGAAATACCCCGTTGCAAAATGCAAGATCCAAGTGCTTTGCGGTCTGCTCTTCTACTCGAGGCACAAATTGAACGCGGGCACCGCCGTAAAGCCGCTCCGCTATAGCCAAGGATTCGACGGACTGATCCACCCCCAGCACTGACTCCAATACCAATTCGCTCAACAAAAATGGTATTGAGGAACCCGTGCCACAGCCGAAATCCATGACCGTCCGTGGGCGCTCCTGCAAGTCTGAGAGACAGCGGGCCAGCCAAGCAACGCGACCTTTTGCAAAGTAATTTTTGTCTTCTCCCGAAATCGAAATTCCTTGAGCAAGGGTTGCGTCATATTCCGCAGCATAGGCATCAAATTCCGAGTTCGCCTCTCTGGAAGCTTGACTCATGGGCGATGTTTCATTCCTAGCATACTAACAAAGAAACTTGAAAGTATGGTTTGAAACCCCAGTGCTGTCATTGTCGCCCCTGGAATGACCCAGCGCATCGTGACCGCGTAATCGAGGCGGCCGAAATCGACGGACTTCCACTGCAACACAGCTCCGGCCAATAAAGTGAGGCCAGCCAACAAAACCAGGCCGCCCAAGGCGAGACCGCGCTCCAGATAGATGACTTTGAAGAATTGCTCGAAGCGTAAGTCACTCGGAAGCAACCCTTCGTTGATGGCGAAGGTTTTGGCACAGATAGCGAACAAAATCGATTGATAACCCATTAGAATCGCGAGGCTGGAAAACAAAAGTGTGTGCGCATCAAACGTTACGCGACCGATGTTCAACCCGGGCAATGCCACGGCGTATCCGGCCACTCCGAGCAAAGCCAAAAGAAAGCCCGGTGCGAGAAAGAGCCATCGCGGGCTGAACACGAGAAAGAAACGCAGAGTGCGCCAGCCATCACGAATGGTTCGCAGGTGCGGTGCGTGCGCCTTGCGCCCGTCGGGATGCAGGGTAATCGGAATTTCAGCGATGCGCGCCTTATTTAAGCTCGCCTTGATGATCATCTCCGTGGCGAATTCCATTCCTTCGCACTGAAGTTCCAGCCGATCATATAATTCCCGTGTGAATCCACGCAGACCGCAATAAACATCGTGAATAGGCGCTGCGAACATGTGTCGCGCCATTCGCGAGAAGAGGGGATTTCCAAGCCAGCGGTGCGAAAACGGCATAGCCCCGGGCAAAATTTTCCCGCCGCCCTGCGGCAGGCGGCAGCCCGTGACCAACTCAAAGCCTTCCCGCAGTTTCTGAACGAAGCGGCCTGCCTCCGAAAAATCGTAGCTTTCATCGGCATCACCCATAAGAATCCATTTTCCGGAGGCGGCTTGAATGCCGGCCCGCAAGGCGTTACCATAACCCTTTTTCTTCACATGTACTACGCGTGCTCCGAGTCTTTCCGCAATTAGCACTGAATCATCTTGGCTTCCATTGTCAGCGACTAGAATCTCGCCGCCCACGCCCGAACGCTGAATTCCCAGTTGCGCCTTCTCGATGCAACCGGCAAGGGTGTCCGCCTCGTTCAGGCAAGGCATCACTATGGAAAGTTCAATTACATCGATCATGTTGATATTTATCTTTTGCCAAAAGCCCTTGGATTCGCCGCAAACCTGTTCACGGAAATAGGACGGCTCGTGTCGCCTTTACCAAGTGCCGTGGAGTGCCACTCTCGGACGGGCTTTGAGCGCGGCAGCGCTCGGCGAGAGAACGCCAATGATCCGCCGACTGCCCAGAAGGAATCCGCTCTTCGATCAGGGCGAGGAGCTCATAATCGCCCTGAAAGGAAGCAACAACGTTGCCGTCAGTTCGACGTAATAGGTCCTCTCGCCATTCCTGGAGCAACACCCGCGCGGTCTTGCCGCTGTAAGTGGCGACTTCCAGTCCACCAAAACGTTGGATGGGGACCTTGCGATCCTTTAAGACACCTAACCCCGTCACATAAAAAACACTTCCCACTCCGGAATCGAGGTGAGGAGCAACTTTGCTTACATAATTGTTTGGAAGCATGATGCGATCTTCGGGCTGTTCGAAGAACTGCGACAACGTAAACCCGAGACTCCATCCACTGACAATCACGTCCTTTCCCTGCATTTGTGCGTGCAGAAACTTAGCCACGCGTGCATACGGCCATTGTTTCTTGGCGAAAAACTGGGCGGATAAATTAGGTGTCCAGCACACAATGATTATTGCCGTGAGGCCCCACGCTGCCAAAGTGGCGCCTCTCCGCATCCACACGTTTCTCGCAAGCCAATCGACACCCGCGGCCATCAAGATGAGGAGCAGGGGCAGCGAAGAAATCAAGTAACGGGCGTAGGCCCATGTCTGAACCGACACCCCCTGCAAGGACATGAGAACCGGGCTCAGAACAATCGCTCCACACAACAGAAGAAGCGCCCGCTTCTCGCGCAACGCCGACCAAAAACCGGCGAGGAGCAACAGGATCGATACCGCGGCGGCGTACCTGACGCCCATATATGTGGTAAAGACCTGGGGAAGATATCCCATGCTCGTTGGCGGGGTATCGGTCCCCCACTCCCTGTTTACCCTAGCGATATCGGGGAGCAGGCGCCAGTAAGCCACGCCGGCTACTATCGCCACTCCTGCCAATGGAATCCAAAGAGTCCTGGATTCCCAGAGGAACCTTCGCGCACCAGACCAACCGCCGGAAACGGTTTCGACCGCGAGCAATAGTGCGAGAAATGCGATGGTGTAAAGACTGTTGAGATGGGTAAGCAACAGCAACAACACGACACCTGCACAGCGTACTCCGCTCCACCAGTCCCGTTCCAGATACCAATGAAAAAATTCATTGATAGCCAGCAGGCTAAGCGCCACGAGCAGCGAATAGGAACGAATCATCGGAGCCCACATCACCAAGTATGGATTGAAGGCGGTGAGACTAGCGGCAATCAGCGCGGTGCGCGTTGAACCCGTAACTTTGAGCGCCAGCGAGGCAGCGAGCGGAATGATGGCAACGCCCGCCACCATCGGCAGCACCGTCAACCGCCAATCGCTTGCTCCGCAGATCCAGGCGACTCCCTTTTCCACGAGAATAAAATAATTCATCGTGAGATGGGTAACGAAATGGGTCAAAATATAGCCGGGACTCTTCTTGATGTACCTAAGCGTGCCGATTTCATCTCCGATAAATACTCGGCCGTGTTGAAGGGCGGCAAACAGCACCAATGCACAAAGCATTATCGCCCCTAGCGTAAGACCTTCTCGCCTGGAGAGTCGCCGCAAGGTCAGTTCACAGCGAACATCGCGTAATGGATTCTGCATTTCTGAAGTAAGATTGTTGAAGCTGGTGGAAGGCAATCTAAACGCTACATATGGAAAGGAAAGATCCCCACTAAGTATCGATCTTCACGCCCGTTCCTGAGCGTTTCGGCCACGGGTGCGACATGGGCTATTTGGGTCAAGTGGCCAATTGTCCGAGGCATCAGCCGTTATCATTTCGTATTCAATTTTAGTCTCAGGTCTAAAAGCAGCAATCTCGCATGCCCTGCTCAAAAAACCCGGCACTGCGCTTTGCCGACGGCACATCTTCGGCAGCGGCATAAAAGGGGACACGACGGAACGGCTAACCAATCTTTGAAAGCCAGTGTGACGACGGGCGAGCGCCCGGGGTGTTAGTGTACGCTTTGAGCAATCTCAGTCCCACCCCGTGCTCTGCTAGCCGTCGAGTCAGCAGGGCGTCTGCCACCTGATGCAGGCACATATCGAGTTCGTTGTTATCGAGCAGATATTGCGCGGTCGTATCCCCGAGCTCGCTGATCAATTGTCCGAGAATTTCTCCCTCGGATGGCTCAATTCCGAGAGAGGCGTTTTGCCGGACCGAAGCCAGCGCAAGATTGGGGAACGAAGAAGAAAGGACCTTCTGGACCAAGGCGAGCCATTCGTCGAAACGGGCGACGGTGCCGACAAGTGAAATGCCATCAAGATTCCTGATCGCTCGTTCCAACCGTTCTTCGCCCGAAATCTGGGCGGTACCTGCTGACGTGCGCGAACAAAAATAGACCTGAAAGTTGCAGAGCGTGGCCGGGGAAGTATTCAGACGCCACTCGACGTACTGCCTGAAGGTAAGTTCCTTGGCTTTGATGGCGCCGGGACTAGACTTCTCCTGCGCTCGCTCGAATGCGTAAATGGATCGAATTCGCGCGATCGGATCGCGAATCAGAATGCTCGTGAAGATCTCTCGCCCGAATATCCTCGGCGGAGGGGGCGCGGCTTGGTGGCTCGAAATTGCTTTTACTTCCGCATGGCGAAAGGAAAATTCCACCAGGTCGCGCGCCGAAACGAAGCCGGCGGCGGAAGGGGAATCGAAAGAGCGATAGGCGTTGCCGAGCGCCTGCTCCAAGGCCCATTCGAATGATGAGCCGGCATTTTTTAAAATATGGTAGTGAATCAGCAGCGGCGATCGCTGCCGCAGTCGAACAGAAAGCGGTTTTGCACCATGCCGGCCCGCCCGCGAGGCCTTCGAGCCGCGCCCCAACGACAGAGCTGGCGCGCCAAGTCGGCAAAGACCGATTTCCACTAATTTCACTGCGCCATTACAGAGATCAATCGCGTGCCGTCCGTAGAGCGCGGCGCGGGAGAGAAGAAATGGCAGGTGGTGATGGAGCATTTATTTCTGCGCGCACAATTCCGCGCTCTGTCGGCCCGGGCAACCGTTAGTCATAACCAGAGGAGCGGAACAGGCAAACCTTTTTCGACCGTTCCCTGCCCTTCAAAACTCCGGCGACGAGCATAACGATTTTGGCCTTACCGGCGATGGCCGAAGAGAATCTCGTTTTTTCTCGAATCGCGCTCGCATTTGCATTAGCTTGCCAGCGTGTGGACAAACAGGCCAGTCTTCGTCGTGGGTTCGCCACGCTCCGGCACCAGTATCCTTACCTGGTGCCTTGGGCAGCACTCCAACATCTTCGTCCAGGAGGAATCGGATTGGATCGGGCCTTTCGCCTATCAACTCGATCTGGCCTACCGCAGGGGCAGCGTCCGGGGAGAACGTTCCCAACTCAGCGCCCTCGGCGTCCAGCGTGAAAAGTTCTTTGCGCATTTTGGCCAAAGCATTACCGATCTGATCCTGGACAATCGCAGAACGCTCCTGGCGACGCTGATTTCTAGACGTAGCCAGGACTCTCCGGAAGCGCCGAAACCACAATTGAACTCCGCTTTCCAGATCCATCGCTCAGAGTCCGACCCCAAAGGTCGCTGGGTTGATGGGACGCCGGAGTACTCCCTCTACATCCACGGCCTCCGCATGCTTTTCCCGGAAGCGCGGTTCATCCACCTCGTCCGGGAGGTCGATGCAGTCGTTCGCTCGATGATGAACTTTGAGCGGACGGGCGGCCCCGTGTTGGTGGGCACCGAACAGCACGCCTATGAATACTGGCTCAGGACTGTCCGCGCCTGCCGCGAGGCCGAACTCGCCTACGGTTCCGAGATTGTTTGCCGCATCCGGCATTCCGACCTGATCAGTCAGCCGGAGATAACGATGAAGCGATTGCTGGCATTCCTTGTAGAGCCTTTTGAGCCAGCCTGCCTGGAGCCGCTCTGCAAGCGAATCAACAGCTCAGAAGTTCCGGTTCACTTTGATCCATCCGACCCCCGGACTGATCCGGAAATTATCGAGGAGGCGAAACGATTGCAGGCGGAAATAATGCTGGATCCCACCCTCCTACCTCCTGACCAGGCGCTCGCCGCGGAAATGGAGGAGTCCTTCCGGGAGCGGAGTACATATCTGGCGAACTTGGAACCCGAGAACGAGAAATGTTCGCGGCAAATTGCAAAACTGCGGGAAAAACTCGATCGGGCGAAAGCGCACCGGATTGAGCGGGAATCGATTTCGTCCCGCGAGCAGTCATCCTGAGCCATGGCCCAAGATCGTCAGCGGGAATATGCAATGCGCTCCGCCGAGACTCTCGATGTCATCTTCACGAGCAACTTCTTTGATCATCACCTGCCGCCTGACGAAAGCTTCCCTTAGCGAAGGCCTGCGCATGGCGAGATTCTCGATTGATCGCCCTCCCCTCCAGCATGTCGCAGGGATTCAGTCCGCCGCTCTTCTTGCCCCGCGTTTATCTGTCCGCTTTTGTGGCGCTTCTGGCAAACAATTTCTCGTCAGCGCCCAGAAACCCGCCTGAAATGGGGCTCTGTTCTCGCTCTGCCCCCCGCCTGCCGACGCCGGAGCCTTGACACGGTAAGGCCCACCAATAAAATAACACTCCTGTCGCGCCCGAGGCAGAGGTCATTCTTTGTGAGCAACATCGCCGCCTTTCATCGTTCATCTGTCGGCCGGAAAATGATCGTGGCGGTGACTGGCCTCATCCTGATTCTTTTCGTCATCGGCCATCTCCTCGGCAACCGTCAGATATTCCTCGGGCCGGAATGGATCAACGGCTACGAAGAACATCTGCGCGAGCTGGGAATATTTCTCTGGGTCATCCGGGGCATTTTACTCCTCGTGGTCCTACTCCACATCTACTACACCATCCGCCTCGCGATCGAGAATCGCCGTATATCTATGAGCTCGACGCGCATTGCGCGCAGACGCGCCAGGCCCACCAGAAACTCCATCACGAGTTTGACGAACGCACAAGGTGGGCGCTCCGCCTTAAAAAGGAGGGCGAAGCCAAAGATAAACGCATCCTTGAGTTTCAGAACGAACTTGCCGATCGGACGAAAGGGGCCCTCACCCTGAAGGATGAAGTCGCGCACCGGGATGGACTTATCCGCCAGCTGCAAAAAGAATTCGCCGATCGCGAACGATGGGCCCAGGAGCTGGAGTCCGAGTCCGCCCGAAAAGATGAGCTAATCTTGAAACTCCGGGGGCAATTATCGGAAGGTGTGGAGCCGCCCTCGGGTGTATGATCTTGCGCAAACCACTCCACCGCTCATGAGTCGTCCCGCGCTCAGTATAGTTATTCCTTTCCTTAACGAGGAAAAGGTTCTGCCGTTGCTGCGCGCGCGCCTCGAGAAACTCCAGCCGGCCATTCCGGATCTGGAGCTTCTTTTCGTCAGCGATGGCTCGACCGACGGCAGTTGTGCAGTCGTCACCGGCTGGGCGCAGGCCGACCCGCGGGTGAAACTGATCCAGCTCACCCGCAATTTTGGCCATCAAAGCGCGGTCTCGGCCGGCCTTACCTTCGCCAGCGGCGAGGTCGTTGGGGTGATGGACGCGGACTTGCAAGATGAGCCGGAGATCCTGCTGGAGATGTTTCGGCTTCTGCAAACTGAACGCCTGGATGTTGTTTACGCGGTCCGCACTCGGCGTCATGGCCAACCGCTGAAGCGGCTCTTTTATTTCTTGTTCTATCGCCTCTTTCTTTATCTGGCCGACAGTCCGGTGCAGCTGGATAGCGGAGATTTCTGCGTCATGAGCCGGCGGGCGGTGACTCTCCTCCTCGCTTTGCCCGAGAAGCTCCGCTTCGTCCGCGGATTGCGCGCGTGGCTCGGCCTGCCCGCCCGGCCCTTCCCCATTTCCCGGCCGGCGCGCGCCGCCGGAGACCCGCAATACTCGTTAGGCCGCTTGATTAAGCTGGCCGGCTCTGGCCTGACGTCGTTTTCCACCCGGCCGCTCCGGCTCGGCTTTATCTTCGGCAGCCTGCTTTGCCTCGGTGCGGTGGTTGGGGCGATGATTTACCTCGGCTTCGCCCTCTTTAGCGACACGCGACTCGCCGCCCCTGGTTTCTCGACTTTGGTGATCACTCTCCTTTTCTCCAACGGAATCATCCTTCTCTATCTCGGTCTTCTCGGTGAATACATCGGCCAGATCTTCATGGAAGTGAAAGGGCGCCCTTCCTTCCTGGTCGATCGCACCGTGAATATTCCCCCCAGCACCACGATCGATGAATGAGATCGAAAACCTTTCTGAACCGAGAACCGTCGCGATGGCGGATGATTGGTATCAATTCGCGACCGAAGATCATTTTTGGATGCGGTGGCGCCATCGTGGCGTGCTGGACGCGGTCCAGTCATCCAAGGTCCCGGTCAGCCGCGCCTTGGAGATAGGATGTGGCAACGCGGTCGCCCGTGGCATGCTCGAGCGCGACCTCGGCATCCCGGTGGACGGTTGTGACTTGAATCGCGCGGGCCTGGCGATGGCCAAGCCCGGGCTGGGCCGACTCTTTTTCTACGACATTCACGACCAGGAACCTTCGCTACTTGGTCGTTATGATGCCGTTTTTCTGCTCGACGTGCTGGAGCACATAGAGGACGACAGCGCTTTCCTGGCCGCGGCCCTCGGTCACTTGCGAGTGGGCGGAGTCATGATTGTTAACGTGCCCGCGAGCATGTTGCTCTACAGCCGCTACGATGCCGTTAACGGCCACGTTCGACGCTACCGGAAAGCCACCTTGACGAAAACCTTCGGCCAGGCCGGCCTTCCGCTCGAAGGTTTGAGCTACTGGGCGTTTTCCATGGTTCCGGTGTTACTCGCCCGCAAAGTCGCGCTCAAAATGAGGAGTCCGGAGGAAACGATGCGCTTCGGGTTTGCTCCGCCTAACGCAGCCGCGAATCTGCTCCTGAGTAGCTTGATGAAGATCGAGACCGCGTGGCCTTTCCCGGCGCCCTTCGGCACCTCGCTGCTGGCCTGGGGACGCCTCGAGCCCACTCAGAATGGATAGGCTCGCAAAGGCCGCCGCGGGGGTCGTGCAGGTCGCCGCTCTCCTGCTGGCGGCTATCTATCTGGTCTCCGGAATTCTCTATCTCTGCCTGTCTTATTGGGATGCGACCGAGCAGGATTTTTGGCGAATCTACTACGTCTGTCTGAATTGCTCGTGGCTGGAAAGCACGCTTCTGAAGGTCAACAACCATTCGGTTATTTTTCCAAATCTGATTTGGCTGGCTGACCTGCGTTTTTTTCACGGGTTCCAGCTGCTCCTTTTTATCGTTGGGCTGGCGCTTCTGCTCGTCACTACGTCACTGCTCATGGTGCCGGTTTGGCGGGATCGTCAGATGGATCTCACTGGTAAATGCCTCGCCACTCTCGCCCTGATTCTCGGCAGTTTTTGGATGGGCCGAGCCGCGATCACGGCCTCGGGCGGATTCAACTGCATGACCTCCCTGGTTATGTTGGGCGCGGCCATCGCTTTCCTGCTTCTCCCCAGGATGGGTCCCGATTTTCCCCCGGTCTGGCGCAGTACGACGCTGATCGTCGTGGCCGGTTTCCTTGCCAGCTTTAGTTTTGGAACAGGCCTCGCCCTTTGGCCGACTCTTTTGTTTCTCGGATGGTATTTGCGGCTGCCCTGGCGGTCGCTCGGAATTCTGCTTCTCGCTGCGCTTGTTGTCGTGGTGATCTATCGCCTGCTCCCGCCCCCCGATAAGAATCTCGTCCTGCGCGCGGGCCCGGATACGCCCGGCCTCATTTCGATCGAGACCCTTAAACACCTTTGCATGCTCGTCGGCAGCCCATTGTTTTACACTGTATCTGCCTTGCAAAAGACTCCCATCTCCCCTCGCCTCATCCAATCATCCGGCTGGCTGCTTTGGGGAGGCGCCGCCGGACTTATGCTCGCCGCCTTCGTCACGGTTCCGCGTTTGATGCGGCGAGATCTCGAACCCAGGAGGATCGAGTTTATCGACCTGGCTCTGATCGTTCTCAATCTTTGCGCGCTCGTTCTTACCGCCGCGGGAAGAGTCCGACACTTCCAGGCTCTGCCGTTCGAAGCGGCGGCCCCGCGCTACATCTTCTGGAGTTCGCTCTTTTGGACGGGCATCCTGTTAGTCGCGATTCACCACGCGCACCGCCGGCACTGGCTGCGCTGGCCCTGCATCCTTGTCGTCTTCGCTTTTCCAATTGCGGCCTGGCCGGTACATCGCGACGAAGGTTTCCGCTTGAGGTTTGCCCGTTCTAAAGCGGATGAAAGCGCGACCAGCATGATTAACGGAGTCTTCGATCCGGCCCGCCTCCTGGCTTCCAATCAGGAGTTTGTTGATCTCCTTCTCCCCCAACTGCGGGCTAGCCGACTCGATATGTTTGCAGAAGGTTTGCAGGACTGGATTGGTCAACCGGCCGCGCAGCTCTTCGCCGGGCGGCGCGATGCAAGAGAATTCCGTGGCCACGCCGACTTCAAGCGGCTGGCCGGCGGAAGAGATAAGGACACCGCCGTCAAAGTTACCGGTCAGTTGGTTGCCAACGACGGACGGACGCCATCCACAATGGTCATCCTCGATTCCGCCGGAACCGTCGTTGGCGTCGCCCGCGCGTTCAGCTCGGACAAGTTCCTGAATTGGCTGCTCTACGGAGGGCGCATGCCCAACGGGCAATTAGGGGGTTATATTCGAAACTACGATGCTGGAGCTCAGTATTCTCTCCGCGCCGCCGGCCCGGCCGGAGTTTTCACCGGGGAAATCGCGATCGCACCATTGCCGCGTTATCTCGTCAAAAAAGCGGCTAAATTCCGCGATTCGGTAGGAGCGGTCGGCTTGACACTGTGGGGTCGCCCCATAGGGTAAACCGTCCGCGGACACCGCGGCGTTTCCTTGTGACCAACATCGCCGCTTTCCATCGCTCATCTGTCGGCCGAAAAATGATCGTGGCGGTGACGGGGGTGATCTTGATCCTCTTTGTGATCGGACATCTCCTCGGTAACCTGCAAATCTTCCTCGGGCCGGAATGGATTAACGGATACGCCGAACATCTGCGCGAGTTGGGGATATTTCTCTGGGTCATCCGGGGCATTTTGCTTCTCGTGGTCCTGCTCCATATTTACTACACCATCCGGCTCGCGATCGAGAACCGCCGCGCCCGCCCCGAACGCTACCGGCGCAAGGACGCGGTCAAGGCAACCTTCGCTTCGCGCAGCATGACTTTGAGCGGGCTCGTCCTCGTCGCCTTCATCGTTTATCACCTGCTTCACTTCTCTGTGCGCACGACCGATGCGCGTTTTTCTGCGCTCCCGAAGGATCCGCTGGGCCATTACGACGTATATTCTATGATGGTCCTTGGTTTCCAGAATCCGCTTGTCTCGGGCTTTTACATCCTCGCGATGTTCCTGCTCGCGCTGCATCTGAGCCACGGATCCTCCAGCTTTTTCCAGTCTCTCGGCTTGAATAACCAGAAGCTCGCACCGCGACTCGCGTGGGCCGGGCGGGTTTTTGCCTGGCTGCTTTTCATTGGCTACAGCTCCATCCCGGCGGCGGTATTGCTCGGCTGGGTGAAATTGCGGGGGCATTCATGATCGGGACGCTCGACTCAAGGGTCCCCGACGGCCCGTTGCCGGAAAAATGGCGGCGGCACCAGAATAATTCCAAGCTCGTCGCCCCAAATAACCGCCGGCGCTTCGAGGTGATCATCGTCGGGACCGGCCTGGCCGGCGGCTCGGCGGCCGCGACGCTGGCGGAGCAGGGCTACAACGTGAAATCGTTCTGTTACCAGGACAGCCCGCGCCGCGCCCACAGCATCGCCGCCCAGGGCGGGATCAACGCCGCGAAAAATTACCCTAACGACGGCGACAGCGTTTATCGGCTGTTTTACGACACGATCAAGGGCGGCGACTTCCGTTCCCGCGAAGCAAACGTTTATCGGCTGGCCGAGGTTTCGAATTCCATCATCGACCAATGCGTCGAGCAGGGCGTGCCCTTCGCCCGCGAGTACGGCGGTTTGCTCGCCAATCGTTCCTTCGGCGGCGCCCAAGTCTCGCGCACCTTTTACGCCCGCGGCCAGACGGGGCAGCAGCTCTTGTTAGGCGCCTACCAGGCCCTCAGCCGCCAGATCGCTGCCGGCACGGTCACAATGTTTCCACAAACCGAGATGCTCGATCTCGTTCTTGTCGACGGCCACGCCAAGGGAATCATCACCCGCAACCTCATCACCGGCGAAATCGTTAGGCACGCGGCCGACGCCGTCATCCTCGCCACCGGCGGGTACGGCAACGTCTTTTACCTCTCGACCAACGCCCGCGGCTGCAACGTCACCGCCACCTATCGCGCCTACAAGAAGGGCGCCCTCTTCGCCAACCCCTGCTATACGCAGATTCATCCCACCTGCATCCCGGTCAGCGGCGATTATCAATCCAAGCTCACTCTCATGTCGGAGTCGCTCCGCAACGACGGCCGCGTCTGGGTCCCGAAGCGGAAAGAAGATTGCGCGAAAGCGCCTAACGACATTCCGGAAGCGGATCGCGATTATTATCTCGAACGCAAATACCCGAGCTACGGCAACCTCGCCCCGCGCGACATCTCTTCCCGCAGCGCCAAGGAAGTCTGCGATGAAGGTCGCGGAGTCGGCCCGGGCGGGCGGGGCGTTTACCTCGATTTCAAGGACGCGATCACGCGCGTCGGCGAAGCGACCATCCGCGAGCGCTACGGCAACCTCTTCGACATCTACGAGAAGATCACCGGCGATAATGCCTACCACGCGCCGATGCGGATTTATCCCGCGGTCCACTACACCATGGGCGGGCTATGGGTGGACTACAATTTGATGAGCAACGTTCCCGGCCTCCACGTCATCGGGGAAGCGAATTTCTCCGATCACGGGGCGAATCGCCTCGGCGCCAGCGCGCTCATGCAGGGCTTGGCCGACGGCTATTTCGTTCTCCCCTACACTTTGCCTAACTATCTCGCCGGGCAGATCGGCAAACGCCCCGCGACCGATCACCCGGAATTCGTCAAAGCCGAGAGCGAGGTGCGCGAGCGGACCAAACGCATGCTCGATATCGACGGCAAACGCTCGGTCGATTCCTTCCATCGCGAGCTCGGCCTCCTTCTCTGGGATAAATGCGGCATGGCACGCAATGCTGCCGGCCTTCAGGAAGCGATCGCGCGCATCCCGCAGCTGCGCGAAGAGTTCTGGAGCAACGTCAACGTCCCGGGTTACGGCGAGACCTTTAACCAATCGCTCGAACGCGCCGGCCGCGTGGCCGATTTCCTCGAGTTTGGCGAACTCATGTGCCGCGACGCGCTGGCGCGCGACGAATCGGCCGGCGGCCATTTCCGCGAGGAACATCAAACCGCGGAAGGCGAAGCGCTGCGCAACGACGAAAATTTTGCGGATGTTTTCGCTTGGGAATATCGGGGCGACCCGGCCGCCGAACCGAAACTTCACACCGAACCGCTCGTCTTTGAGTCGGTCCACCTCGCCACCCGCAGTTACAAATGAGGACTGGGGTTAAACAGGAATGAATTTTAAACTGAAAATTTGGCGTCAGCCGGCTCGCGATGCGAAAGGCAAACTCGAGGAATACGAGGTGCGCGATATTTCACCCGCCACCTCCTTCCTCGAGATGCTCGACATCCTGAACGAGCAGCTCACGACCGGTGAAAAAGATCCGATCGCGTTCGATTCCGATTGCCGCGAAGGCATCTGCGGCACTTGTAGCCTAACGATCAACGGGGAAGCGCACGGACCCTCGCATCCCGCTGCGGCCTGTCAGCTTTACATGCGCCAGTTCAAGGATGGGGAAACGATCACGGTCGAGCCGTTCCGGGCCCGATCTTTCCCGATCGTGAAAGATCTCGTCATTAATCGCTCCGCGCTCGATCGCATCGTCCAGGCCGGAGGATTCGTTAGTGCCCGCACCGGTTCCGCGCCGGAAGCAAACGCGATCCCGGTGCCGAAGCACGACGCCGATCTCGCCATGGAAGCGGCCGCCTGCATTGGTTGCGGCGCCTGCGCCGCCGCCTGCCCAAACGCTTCCGCCATGCTCTTTACCTCCGCGAAAGTTTCCCACCTCGCACTCCTCCCGCAGGGGAAGCCGGAGCGTTCGCGCCGCGTTCTCCGCATGGTCCGGCAAATGGATGAGGAAGGTTTCGGCAACTGCACCAACACCTACGAGTGCGAAGCGGTTTGCCCGGCCGAGATCAGCGCCAGTTTCATCGGGAAGATGAACCGCGAGTACGCCATCGCCAGCTTGCGCGAGCGCATCGGCGAATAGGCACGCCCGGTTCGCCTAACGAATCTCCACGGGAGGAGGAATCCCTTCTCGTGCCGCCTCCCGCCAGCGCACGATTTCCACCCCGCTGATGCAGAATAAAACCCAGGCCACACCTTCTACCATCGCGATCAAGGCATCGCTTAGCAGCGTCACCTCAAGATAGAGACTGCTCAGCGTGATAAGCAAGACGAGCAGCACCGCCGCCGTTAGGACAAAGACGCGCCACTGCCAGCGCTCCAGCGTGCGCACGAGCACAAAGGCGAGCGTGCCGTAAACGACCGTGCTCGTCATCAGGTCGCCATCAAGCGGGCCCAGCGTCGCGCCGTGCCCGAAGTGCGGACGCCCGCCGGCGAAAATAAGTTTCAAAATAAAATCGAGCACCACCCCGCCGGGCGCAGCGATCAGCAGCAGGCGAAGACGATGCCGGTTGTGCCGACCGAGCAGGACCGCGAGTAAAAAAAGCGCGACCAGCCAATAGGCTGAGCCAAGATGCGCCATGAACCTCATCACCGGGTTCATCGGTCCGCCGGAGTGGTGCGCGAACCATTCCACCACCTGCAGGTCCGCCGCCAGCAACCAGCCGCGCGTTCCGATGCGTTCGAGCAGACCGCCAAAAATCGCCACCGCCGCGAGCAGGAGAAAAACTCCGATCGTCAGGTGAATGCCGAGGTAGCCGTCAGGCGAGAGCCGCTGCTCCAGCCAATCGATTTGCCGCGCGAAGCGGAGGCGCAGCCTAACGAAACCGGGCCGGGCGCAAAATTGCCGCCACCATTCCCGGATCTCCAGCTCGCGACTCGTGATCCCGCGCCAGAGCACGATCGTCACCACCACCATCGCGCCGAGGATGGCGCCGATCACACCCGCCCGGCCAATCCAGCGATCGACCAGGTGCCAGCTCTGGCCAAAGACATAACCGACCAGGGAATAAATCGTCGCCCAGAGGACGCAGCCGATGGCGTTAAAAATGAGAAAGCGCACGTAAGGCAGCCGCGCCGCACCGGCGAAGAACGGCATCAGCGCGCGCCCGACATGCAGGAAATGCGCGAAGAGCACGCTCAATCCGCCATAGCGCAGAAAGAAAGCGTCCATCCGGTCGAGTCGTTCCGGCCGGAGCCAGAATTTCTCGCCATGCAGCCGCAGCCAATCGCGTCCGAGGCGGCGGCCAAACTCGTAGCCGATGCTATCCCCTACGATCGCCGCGCTCGCCACCACCACGATCAGGACCCGCAGATCGAGCAGCTCCTGGCCAGCGAGGAACCCGGCGACCATCACCATGCTTTCGCCCGGCATAAAAAAGCCGAGGAACGCCTGGCATTCCAGCATCACGATGAGGAACACGATCACATAACCCCAGTTGTCGAGGCGCAGGATGAGGTCGTTGATATGTTGCAGCATGGGCAGACGGTAGAATTATCACGCGATCCCAAGTGCGCGAACGGAAAGCGCCGTGCGCGTTCGCCCTCCGCGGCGAAATTACCTCGCCGCGAAATCTTTTTTTGGCGCGCAGGACGTTGCTGGCTAAAATCAGCCGATGCTTCAGACTGCGACTCGTGCCGGCTCCTCTTCCTCCCAAGAAGTTCCGCCGCACCCGCGCTACCTCGAAGCATTTCGCTGGATGCTGCAGACCCGCATCTTCGAGGAAAAGCTGACCAGTCTATATCGCGGCGGCCTGATCACGGGGGGCGTTTATGTCGGTCGTGGGCAGGAGGCGGTGAGCACGGCGTGCGGTTTGTTTTTGCAAAAGGGCGATGTCTTTGGGCCACTCATTCGCGACCAGGCGGGACGCGCCGCCGCGGGCGAGCCGCTGCTGAATGTCACGCGCACTTATCTCGGCTCGCGCGAGGGCTCGATGCGCGGACGCGACGGCAATATTCATCGCGGCTGGCCCGAGACCGGGCAGATCGCGATGATTAGTCATCTCGGGTCGCTCATCCCGGTCGTGGTCGGCAAGCTGATGGCGAAACGGATGAAGGGGGAAAAGGATTTTGTTGGCCTAACGACGATCGGCGAAGGCGGCATGCAGACAGGCGCGACGCACGAGGGGATGAATATCGCGGCGGTGGAGAAGGTGCCGTTCGTCCTCGTGGCGTCGAATAATCACTTTGCTTATTCGACCCAAAACGATCGCCAATTTGCCTGCGCCAAGCTGGTCGATCGGGCGAAGGGCTACGGCTACGAAGGGCATGAAGTCGATGGCACGAACCTGGCCGGTTGCCTCGAAGTGATCGGCGGCGCGGTGGAGCGGGCGCGCAAAGGCGGTCCGCCGCAACTGGTCGTGGCGTCGCTTCTACGACTGGCAGGACATGGCGAGCACGACGACGCCAGCTATGTGCCGGCTGAGATGAAGAAGGAACCGTGGGCGCAGGATTGCGTGCTCGCGACGGAGAAACTGATCAGTGAAAACGGCTGGCTCGATGCAGCGACGCTGAAGCAAATGCGCGCCGAGCTTTCCGCGGAAATCGAGAAGGCGGTCGAGACCGCGCAGCGCGAGTCGGCGCCGGTGGCGAGCGAAGAAGATTGGTGCGCGATGGCGACTCGCGAATTGGTGGACCAAATCCCATGAGTGTCACTTACCTCGAAGCGATTCGCGAGGCACAGGCGTATTTATTGCGCGAGGACGAGCGCGTCTATCTCTACGGGCAGGATATTGCCGGGAAATTTGGCGGAGCGTTCAAGGCGACGAAAGGATTGGCGGAGAAATTTCCCGGCCGGGTCCTGAATACGCCAATCAGCGAAGACGCGATGGTCGGCACTGCGATCGGCGCGGCGATGGAAGGGATGCGGCCGATCGTCGAGATGCAGTTCGCCGATTTCTCCAGCGTCGCGTTGAACCAGATCCTGAATAACGCCGGCACACAATATTTCCGGACGAATATCCCCTGCCCGATCACGGTGCGGCTACCGAGCGGCGGGACGAAAGGCAGCGGGCCGTTTCACAGCCAGAGCATGGAGGCGATTTACTCGCACTATCCCGGCTTGGTCGTGGTCACGCCCGCGACGGTAGAAGACGCCTACACGATGTTGATCGATGCGGTCGCGATCGATGACCCGGTCGTTTACTGCGAGCACAAGTATCTTTATTACCACCTTAAAGCCGACGCCCTGCCGAAGGATCGCCTGCCGATCGGCAAGGCGCGCATCGTTAGGCCGGGTCGCGACCTGAGCATCGTGACCTACAGCGCGATGGTGCACGAGGCGCTCGCGGTGGCGAAAGAATTCAGCGCTAACGGCGTCGAGATCGAAGTAGTCGATCTGCGCAGCATCAAGCCGCTCGATACCGAGACCGTGCTTGCCTCGGTCGCGCGCACGGGGCGACTGCTCTGCGTGGGCGAGTCGTTTCCTTGGGGCGGCGCGACGGCGGAAGTGATCGCGCGCGTCACGACGGAAGGTTTTCATCTCCTCGATGCCGCGCCGGCGCGGATTAACGCCAAGGACACGCCGATTCCTTATCATCCCAACCTCTGGACGGAGCATCGCCCGAACGCGAAATCGATTGCCGCCAAAGCACGCCAGGTTCTCGCCGAATAATTTTATGCCGAAAGTCCCAATCACCATGCCACAGCTCGGCGAATCGATGGCGGAAGCCACGATCGTCGCGATCAAGGTTCAGCCCGGAGATAAGGTCGCGGCCGACCAGGAAATCATCGAAGTCGAGACGGACAAGGCGGTCATGGGTGTGACCACGCCCTGCCCCGGCGAGATCGCGAAGATCGATGCAGAAGTGAAAGGCGTGTATGCGGTCGGCGCCGTGCTGGGCTACATCGAGGCGAGCGAAGCAGACGCAGCGCGCTTTACTAAAAACACGCCAGAACCGCCGAAGGGCGACGTGGCGGAGGAGATTCCAGGGCGCGAAGAGGAGTCAGCCAAGGCGGCGAAAACGCAAAACGGCAGCGGCTCCCATTTCCAGGTGGACGAGACGAGCCTGCCGCAGGTGGACTCGTATTCCCAGGCGGATAAAGCCGGCGGCCTGCCGGTGCCGGCGGGTGCAAAAGGGGCGGGCTATCTATCGCCGCGGGTAAAAGCGCGCATGGCGGAACTAAAACTCACGCAGGCCGATCTCGCGGCCGTTCCAGGAAGCGGCAATGCCGGGCGGGTCACGATCAAGGATCTGGAAATATTCCTCGGCAGCCTGGAGAAACAAACGTCGGAAGACGCGAGCGCGATTCGCACTGGCGTGGCCGATGCAATGCGGCGCAGCTGGACGCGACCGCTGGCGACGGTGGGCCTGTCGGTTTGTCTAGACCCGGTGCTGGAGGATCGCAAGAAGCGCGATCCGAAACCGGGCCCGGCCCTGTATGCTTTGCGCGCGCTGGCTTTGGCGCTCGCGGAAACGCCGGCCGCGGCGGCACGATTGATCGGCAACCGCGCCTTGCGTTCGGACTCGATCGACATCGGCGTCGCGGTGGAAGCGCAGGACGGGATCATGGTCCCGGTCATTCGCGGCGCGGACAAGACTTCGCTGGCTGACCTAACGAGTCGCTACACCGAGCTAGTCGACCTCGCGCGCCGGCGGCGCGTGACCGCGGAGATGACCGCGGGCGGCATCGCATCCGTTTCAAACTTTGGCACCTTCGGCCTGGACTGGGGCACGCCCATTCCCCTGCCTGATCAAACGCTTTTGCTCGGGCTCGGCGCCGGGAAAAAAGCGCCGACCTGGAGCGAGGAGAAAAAGCAGTTCGTGCCGACGACGCAGGCTGAACTCACCCTCAGCTTCGATCACCGCAGCCTCGACGGCGGGGGCGCCGGTCGGCTGCTGCAGCGCGTAACCGAGCTACTCGGCACGCCAGACAAGCTCTAGCGCCGCGACTTAATCCGGGGAGCGCACGCGCCCTCGCGTGCTCAATCCGGCGCCTCGCCGGATTGCCGGGTGGCGGACAGGTCTGTCCCACGGCTTGTGATTCCGGGCGGGGAATGTTTGGGGCGAGGCGCCGCAAACGGCACGCGAGGGCGCGTGCGCTCCCCGGAGTTGCGCCCGGTTGCGCCCTTGCGATTCAACCCCCGTCCTTTAAGTTTGCGCCAGCTGATGAATTCCACTCCGACGATTGATCCCGCGATCCGCATGGATGAGCTGCTCGAGCAGTATCCCGGCGCTCAACGCGCGCTTTTCCGCCGCTATCACATTGGCGGCTGCGCGAGCTGCGGCTTCAGCCCGGAGGAGACTTTGGGCGGCGTTTGCGCACGTAACGAGAACCTCGATGTCGATGAGGTCATCGAACACATTCAGACCAGTGACGCCGCTGACCGCGAGATGCAGATTGAGCCCCGCGAACTGGCTGATCGACTCGCCGCCGGCGAAACGATTCGCCGCCTCGACATCCGCACCCGCGAGGAATTCGACGCCGTCAAAATCCCCGGCGCACAGCTTTTCACCCAGGAATTCATGCAGGAACTTTTGGCCAAGTGGTCACGCTCGGATCTGGTTGTCATCTACGATCACTTGGGCGCGCGCAGCATGGATGCAGCCGCTTATTTTCAAGGGCACGGCTTTGAGAAAATAAAGAGCCTGCGCGGCGGGATCGATGCCTGGAGCGCGGAGGTGGATTCGAAATTGCCCCGCTACCACCTGAAAACGGCCTAACGAATGAACGACGACCTCGAGAAACGGATCGAAGCGGCGGTGAAGAACCCGCGAAACCTTGGCGAGATGGAAAACGCCGACGCCATCGGCACGGTCGGCAGCGCCGATTGCGGCGACATGCTGCGGATGTGGGTGAAGTTCAAGGAAGAAGGCGGGCGCAAGGTGATCGATCGCGCGACTTTCCAGACTTTTGGCTGTCAGACCGCGATCGCGGTCGCCAGTGTCGCGACCGAGATGCTTGCGGGCAAGACAGTCGACGAAGCGATGTCGATGTCGGGCGAAGAACTGGCTGCGCCGTTAGGGGCGTTGCCGCCAGTGAAGATTCATTGCGCGCAGCTTGTGGAAGGCGCGCTCCGTTCCGCGCTCAGCGGCGCTCCCGCGCCGGCCTCCCCGTCAGCACAGGCGCCGACTTTGATGGATTCCTTTTCCCCCGCAGCGTCGACGCCGAAGAAGCTAAAAATCGTTCTCGATTCCTGACCTAACGAATTTTTCCCATGCACGAAAACACTGAATTCACCACTTCCCGCGATCTCGAAGTCATCCAAATCCCGGCCGGGACCAAGACGACGATTCCGGCGGGCACGCCGGGTGTTGTCACCCAGACGCTGGGCGGCAGCTACACCATCGCCACTTACCAAGGTCTGGCTCGCGTCGCTGAAAAGGACCTCGACGCGCTCGGCCTGGAGAAGCCGGCGTCGGAGAACGGCGACAAACCGGATTCAGCGGGAACAGGCGGACCGGTCGATGAGAAGGCGGTCTGGGAGCAATTGAAACAGTGCTTCGACCCGGAAATCCCGGTCAATATCGTCGACCTCGGTTTGGTCTACGATTGCAGCCTTGTGCAAAAGCCGGACGGCGGCACCAAGGTCGAAGTGAAGATGACGCTAACTGCACCGGGCTGCGGGATGGGCCCCGCCATCGCGAATGATGCCCAGAGTAAAATCCTCAGCATCGATGGCGTCGAAGAAGCTGACGTCCAACTCGTCTGGGACCCGCCGTGGAACCAGAACATGATCAGTGAAGCCGGGCGCATGAAGCTCGGGATGATCTAGCCGTCAAACCTTTCGAACGGTCCCCCGACGTGGTAAACGCCACTAACTAACATTGTGTAAAAAATCAGGTGCGCGGCGTTCAGCATTCGCTAGAAGAATGGGCATGAAGCTGATCTCCTTGAAAGCACCTTCAGTGCTCCTCGCCCTGCTGGGCATCCTGCTTTCCCCACAGGCACACGCCACACAGGCTGACGATACCTCCATCATTATCGTCGAAAATACCGCCGGCCCCACGCCTTTCATTAGCCAGATCACTCTGCTGGCCGATAATCCCGACGTCATCAAAAGCATCCAGTTTTCCATCACACCAAAGGATGGGTCCGTCACACGCCCTGTCTCCGGAACTTATACCAAAGCCTATCTCACGGAACGCGGCTACCTTAATGCCGACACTGGCGAAATTTTTCTACCCGTCTGGGGATTGTATTCAAACTTCTCAAACACAGTCACGCTTACTTACGTTTTTACCGACGGCACCTTCAAGAACGATACGACCACGATTACGACGGATGTCTTCGACGAACCTTGCGGCTATTCCGATCCCACCGTCCTGCAGGCTCGAACTGACACGACATCCCTTAGTTATGATTATATCTTGGTTAAGGATGCCTGCAGCGAATTTTCGCCCGCGATCATTGATACCGATGGCGCTTTACGCTGGGTCGGCGATGCCGGCGTAACTGCCTATTCTGCGACCTTTTTTGATAACGCAATTTACCTCGCGGGACAAGGCGCACTCCTCCGCCTGGACCTGGATGGCACCATAACCACCCTCGCTGGAATTGCTGATTACAACGTGACTTTCATTCATCACAATGTCGATTATGGCAAAGTGGGTTTGATCCTGGATGTTGACACTGCAACCCAATTTGAATCGGTGAACATAGAGGTGGACGCATCCGGACATCTCATAAAGACGTGGAATTTGGCCGAAATCATTAGCGACGCAATGATCGCGGGGGGAGATGATCCGAGCCAGTTTGTCTATCCCTCGCCGACAGATTGGTTCCACAACAACGCTGTCGCTTATAACCGATCTGATGACTCTCTAATCGTTTCGAGTCGAGAAAACTTCCTCATATGTATCGATTATGAGACTGGGGCGATCAAATGGATCCTAGGGGACACGACCAAGAAGTGGTACCAATTTCCATCCCTCGCGAAATATGCTCTTACTCTCGCTCCCGGAAGTATGCCGCCCATTGGTCAGCATGCTCCGGGCGTAACTTATGACCAGGGAATCACGATCTTCGACAACGGACAAAACAGCGGCTTTCAAGACCCTCCGGGAATACTAAGGAGCTATGCATCGCCTCGAAAATACCAGATCGATTTGACGCTGATGACGGCGACAGAGGTTTGGAATTATCCTCAGGATCAAACGGTTTACAGTCCTTTCTGTGGCAGCGTGTATGAAGATGCGCCTCTGAACTACCTGATAGACTACGCATTGGTCGGTGGGCCAGGTGCCACTCCGCCCTTTGCCCAATTGCTGGGCTTGGACGCCACCGGCGAGAAGGTCTTTTACTATCAGTATGTCACTTCTTCATGCAATACCGCTTTCAATTCCATCCCCCTTCATTTAGAGTCGACGAAATTTCCGACCGTAACGGCCCGGGCCCTTAATCTCTCCACTCGCGGACAAGTTGGGAATGGGGATGACGCACTCATTGGTGGCTTTATTGTGAGTGGCAGCGATTCCCACACGGTGGTGTTACGCGCCCTCGGGCCTTCGCTGGATTCCTCGGGCGTTACCCAAACCGTCGCCGACCCAACCATCACGCTTTATGATGCTTCGGGTAGCCCAATCGCGACCAATGATGATTGGCAATCCGACCCAGGGGCCTCGCAAATCGAAGCGGAGGATTTGGCTCCCGGTGATCCGGCGGAGGCGGCGACTATTCAGGACCTCGCGCCCGGCGCCTATACCTTCGTGGTCACCGGGAAGGATCTCATGCTAGGAGTCGGATTGGTCGAGGCCTACGATCTATCGCCTCTGGCTAGCTCCCAGCTGGCCAATATTAGTACTCGTGGCGCAGTTGGGACGGGGGAGGATGTCTTGATCAGTGGGTTCATTGTTGGGGATGTCGACAGTGACACAGCCGTCATCCGCGCAATCGGACCCTCGTTAGCCTCCAGTGGAATTGGTGCTCCGCTAAGTGATCCGATGCTTACTGTCTTTGACAGCAATGGATCGGAAATTGCCAACAACGACAATTGGCAGGACGACCCCAGCGCGACCGATATCATGCAGAATGGGCTCAGCCCGACAGACCCCTCGGAAGCGGCTACCCTTCTTCACCTGCCTGCGGGCGCTTACACGACCATAATTAGCGGAGTTAGTGGTGGCACCGGTATCGGTCTGGCGGAATTTTACGACCTCCAGGCACCAGCCGACTAAACTCCCGATTTGGAATTTTGTGCTGCGCGATGCTGCAAATAACACAGGAGCCGTGGTTTCATGGCGCGCCAAGCGCCTGCTGCTTGGCCTCTGCCAAATTGTCAATTCCAGCGGGTTTTCTCAGTCCGCTTGACCTTTTGTCTTCGGTTCCGCAAAAGCGCTCAAAAAAGATCCCCGGACTTTGCATTTTTTCTTTTGAGTCCCCCTGCTTTTCTGTCATGGTGCGAATCGTCCAAGAAAAGTATTCCTGAAAATTAAAAAAGGCTTATGAAATCACGCCTCCTATTCACCGTTGTCGGTCTCGTTTCTCTTCTCGCCCGGGGCGCGTTTGCGACCCAGGCAGATGACACTACCATTACAATTACCGGTCAAATCACGGGCTCGACCCCGTTTATTAGTCAACTGATGCTGACGGCGAGCGATACGAGTGTGATCAAGAGTATACAGTTTACCATTGCCCCTAAGGCCGGCTCCGTAACCCGGCCTTTGTCAGGGACATATGCCCAGGATTACCTGGTCAGCCGCGGTTATCTGGTCCCCCCAAGCACCGATATCTCTGTGCCAGTTTACGGCCTCTATGACGATTTCTCCAACGCCGTTACGCTCACTTATCACTTCCTTGATGGCTCGTCCAAGTCGGATACCACGACAGTTATCACCACCGCCTTCGACGACCAGGGGTGCGGCTATCAAAATCCGATGGTTCTGCAAGCCAGGACGAATAGCACCGATTTGAGTTACGACTATATCTTTGTGAGGTCGGGATGCGGCGACTTTTCGCCGGTGATTCTCGATACAGACGGAGCCCTCCGCTGGGTCAGCACGATGGGCATCCCCAGCGCTCTTACCGCTTCTTCTATCTTTTTTAACGGCGCGACCTACGTAACGAGCGGCGCCACCCTGAACCGAGTGGACCTCGACGGCACCATTACCCCTTTGGGAGACTACAGCGGGGACGGGGTTGTGAATTTCCATCATAACATCGACCCAGGTAAGACGGGTCTCCTGCTCGAAGCGGACACCGACGAATTCTATGAATCCGTGATCATGGAAGTCGATTTTTCTGGCGCCGTGCTAAAGACTTGGAACTTGGCCGATATTATCAGTGCGGCCATGACGGCGGGAGGCGATGATCCCAGTCAGTTTGTCTATCCGGCGCCGAACGACTGGTTTCACAACAACGCGGTGACCTACAATAAGGCGGATGATTCCATTATCGTTTCCAGCCGAGAAAACTTCGTCGTCGCGATCGATTACTCGACCGGTTCGGTCAAGTGGATCCTGGGAGATACCACAAAGCACTGGTATCAATTCCCCTCACTGGCCAATTTCGCATTGGCGCTGGCACCTGATAGTCTGCCGCCAATTGGCCAGCATGCTCTTTCCATCACCTTCGATCAGGATCTGTTGCTTTTCGACGATGGCTACTTTAGCAGCTTCCAAATGCCGCCCGGAATCAACCGCACTTATTCCAGCCCGCGCAAGTATCAATTGGATTTGACTGATCCAAGTGGCGGCAACCCCGGCACAGCGACGGAAGTGTGGAACTACGAACAGAATCAGACAGTTGATAGTCCTATCTGCAGTAGTGTCTTCGAAGACGCGCCATTGAACTACCTGATCGATTACGCATTTGTGGGTGGATTCACCTCCATGACGCCTTATGCACAGCTTCTCGGTCTAAATGCGGCTGGTGAGACCGCCTTTTACTATCAATACACAACCAGTTTCTGTGACACTGCCTATAGTTCACTTCCGATCCACCTTGAAAATACCACCTACCCAATCATTGCCGCTCGCCCTCTTAATATTTCCACCCGTGGCAATGTCGGCCCGGGAGATGATGCGCTGATTGGCGGATTCATCGTCTCGGGAACTGACTCGAAGAAAGTTGCGTTGCGGCTCCTGGGACCCTCGCTCAGCATCTCCTACCTAACGAAGGATTTGGCTGATCCCGTCATAACCTTGCACGATTCTACAGGTGCGGTCATCGCGACCAATGATAACTGGCAGGACGATCCCGGTGCGACCGAGCTTACCGCCAATGGGCTGGCCCCGAAAGACCCCTCTGAGGCAGCTACGATCCAGACTCTTGCCCCCGGTGCCTATACCGTGGTCGGAACCGGCAAAGGCGCGGATGTTGGAATTGCCTTGGTGGAGGTTTACGATCTTTCGCCGCAAGCCGATGCCAAGCTGGCTAACATTAGCACACGGGGAAATGTGGGGACGGGTGATAGTGTGCTGATTCCTGGCTTCATCGTCGGCGATGTGGAAAAGACCACCGTCGTCGTTCGCGCCATTGGCCCTTCCCTCTCGGCCTCTGGCGTGGCCAATCCTTTGGCTGACCCTACACTTACGGTTTACGATAGTAACGGTGCGGCGCTCGCCTCTAACAACGACTGGCAGGATGGCGTCTATGCGAGCGATATCAGCAGCATTGGACTTGCGCCGACAGATCCCCTTGAATCTGCCATCATCCTCCATTTGCCCGCAGGGGCCTACACCGCGATCGTCAGCGGGGCGAACGGCGAAACGGGGTTAGGGTTGGTCGAAGTCTATGACCTTCAATGAGATAATCCGCGCGTCGAACCGCCATCTTCGTTCGGAGGAAAAATGGTTCCTTCGTTGACACAAGCCGGTCACGTTTTATAGTCGCACCCGACTCACCCTCTTTCGGGCGGATGATTCGCGCCAACTACGACCGCCTAATTCTCATGCCTTCCACTCAAATTATCCTCACCGAAAACGTGCCCGGCCTTGGCGCTGAGGCCGACGTCGTCAAAGTTCGGCGCGGTTATGCCCGCAATTTCCTCCTGCCCACCGGCAAAGCCCATGAGGTTACGCCCCGTGCCATGCGCCAGCTCGATGCCCTGAAAGCCAAGCGGGCGGAACGCGAAGCGCGCGAATTGAACGAGGCGGAAGAATTGGCGCGCCGGATCGGGAAGCTCAAAGTCACCTTCGTTCTCCAGACCGGCGAAACCGGCAAAGCTTTCGGCTCCATCACCGCCAATGACCTTGCGGAACGCCTCAAAAACGAGATCGGGCGCGAGATCGATCGCCATCTTTTTGTCCTCGAGCACCCGATCAAGACGACCGGCGAACACGAAGTGCCGCTCAAGTTGCACCCTGACGTGAGGGCGGCCTTCAAGTTCAACGTCAAGTCTTCCGAAGAACCAAAACCGGAAGCGCCGGCCGAAGAATCGGCTGACAAGACCCGCGGTCCCCGCAAACGCACCACCAAATAAACTAAATGCCGAGAAGTCCCCAAGGGAATGAACCCGGGGGGCCTCGCAAGACAGCCCCGAACGGTTTTGGGGCTGGCCGAGGCTCGGCAGAGCGGAACGGGGGGAAAGTTATTGACCACTCGTCCGCAGGTTCTCCCGTAGATATTCACCGCGCCCTCCCCCACAGCGTGGAAGCTGAGCAGGGTGTGCTCGGCTCCATGCTCATCTCTCCGCGCGACGCCATCTCCGAGGTGGTCGAGAAGATAAACGAAAACTATTTCTACATCCCCGCACACCAGACCGTCTACACCGTCCTGGTCGATCTTTGGAATGCCGGCCAGGGCATTGACCTGATTACCTTCACTCAAATCCTGCGCGACCGGAACCTGCTCGACACCATTGGCGGCGCGCCCTTCGTCACCAGCCTCTTCACTTTCGTCCCGACGGCGGCGAATGTCGGTTACTACCTCGAGATCGTTCGCGACAAATACATCCTGCGCGAAATCATTAGCGCCTGCACCGAGGGCGCGCGGCGTTCTTACGAAGAGCAGGACGAAGTCGACAACTTGCTCGACGAGGTCGAACAGAGGATCTACGCCGTCGGCGAAGATCGTTTCAAGGACAAGGCGCTTTCCATGAAAGACCAGGTCATGGACGCGATCGAGGCGATCGAAAAACTCTACCAGCAGCACGGCGGCATCACGGGTCTCGCCACCGGCTTCAAAGATCTCGACCGCCTCACCAGCGGTCTGCATCCGTCAGAAATGATCGTCATCGCCGCCCGCCCGAGCATGGGCAAGACCGCGCTCGCCATGAACATCGCCGAGCACGTGGCGGTGAACGAAAACCGCGCCGTCGCCGTTTTCAGCCTGGAAATGAGCGCGCAGCAACTCGTGCAGCGCCTGCTTTGCTCACGCGCCGGGGTGAACTCGCAAAAGGTCCGCGATGGCACCTTCCTGGCCGATCGCGATTTCCCCAAGCTCACCGCCGCCGCTTCAAAACTAGCCGAAGCCAGATTCTTCATCGATGACAGCCCCGGCCTGAACATTCTTGAGCTCCGAGCCAAGGCGCGGCGCTTGAAAGCGCAGCACGACATCGAGCTGATCGTGATCGATTACCTTCAGCTCCTGCGTTCCACCTCCCGCCGCGGGCAGGAAAATCGGCAGATCGAAATCTCTGAAATCTCCGCCGGGATCAAGGGACTGGCCAAAGAACTGAAAATCCCGATCATCGTCGCTGCCCAGCTCAATCGAAATCCGGAAAACCGGACCGGCGACAGCAAAGGCCGCCCGCGCCTGAGCGACCTGCGAGAATCCGGCAGCATCGAGCAGGACGCCGACGTTGTCGGCCTTCTCGTTAGGCAAGAATATTACGCCGATACCGAGGAAGAGAAAGACGAGACCGAAGGCAAAGCTGATCTCATCATCGCCAAGCAGCGCAACGGCCCGACCGGCGATGTTTCCCTCACCTTCCGCAAGGAATTCACCCGCTTCGAGGATCGCGCCCGAGAAGAGCGTGAGCCACTCTAAAGTTGCGCAAGCTGCCAGCTTGCATCTTCCTGCTGGCAGATGGGCCCACAACCGCAAGCTATACTTGCGCTACCCTAACGACTTTGCGGCGTCGATGACGTGCTGGGCGGTGATGCCCAGCTCTTTCATGACCACGTCGCCGGGGGCGCTGAGCCCGAAACGCTGGATGCCGATGATCTTGCCATCGAGGCCGACATACTGCGACCAGATCTCGGGGATGCCGGCTTCAATGGCGACGCGCTTGCGGCATTCGTTGGGCAGGACTTCGGCGCGGTAGCTCTCGGGCTGGCGCTCGAAACGCTCGAAGCAGGGCATGGAGACGACGCGGGTCCCCTCCCCTAGCTCTTTCGCGGCGGTGAAGGCGTGCTGGAGCTCGCTCCCGCAGGAGAGGAGGATGAGGTCGAGCTTGCCGGTCTCTTTGCGCGCGATGTAGCCGCCTTTGAGGACGCCTTCGCGCCGGAGCTTGACGTCGATCTCGCTGAGCAGCGGCACGGCTTGTCTCGTTAGGGCGAGCAAGGTGGGGCCATCGGTCCGCTCGGCCGCGGCGACGAAAGCGCCGGCGGTTTCCTCGGGGTCGGCGGGGCGGATGACGTCGAGCTGCGGCATGACGCGGACGCTGGCAACGGTCTCGACCGGCTCGTGGGTCGGGCCGTCTTCGCCGACGGCGACGGAGTCGTGGGTAAAGATGTAGATATTTGGCAAACGCGAGAGGGCAGCGAGGCGGATGGAGGCGCGGCAGTAATCGGTGAAGACGAGGAAGGTGGCGCCGGAAGCGCGGAAGATGCCGTGGTAGGCGACGCCGTTCATGATCGCGCACATCCCGTGCTCGCGAATGCCGAAGTGGATGTTGCGCCCGCCGGGGTTGGTGCTGGTGAAGTCGCCGCCTTCCTTGATGTAATTCAAGGTGGAGCCGTGAAGGTCGGCGCTGCCGCTGATGAGGAAGGGCATGGCCTGGGCCAGCGGCTGGAGGACTTCGCTGCCGGCCTTGCGCGTGGCAATCTTAGTGTCGTTAGGGAAGACGGGCATCTTCGCGAAGAGGTCGGCCGGCACTTTTTTATCGATGGCGCCGTCGAGGGCCTGGGCTTTGTCGGCGTTCTTCTTGCTCCAATCCTGATAGGCCTTGTCCCAGCGATCGTAGTCAGCCAGGAGCTGCTTTTTGTGGGCGGCGAAGTAGTCGCGCACTTCATCGGAGACATAGTAATGCTCGGCGGGAAGGCCAAGGTTTTTGCGCGCGCTTTCCTCAAATTTGGCGCCGCCTTCGCCGTGGGCCTTGGCGGTGCCGGCGACTTCTGGGATCCCCTTCCCGATGAGGGTACTGGCGATGATAAACTTGGGCTTGCCGTTGTCGGATGACTTGGCGGTCTCGAGGGCGTCGAGGAAGGCCTGCATATCCTGGCCATCGACTTCCTGGACGTCGAAGCCATAGGCGCGGTAGCGCATGGCGGTGTCTTCGCTTTGGGTGGCCTTGGCCATGGCGTCGAGAGTGACGGCGTTGGAATCGTAAATGAGGATGAGGTTATCGAGCCCGAAATGGGCGGCGAAGGCGCTCGCCTCAGCAGAGACGCCTTCCTGGAGGCAACCGTCGCCGGCGATGCAGAATATGTGTTGATCGAAGATGCGGTGCTCGTCGGTATTAAAATGGGCGGCGGCCATCTTCGCGGCCATGGCGATGCCGACGGAGTTGCCGACGCCCTGGCCGAGCGGGCCGGTGGTGCACTCGACGCCGGGGGTCTCGAAAAACTCGGGGTGGCCCGGCGTCTTGCTGTGGAGCTGGCGGAAGTTTTTGATTTCCGCCATGGAAAGATCGTAGCCGGCGAGGTGCAGCCAGGCGTAAAGGAACATGCTGCCGTGCCCGGCGGAGAGGACGAAGTAATCGCGATTGATCCAGCGCGGCTGATCGGGGTTGTACTTCAGCGAGTAGCCGTAGAGGACGGCGCCCATCTCAGCGCAGCCGAGCGGGAGACCGAGGTGCCCGGATTGCGACGCGTGCACGGCGTCGATGGCGAGACCGCGGGCCTGGTTGGCAGCTTGGGAAAGGACTTCGAGATTAAGGCTCATCGGGATGAGTCTAGGGGAAAATTTCGAAATCCGAATATCGAAATCCGAAACAAATTCGAAATCCCAATCGGGTAATCACCGAAACTGCCGTGGAGTCAGCCGGGAGCTTTTACTTCTTCGGAGTGGCAGCCGGGGATTTGACGCCCGCGGGGGCGTCTTTCGCTTTCACGGCGGCTTCCTTGAGGGTGAAGGTCCAGTGGGCTTCGGCTTTCCGCTCGCCGATTTTGGCTTCGACAATGACGGCACAGGAATCGCCGTGCAGCGGCTGTGTCACCTGGTAGGTCAGCATCTTGGTCGCGGGATCATATTTCGCCGGGACGACGCCGAGACCGCTGACCCGCATCTTGACCGAGCCGGGCTCGATCCCCCCGATGGCGCCGAGGTTGGCCTTGATCAACGGCTTGTTGCTCGCGGTGGATCCGTCGGATGGCTCGGGGTTGATGCTGCCGAGCGGGATTTCTTCCGCGCCGGACCCGCCGCTGCTGGAGGAACCGCCGAAGTTGATCGCGGTCTCGAAAACCTTGGGCTTGTTCGCCTCGATCATGTAGCGGCCGAGAGCTTCGTTAGGCGAGTTGTAGGTCAGCTTCTGGCCGTAGACGGTGAAGACGGCTTCGAACCGCGCTTTCTTGGTCGCCTCCTTCACCACGTCGTTGTAATAGCCAAAAGGATAGGCAAAACAGTTCACTCGGATGCCGAGCTTCTGCTCGAGGGTGGCTTTCGAGCCGCCGACCTCGCTGTTGAGCCACTCGTCGTATTCCTGCGGGTTGAGGTTTTTGCGTGCGGTCGATTTGTCGGCCGCCTTGCGCAGATCCTGGTGGGTGGCGCTATGCGCCTGGATGTCGACGCCGGCGTCGCGCATCTCGGCCAGCTGATCCCAACTCATGGCCGCGCCGCCACCGTATTTCCCGCCCTTGATGCCCTCGGTGTAAATGAAAAGGGTGAAGGGATACTTGAACTTTTTCATGATCGGCCAGGCCACTTCGTAGGTGGTCTTCCAGCCGTCATCGATGGTTATGATGGCGGCGCGCGACGGGATGGCTTTTTCGCCGCGTTTCCAGGCCAGGAAATCCTGCATCCCGATGACGGCGATTTTCTTGTCCTGCAGCTCTTTCATCTGGGCCTCGAAAGCCTCGGGGGTAATCTCGGTATCGGGCCGGCGGACTTTGTTCTCAAAGCGGTGATAACCGAAAACGACGACTTCTGAGCTCTGGTCAATGGCCGGCTTGGCCGGGGTCGGCTGGGGTGTGGGCTTGGCCGCGATCGCCACGGTCGGCGCGACGGTCGGGGTGGGTCCGGCGGCTTTGGCCGACTTGCTGCCCTTTTTGCAACCGCCCAAAACGAGGCCGCAGAGGAGCAAAAGAATGATGAAATAATTGCGCATAGCTTGAAGCGTAGCCATCCGGTGAGAGCGCGAAAAACACAAGCGATTTCGGCGCATTTGGCGGAAGTTTTTCCGCTTTTTATTGCTCGGCACGCGAATCGCTTTATTTAACTCCATGCCGCGTTTGCCCAGCTTCCTCGCCGCGCTTTCCCTGGCTGGCACTCTGCTGCTCGGCGGTTGCGCCACGGTCGCGACCAATACGAGCCAGACGTTCGATACCGTGGTGGTGGACGCCGGCCATGGCGGCAAAGACAGCGGCGCCTCGCGGCGGCACAGCCCGCCGGAAAAGGTGGTGGCGCTGGATGTCGCGCTGCGGGTGAACCGCAAGCTGCAGGAGTCGCAACTGAAGACGGTCCTGACCCGCTCCAACGACACCTTTATTCCACTCGACAGCCGGGTCGCGCTCGGCAATCAGCAAAAGAATTCGATCTTCGTCAGCATCCATTTCAACGACTCGCGCCGGCGCGGGATCGAAGGGGTGGAAACATATTACCATTCGCCCTATGCCTTCGCCCTGGCGTCGAGGATCGAGCGCTCGCTGATGACGCTGCCGGGGACGGTGAATCGCGGCGTGCACACGGCGCGTTTCCGCGTCCTGCGCAATGCGCAATATCCTTCCGTGCTGGTGGAATGCGGCTACCTGAGTAACCGCTCGGAAGCGCGCGAAGTGGCCGACGCGTCTTATCGCGAACAACTGGCGGATAAGATCGCGGAGGCGATCGTGGATTATCGCTACGGCGATGGCGTTTATCGGAGGCGGCCGGCGCTGGCGCGCGCGGGTGGCGGCGGAGCGTCGTTTCTCCCGAGCTTTCGCTAGAACTCGATCCCGCGTTGCTCGCGGCCGATGGCGGCGAGGACGATGAGGGCCACGAAAACCGCCAAGGTCACGCAGGCCATGGTAAGGGCGTAATTCGGCTCCCCGTTTGGCCTAACGAAATGCTCGGCCAGTTTCGCCTGGAGCATGGCGGCATTGGCGGAAAGGAAGTTTCCCATTTGATAAACCACGCCCGGGAACGTGCCGCGCCAGGCCGGCGGCGAGAGCTCGTTCAGGTGCACCGGCACCACGCCCCACGCGCCCTGGACCATAAATTGCATGAAGAAACCGCCGACAATCAGCAGCGGCAGGGCCGGCGAAAAGATCCAGACCGGGATGAGCAGGATGCCGAGCATGGCGGCGATGATGATGGTGCGACGGCGCCCCCAGCGTTGCGAGTAAAAACCGAGAATGGTGCCGCCGCAGATCGCGCCGAGGTTGTAGATGATCGCGATCGGGGCGGTCTGGTTGACGGAAAGGCCGCGCTGCTTTTGCAGGAAGGTCGGGTAAAGATCCTGGGTGCCGTGCGACATGTAATTGAAGGCGGTCATGAGGAGGATGGCGTAGATGAGCAGGCGCCAGTTCTCCCGAATCATCCGGCCCATGCCTAACGATGCCTCCTTCACGCTGGCGCGTTGCCGTTCCCAGACCGGCGACTCCGGGACGTGCGCCCGGATGTAGATGACAAGGAGCGCCGGGAGCGCGCCGACAATGAAAAGAGCGCGCCAGCCGAAGTGCGGGAAGACGACCCAATAGACAACCGCGGCGAGAAGAAAACCGAACGAATACCCCTGCTGGAGGACGCCCGAAGCCAGGCCGCGCGCTTTCGCCGGCAGACTCTCCATCGCGAGCGACGCGCCGAGGCCCCACTCCCCGCCCATGCCGATCCCGTAGAGGGCGCGGAAGATGAGAAAGACGGTGTAGTTGGGCGAAAAGGCGGTCAGCAACTCCATCAGCGAATAGAAAATGATGTCGACCATGAGCGGCACACGCCGCCCGAAGCGATCACCCAGCATGCCGAAAATGAGCGCACCGAGCGGGCGCATCATGAGCGTGAGAGTGATGGCGAAGACGACCTTGACGATCGAGACCGAGAACTCGGCCGCGACTTCCTTTACGACAAAGGTGAGAAGGAAGAAGTCGAGGGCGTCGAGCGTCCAGCCGAGGAAGCAGGCGAGGAAAGTCTTTCGCTGGTCGCGATTGAGCGAGCGATAAATCTGAAGCGCTTCCACCGCCGGCTTTGTAACGACGAGCACCGCGCCGCGCAATCTTTCTCCTGCTCTTGCTCCTGCTCTTAATCATATTCTTAAAGAGCAGGAGCAGGAGCGGGAGCAGGAAGAGGAGCGGGATTAAGAAAAGACTGCGGTTACAACGCATTGACGCATCATGATGCGTCAATTTGTTAGTTGCCGTCCGCCGCCCGCTGTCGTCTATTACCGCTTCGCTGTGCACGCCGACGCCACTCATCCGCTCGCCGCCCTTCTGCGCCAGCGCATCGTCATCCTCGACGGCGCCATGGGCACGATGGTGCAGCGGCTTAAATTCACCGAGGAACAATTCCGCGGCCGCCGCTTCGCCAATCACCCGGCGAAGAGTCTGAAGGGCGATCTCGAGCTGCTGCAACTCACCCACCCCGAGGCGATCGAAGAGATTCACCGGCAATATCTCGAGGCCGGCGCGGATGTGATCGAGACCAACACATTCAGCGCCACCACCATTGGCCAACAGGATTTCCTTTTCGCCGGGGAATCGAAAAGCGGACGGAAGGATGAAGCTTTTTTTGAGCGCGTGGTGCACGATCCCGAGCTTGTCGCGCTGGCGCGGGAGATGAATCTCGCCGCGGCAAAAATCGCCCGCAAAGCCGCCGACGAAGTTGCGAACAAAACCGGCTCGTCGCGTTTCGTCGCGGGAGCGCTCGGTCCGCTGCCGGTGACGGCTTCGCTTTCGCCCGACGTGAACGACCCGAGTTTCCGCGCGGTCACGTTCGACCAAATCCGCCACGCCTACGGCGAACAGGCCCGCGCGCTGATCGCAGGCGGAGTCGACGTGCTGTTGGTCGAGACGATCTTTGACACGCTCAACGCCAAGGCCGCGCTCTTCGCGATCGACGAGGCGTTCGTGGAACTCGGGCGGAAGCTGCCGGTGCTGATCTCGGGCACGATCACCGATCTTTCCGGGCGCACCTTGACCGGCCAAACTGTTGGCGCATTCCTCACTTCCATCCTGCACGCAGAGCCGCTGGTGGTGGGATTGAACTGCGCGCTCGGCCCGGCCGAAATGCGGCCGCACGTCGAGGAGATGGCGCGTCTCGCGCCCTGTTTCACGAGTGCGTATCCAAATGCCGGGCTGCCCGATCCCTTGTCGGAGACCGGTTTTCCCGAGACGCCGGAATCGATGGCGCCGCAGTTGCGCGATTGGGCGCGGAACGGCTGGCTCAATCTCGTCGGCGGCTGTTGCGGCACGACGCCGGAACACATCCGCGCGATCGCGGCGGCGGTGCGAGAGTTTCCGCCGCGCGTGCTGCCAACGTGGGAGGGGCCTTTGCGCCCCGATCTCCCAGCGAGCGAGGGCTCAAAGAATCGGGGCACAAAGGCCCCTCCCGCCTTGCCGCTTTCCGGCGCCTCGCCGGAAACAGCGTCGGCACAGACACGTTAACTATGAGCCCGGACAAACCACGCACGGATGAAGAAATTCGCGGCGATCTCCCAGCAGGCGAGAGCTCAGAGGATCGGGGCGCAAAGGCCCCTCCCACATTGCATCTCTCCGGCCTCGAGGCGCTCGATGTCACGCACGACTTCGGGTTCGTCGTCGTGGGTGAGCGGACGAACATCACCGGCTCGCCGCGTTTCTCGAAGCTGATCCTGGCAGGCGATTACGAGGCCGCGCTCGCGGTCGCGCGGCAGCAGGTCGAAGGCGGGGCCAATATCCTCGACGTCAACATGGACGAAGGAATGATCGATTCCGAAGCGGCCATGACGCGTTTCCTCCGCCTGATCGGGAGCGAGCCCGACATCTCGCGCATCCCGATCATGATCGACTCCTCGAAATGGACCGTGATCGAGGCCGGGCTGAAATGCGTCCAAGGCAAGGGCGTGGTCAATTCCATCTCGCTCAAGGCAGGCGAGGAGGAATTTCTGCGCCAGGCGCGACTCGTTAGGCGATACGGCGCGGCGGTCATCGTCATGGCCTTCGACGAGAAAGGCCAGGCCGACACCGTGGAACGGAAAACCGAGATCTGCACCCGCGCCTACCGCCTGCTCACGGAAACGATCGGCTTTCCGCCTAACGACATCATTTTCGATCCCAACGTCCTGACCATTGCGACCGGGATCGAGGAGCATAACAACTACGCCGTCGCCTTCATCGAAGCGACGCGCTGGATCAAAGCCAACCTGCCCGGCGCGCGCGTGAGCGGCGGGGTGAGCAACATTTCCTTCTCCTTCCGCGGCAACAACACCGTGCGCGAGGCGATGCACTCGGCCTTTCTCTATCACGCCATCCAGGCCGGTCTCGACATGGCGATCGTCAACGCCGGGCAGCTTGCGGTTTACGAGGAGATCGAGCCGGACCTGCTTGTGCTGGTGGAGGATGTTCTCTTCAATCGCCGTCCCGAATCGACCGAGCGGCTGGTCGATTACGCCGAGCGGGTGAAATCGAAGGGGAAGGTCGCGCCTAACGAGGAAGCGTGGCGGAGCGCGCCGGTGGCGGAGCGGCTTTCGCACGCGCTGGTCAAGGGCATCGTCGAGCACATCGAGGGCGACACCGAGGAAGCGCGCCAACAGGCGACGCGCCCGCTCGACGTGATCGAAGGCCCGCTCATGTCCGGCATGAGTGTGGTGGGAGATCTCTTCGGCGCGGGCAAAATGTTTCTCCCGCAGGTGGTGAAAAGCGCGCGGGTGATGAAGAAGGCGGTCGCCTACCTGATGCCATTCATGGAGGCGGAAAAGCAGGCCGATTCCAAACCGCAGGGCCGGATCATAATGGCGACAGTGAAAGGCGACGTCCACGACATCGGCAAGAACATCGTCGGCGTCGTGCTGCAATGTAACAATTACGAAGTGATCGATCTCGGCGTGATGGTGTCGGCGGAGAAAATCCTCGAGACCGCGCGTGAGAAGAAAGCCGACATGATAGGCCTGAGCGGCCTGATTACGCCGTCGCTCGACGAGATGGTGCACGTGGCGCAGGAGATGGAGCGGCAGCAGTTCAAGCTCCCGTTATTGATCGGCGGGGCGACGACAAGCCGGGCGCACACCGCGGTCAAGATCGAGCAGCATTACAGCGAGAGCGTGGTCCACGTGCTCGACGCCTCGCGCGCGGTAGGCGTGGTGAGCGCGCTGCTCAATCCTGATGCGAAGGCGAAATTCGACGTCACCACGCGGGCCGATTACGAGCGGCTGCGAACCGAACACTCGGAAAAAACGCGCGAGAAGAAAATGCTCACGCTGGAGCAGGCGCGGGCGAATCGAATCGCGATCGACTGGAGCAGCTACGAGCCGCCGGTGCCGGAGTTCCTGGGCACGCGTGTCCTGGCGACAGCTCCGGGCCTCGCTTCTGGGAACGCGTCCAAACTTTTAGTGAAAGCGATCCCGCTCGAGAAGCTGGTCGACTACATCGATTGGTCGCCCTTCTTTCACACTTGGGAATTGCGCGGACGTTATCCGGCCATTCTCGACGACGAAGTCGTCGGGGCGCAGGCGCGCGAACTCTTTGCCGATGCCCAAGAACTCCTTCACAAAATCGTGGCGGAGAAACTTCTGATTGCTCGAGGCGTTTATGGTTTCTGGCCGGCTAACTCGTTAGGCGATGATCTCGAAATTTATCGCGACGAAGGACGCACCGAGGTGCTGGCGCGGTTTCATTTTCTGCGCCAGCAAATGGCGAAGCCCAAAGGCCAGTCGAATTATTGCCTGGCCGACCTGGTGGCGCCGAAGAGTTCCGGGAAGGCCGATTATCTTGGCGGTTTCGCAGTCACGGCCGGGATCGGGGCGGACGCGCTGGCGAAAAAATTCCAGGCTGAGCACGACGATTACAACGCCATCCTGACCAAAGCCCTGGCCGATCGACTGGCCGAAGCGTTTGCCGAATACCTGCACAAAGAAGCGCGCAAGGCGTGGGGCTTCGGCCGCGAGGAAAGCCTGTCCACGGAAGACCTGATCCGGGAACGCTACCGCGGGATTCGCCCCGCGCCGGGGTATCCCGCTTCGCCGGACCATGTTGAAAAAGGGACGCTCTTCGATCTTCTCGCGGCCGAGGAGAAGACGGGGATTTCGCTGACCGAATCTTTCGCGATGGATCCGGGCGCGAGCGTGAGCGGACTTTATTTTTCGCACCCGGATGCGCGTTATTTTGCGGTCGGGAAGATCCAGCCCGACCAGGCGCAGGAATACGCGCAGCGCAAAGGCGTTTCGTTAGGCGAGATCGAGAAGTGGCTCTCGCCGAATCTGAATTACGAACCGCGCGCCGCCCCTTAATGTGGAAGGGGCCTTTGTGCCCCGATCCCCATGCTGGCCTTGCGGAAGTGAGCGGGGCGCAAAGGCCCCTCCCACATTGTCAATGCGTACTGCGCACGGCGAGCGTCTCCTGTGCCCGCAGCAGATCGTGCAGGGTGATGATGCCGGCCGGTTTATCGCCCGCGAGCAGAACGGCAAACCCGCCCGGCGCTTCGATCAGGATTCGCGCCACTTCGCCAATGGTGTGGCTGCGTTTGCAGACAGCCGCCTTCTCCAGCACGGGCGCACGACTTTCCGCCAGTGCCGCCGCCGCTTCCGTCCGCGCCAGGCAACCGATGAGTAGTTCGCCTTCGACCACCGGGAAACGTTTGAACTGATTTTTTTCCAGAACCGCCCGCAGATTTTCCGGGGCGAGGTTGTTGACTACGACCGGCCGAAAGTTGGCGATGGCGGAGACGGGGTAGGCCTGCCAGCTGCGCAAATCCCGCGGCGGGATGACGTGGACGAGGACGTTGCCATCCTGGGCCAGGACTTCGTCGTAGAAATTGTGCGTCGTTAGGCCACGCGAGATTGCTTCGCTCACGAGCGCGCCGAGCATGAGGGCGGGAACGAGCGAAAACTGGTGGGTCATTTCAAAAACAATCAGGATCGAAGTGAAAGGCGCCCTAACGACAGCACTGAGGCAGGCGCTCATCCCGATGATGGCGAGAAGCGTCTGGCCATCGTGGGTGAGCGGGAGGACATAGCCGAAGAGGCCGGCCACGGTGCCGCCGGCCGCGGCGCCGAGAAAAAGGAGCGGGGCGAAGATGCCGCCGCAGCCGCCCCAGCCATAGCAGGCGACGGTGGAAATCCATTTTGCGCCGAGGAGCGCGGCAATGACCAGCCACGGGATCTCGCCGTGGAGAAGCGCGGATAGGTCGGCGTAGCCGAGCCCGAAAACGCCGAGATGACCCGACCAGAGAAAGATTGCCACCCCAAACATCCAGACCGTGAGTCCGCCAAAGAGCGGATGGGTCCAGCGCGGAAGGCCGTTCCAATTTTTCGAGAAAAGGCGCAGGCGCAGGGTGGCGCGCTGGAACGCGATCCCAACGACTGAGGCAAAAGCGGAGGCGAGCGGCACTCCTATATAGGCGCGCCAGGTAGCGCCTTCGATCTGCGGGAGAAGGAAGGCGGGATTCTTCCCGATGATGGCATGGACGGCGAAGGCGCCGAGAACGGATGCGAGAATGACGCTGCCGACGAGCGGGCTGTTCAGGTCGTGCACGATTTCCTCGAGCACGAAGGTGATGGCAGCGAGCGGAGTGTTGAAAGCCGCGGCCAAACCGGCGGCGGCACCGGCAGCCGCCGGACGACGCCGGCGTTGTTTCGGCACTCCGAGGGCGCCACTCAACTCCGAAGCCACACCACCGGCGATGAAAACGGACGGACCTTCGCGGCCGAGGCTCATCCCACCGCCGACATGGAGCAGCCCGGCGAAGAACTTGACCAGGACGGTGCGCATCCTAACGAGCCCGAAATCCTGCCAGAAGGCGAACTTGAGCTGGGGAATACCGCTCCCGGCCGCGTTCGGGTCGACGCGAAACATGAGCCAGCCCCCGCCTAACGAACAGCCGACCACGACGGCGAGGGTTCCAAGCAAAAAGGTGATGAGGGAGCGATGGGAGAGCGCGACGAAGGTCGAGAGATAGACCCAGTTGATCCCGAGCTCGAAGAAGACCGCCGCAAGCCCGCCAGCGAGGCCGTAGATGCTGGTGAGGAGAATCGACCGGCTGGATTCCGGAAGGCGCTGAAATTGCCGGCTAAGAAGTGACACTGCTGGCGCTCACTAAACGCGAGGTTGCGGTTTTGGCACGCAGTTTTCCGGGCAAAACCGGGCGGAGCAGGAAGTGCCGCTGCCGCGAGTGTCCGCCTAACGAGTGTCCTCGACCCAGCTGACGATCTGGTAGTTATTAATCAGACCGCCGGAGCTGAGTGCTTCGTCGTAATGCAAATTGGTAACACCGTTCATGTTAACGGTTTTACCGACGACGGATCCAAAAACATGCCCGTTGGTTCCGCCACCATTTACGCTCACCGCGTGGCCGGGAGCGTAGAGCGCTGCGGTGATGGTTCCATTGCCTCCCAAGGAGGCTTGATAATTCTCGCCGGGATCAGGTTGCACGCCGTAAAGGAGAAGATCGGATGGCTGATTTTTCGGGTTCAAGATTCCGTTGCCGGCAATATCCAGGTTCTGGTCGAAATAGATCGTCGCCTGGACGCCGTTCCCGAGAATAATTTGCCCATTGCCTGTCACGCTGATGTCGCCGGTGACGTGCAGTTCAATGTAGCTTGGACTTCCATCCGCGTTGCCGGCCAGAGTAAGCGTTCTGCTGTTCAGAGTGATCGTACTCAGCAGATAACGAGATGACGTAGATCCCTTGGTCGAGCTTGCAGTCAGGATAGCGTTCCCGTTGACGGTCGAAGGGGTCGGATTGATCGAGGTCCAGGTAGGAGCGCCGATCGGGATTGGGTCCTGATAGAAATCGGTGCGCTGCTCTCCCGTGACGTGCTGGACTCCGGTGGCCGTGCCGTTATTGGTCGAGACGCTGCCATAGATATAAGCGCCGCCCGCCTCGAGGACAGTGCCATCTGTCGCGATGTCTCCGTTTTGCTGAAACTTCGCTGGATCGTAAAGGCCTAAGGTAGACTTCGTGGAATCGCGGGAGTCGTAGCTGTCGACCACGATATTGTGGTTGTTTAGATCCAGTGATTCGACGGCCAGGATGGCCATGGTAAATGACGAGACAGGTTTGACGATGGCTTCGAGTCGTCGGGCGGCATGCGGCGCCGTGGATTCGCTCGCGAAAAGGTTGTCGATGACGCGAGTCGTCCGCAGAGTGAGCTTGCGCAGGCGATTGTCCTGCTTGTTGTAACCGACCCGGGGCGTTCCCGGGAGTGGTACCGACCCGAGGGTTCGGATTCGGTAGTACTGCCAACCATTGGAGGGATCAACCAACTGGGCTGGCGCGTCGACCGCGACATCGATGGACATCGGCGTGGCCGCCAGCCCCTGGGTCGGCACGGTAGTCAAGCCGTGACTGATCACGCCGTTGCCGGGCGTATTATCCCAGCCGCTCCAGGCTCCGTTAGGTGCCGGATAAAGCGATTTGCGCATCTCGACGACGGCAAGATCGACTCCCGATTCGGCGGCAATCAGTGACTCCTGCCATTTCGCGGACTGAATGCCGAGCTGGTAGCGCCCGGAAACAGCTCGCAGCACCTCTGCGCCCAGGAGGGAAAGAATAAGCATCGTGAGCACCGTCCAGACCAGGATACTTCCGTGCTCGTTTGATTTAAGGTTGTGACTCATTATTTTGATTCCGTTGGAAGTGTCGCGGCGGCTAATAGACGCCGGTCCCCGTGTCGGTCCGGGTATTCCGCAGAAGTGTGGTGTTGTAAAACGCCGTGGCTGCGGTGGCCGCAGCGGTCGCGCCGGTCGATCGGAAGGTCGGATTGAAGGTAATCCGAGTGGTCACCACTTTTCCCAGATCGGTAACGTCGAAAATAAAGTCCTTTACGTTCTCCGCCACGGCAATGGTTGAAGCGGTCGAGGAAACACCGAGGGGCCAGTTTGCCTGCTCGCGATAAATAGTGCCGCCGGAAAGATAATAACGCACCCGCACCGAGTCTCCGGCTGCCCCATACGAAACGCCCCCGTGGCCATCGAGCGTCGGGGTTCGCGGCGCGCCGGCGTCATCGTAGTATCGAGGGATGAAAATTGTCGTGTTGTTTTGGGTGGACTGCACGCTGAGTGCACGGCGCAAGTCGAGAGCGAGATAATCGGAGATTCGCATCTCATCCGAGTGGTTGGTGGCAAAATCAGTGGTGGCGGCAAAACAGCGCTCGAGGCTGGTAAAACCCATCAACAGCCCCAGGCTGACAGCGCTGAAGATAAGGGCAGCTATCATCACCTCGAGCAAAGTGAATGCCCGGATGGTTTTGTTTTCTGGCTGGATCATTTTGCTACCCCTCCTTTGGCCAGAATAGCGACGATCTGCCGCGAGACGGACCGGTTGTTCGGCGCTCCGGTATAGTCCACCGTCCAGATCGCCTTTACGGCGTTCTCCGTGAGCAGCCCGGCGTTTTGGTTGACGATGCTGGTGCCCGACGAATTGCGAACCAACTGTGTATTCCCGACGTTGGCACTCCCGTAGGGCACCAAGGTTAGCGTTTCAGTCAAATTTTTGAGGATGTCAGCGCCCGCGGCGCTGGTGTTCAGCGAGTTGGCTGCGAGCCAGGATGCGCTGGTGATTTGCTGCCAGTTGGCGATTCGAAGGGATTCGATGCGCTGTTGGAGCACCTGGCTGGCGGCGACGGATTCCTTGGAGCAGCGGATGCTATCCACTGCGGAGATGTTCATCGTGAAGACGCTGCTCAGGAAGAGCACGGAAATCGCAACTGCGATCGATGACTCGACCAGACTGAAGCCGACTGAACAGGCTCTTTTATGCAAATGCACAACCATCTATGAGCAAGGACGATACCATCCTCCATAATTTCTATAACGCGGCCGCACAGGACGGCCGCCATCGGGAGCTGAAATACCGCGCGTTGCGTCCGAGATCTGTACGATCGAGATCTAAGCCGTTCGAAACGGCAGATTAACCGACCGAATTTGGATGGGCGCTGTGATCAGCATCGTGCCGGCTTCGTCCGCGGTAATTTTTGTTCCGACGGTTTCGCTTCGGCAACTGCTGCTAATGGTCCCGAAACGGGAGGATGCGCTTTTGACCTGCAGTTCCTACGACGGCGGAGGGCGGCCGCGGTGCGGGCGGCGGCGTGCGAAGGAGAGCGTGATCTGCGGTCCGCTTTTTGCGGGCGACACGCCCGCCTCTACACCGCCGAATTTGGATCGGAGCTGGTGATGAGCATGGTGCCGGCTTCATCGGCGGCAACGTCGTCGGTGCTCTTCTCCGCCGGCGCAGGCTCGGGCCAGACGACGTTCCAGGCGAGATGAAGTTTTTCCAGCGTCCAGATGGTGTAACGGGTGAGATCGAATTCCCACCACTTCAGTCCATGCGCCGCACAGCGCGGCTTGGCGTGATGGTTGTTGTGGTAGCCTTCGCCGAGCGCGCCGAGACCAACCCAGAAGTTGTTTTTGCTCTCGTCCGAGGTCTCAAAGGTACGGTAACCGAACTGCTTCATGTGGCAGATCGAGTTCACCGCCCAGGTGCAGTTGTAGACAAACAACATCGGGACGTAGAGACACCAGAGCATGCCAGCAAGACCGAGCGTCGCGTAAAGAATGCCGGCGACAAGGAGATGCGGAATGACGTAGAGCGCAGCATTCTCCCACAGTTTGCAGTACCAAATCTTCCGCACATCGGCCGCATAACGGAGCGAGCGCTCGCGGAACGAGGGTGGCTTGCGAATCAGCCACATCATGTGGGCGTAGGGGAAGCCATGGCGCGGGCTGTGGATGTCTTCTTCGGTGTCGGATTTGAGGTGGTGATAACGATGATCACCGACCCAGGTAACAGGATCGCCCGAGAGCCCGATGGCAGAGCCAGTGGCGAAGAGAAATTTCAACCAGCCCGGCATCTCAAATCCGCGATGGGTGAGATAGCGATGGAGATAAAGCGTAGTGCCGAGGCCGATCCACAAATAGACGCCGAACATGATCGGCAGATAGAAAAGTTGAAACCGGGTCCAGACCGCGGCGACGCCGAGAGCCTGCAGCACAACGAGGATCGTGAAAATAGCGATATTGAATTTTTCGTTCTTGAACATAACGGAAGAGAGCAGGAGTCCGCCCGAGAAAGAGGCTAGAGAGTCGCCGCGGAGGGGGGCGCAGGCAAGCGCTTTTGGCCGGGCGAACGCTCTGCTTCGGAAGATTGTAAGGCGTCGCGCACGGCTCGACTGCGGCGCGAGTGCAATCTGCGAATATGTTCAGGGGAAATTCGCCTGCGCGACCCCGCTTTACGTGACGTAAAGGCAGCGCAGTGCCTGGGGTGTATCCGTGGTTCTTGGAGTGCGGAACAAGAACATTGGGAGGAGAAATCGGGGTGACAGGATTCGAACCTGCGACCTCCTGGTCCCAAACCAGGCGCTCTACCAAGCTAAGCTACACCCCGGAAAATCAAGCCCCTCATACCACGAGAGTGGGCGGCGCGCATGCAGGTTTTGTTGCGCGTGGCCCGAGAACGCCATTTCAAGACCGGCCGCGGACGTGATAAACTTGACCAACTTGGTCGCGAGAAGCGGTCGCTGAAGACAGGTCGCAGGTTCGAATCCTTTCACCCCGATGCCGCCGTGCGCCACGCGAGTACTCGCGTGGCTCTGGTGGGAATGAATTTGCCTCCTGGCCAGCCACCACCGTATCGTCCCGGCGCAGCGACTGGCTTGTTATAAGTGATGACCATTCCTTTTCGTATTTTCTTCCTCGCCGCGCTCGGAGGTTGCGCGCTGACATCGTTCGCGCAATCGCCCGCCCCGAGCGAAACCGCCGTCCAGGCGACCAATGCCGAAACCGCCGCTCCAGCCGCCGCCCCCTCCCCTTCGGTCACCGAGTCCGTCGAACCGCCTTCCCTGATTCCGCCGAATATTTTGCCCGCACCCGAGTCGCTTCCGAAAACTCCCGCGGCACCCGAGATCGAATTGTTGAAGTCGTATTTTAAAACGACCTCACTCGGCAAGGCGGCCGACGAACACCGGCTCCATGTCCAGATGGTGGCGTTGGAAGCCGGGATTCGAAATGATGAAGATCTGCGCGCGACGAAGGCTCTGGCCATGCAAGCGCCAACCGATCTCGAGCGCCGCCATCGGCTGAAGGAATACTACGGCCGCTATTTCGGAAAGCTGCGCGTCCGCGCCACGACTCCAGATTTAAAAGAATATCTCACCGCGCAGGAAGCGACTCGCAAATTGTCCCTCCTCCAGCCGCGCGTGCGGCACGAGACCGATGAGGCCGAGGCCGCCGCTCTCGCGAAAGCGAGTCAAGGCGCGGTCACGGCGCTGCCCACGCCGGTGCAGGCGCGCGCCGGGCAGGTGGTCCGCCCCTGAACCCAGTCCGGCGCGAAGAATCGGCCGGTTGCCGCCCCGCCGGAGCGCGGCTAAAATGGCCGGCACCACGGCGCGTTCGTCTAGTGGTTAGGACACAGCCCTCTCAAGGCTGGTGCACGGGTTCGATCCCCGTACGCGCTGCCATTTTTCCTCTGCTGGCATTTCGCGCGCAAAAAATTTTCTTGCCTGCGCTAAGCGAATCTGCTGAAAATTGGCCTCGATGAAGTTCCCCAGCGTTTGCCTCCCAAGCGATCCCGCGCTTTTCCGCATTTGATCTATGCTGCGTCCCCCCTTCGCCCTGCTCAGCGTGCTGGTGCTCTCTTTTCTCGTTAGGCAAACGGTCGGCAGCACCGTTCTCGATCCGCTCCCGGAGAATTCGACCACGCGTTTCGGGGCTGCCCTCGTCACGCTCGGCGACGTCAACGCCGACGGCGTTCCCGACCTGGCGGTGGCGGCGCCTTTTCAGGACGGCGATTTTGTTTCAACCGAGCAGTCCTATGGCAAACCACAGAACGTAGGGAAAATTTTCATCCTCGACGGCGCGAACTTTACTCTCCTCAACATCCTGACGGATCCGGAATTTGAGGTAGTTCAAGACCAGCATTTCGGGGGACAACTCGGCAACTCGCTGGCTTCGATCGCGGATTTGAATGGCGATGGAATCGCTGATCTGATCGCGGGGGTTTCGCATCATATCGCAGATCCGAACGGCGAAGCACCGGCGATCAATGCGGGTGAAGCTTTCATCTTCAGCGGCAAGGATGGCAGGGTGCTCTTTACCCTCAGTGACCCGACTGCAGAGGAGGAGGGTAAGATGGGCTTCGCCGTCGCTGGCTTGGGAGACGTGGACGGCGATGGCGTGCCGGACGCAATCGTGGGCGTGCCGGGCAAAGATATCGGTGACGGAGAAGATGGCCTTGCGAATGTCGGTCTGGCCTACATTTTTAGTGGCAAGACTGGCCTGCCGATTCGGACCCTGAATCATCCTGCCGCAGGCGGCGCGGAAGCGGGCGCGGCCTTTGGTTCCGCAATCGCCAATGCGGGCGACATCGATCAGGATGGTGTCAGCGATGTCCTCATTGGAGCACCGGGCGAAGGTCACGCTTTTGTTTTTAGCGGTAAAACAGGAAGCCTTCTTTTCACCATCGTTAGTCCAGCAACGGCTGGGCTGCCCTCTTTCGGAGCAGCGGTCGCAGGCGGCAAAGATTTCAACCGCGACGGCAAACCGGATTTTGTCATTGGCGCGCCTTTGCAGGAGGGCCTCCGCGGAGCCGCCTACGTTTTCAACGGCAGCAACGGACGTCTCTTGCGGACGCTGCTCCCGGCGGTTGGTCAAAGGTTCGCCAAATTCGGCGCTGCGCTATGTGTCTCCGATGATTTTACAGGCGATCACCGGCCGGATATCGCGGTTGGCGCTCCGGGACAAAATGTGAATGGCCTCCTCCAGGCCGGTGCCGTCACTCTCTTCGAGGGCCGGCACGGAAGGATTTTCAATACCCTTACGAGTGACTCGCCACAGACCAACGCCTCGTTTGGCGCGGGCGTCACGACCGGGGATTTCAACGCGGATGGATTATCCACCGTCGTGACAGGAACGCCCAACCAGGGTGGCAATATCGACTCTGGCACCGGAGTCGTTCCTCACTTGGAAATCGGCCAGATCGACATTCAACCGTGATGCAGCGCTTAACCATCAAACGCCACCTCTCGCTTCTGGCGAGCTGCGTGCTGGGCACGAGCTTCGCCTCTCCCGCCTACGCCAACCATAAGACGGGGGACTATCCCCTGCCCGACTCGTTGGTCATGGGCGATTTCGACAAAGACGGAAAGATCGATTTGGCGGTCAACGTCTCGGGCTTTGACGCCATTGCCATCCTGCGGGGCGATGGGCTTGGCGGTTTCACCCTGACGAAACATATCGATGCCGACACCTTGCCCAAAGGCCTCGCGACCGCCGATGTAAACGCTGACGGACAACTGGATTTAATATCGGCAACCCAATGGGGTTATAGCGTGCGGCTTTACTTCGGAGACGGCGGGGGCGGTTTCGTTTCTGCAAACGAAATAAACGGCGACGGCGAACCGACTCGCGTCGCCGTGGGCGACTTAAATAACGATGGGAACCTCGATCTCGTGGCCAACGCCCAGCAGGAGGGAAAAGTCCTGATTTATTTCGGCGTCGGCAGCGGTGGCTTTAGCAATCGGGCTACTGAACTGGAAGGGGTAGCCAATAACTACGCCTTGGCGGTCGCGGATTTTAATAACGACGGCAGCCTTGATATCGCCACCACTGATCTCAAGAGCAAGAGCCCGGGTGGAACGAGTGTCGCTATTTTTTTAAACGATGGGAAGGGTGTGTTCACCGCAGCCCCGGAGTTCGTAGTGGGCGCGGGTGCCAGCCTCCTTGCCTTGGCCGACCTCAACCATGATGGCAAAATCGACATCGTGGTCAGCGGGCCTGGCTCAGGCACTCATACCGGGCTTTTTATTGCTACCTACCTCGGCGACGGCACAGGACAGTTTGCGCAGAAGCAGGCCATCAATCTGGGTTCCGGCGCGGTCGACGGAGAAATGGCTCTTGGCGACTTCAACGAAGATGGGAACTGCGACATCGCTTTCCCTGTCCCGTATAGTCAGGGAGAAACTCCCAGTTCGACCGTCTTGATCTTCCTCGGCGATGGCGCGGGCGGCCTAACGACAGGCCAAAGTCTTACCCTCGGTTTGGCCCCCGATTCTGCGGTGACTGCTGATTTCAATCGCGACGGACATTTGGACCTGGCGGTTACCAATCGGACGGATGGTACGGTTTCAATTCTCTCAGGGACCGGGAGCGGTTCTTTCACGGCCGGCGCGGTGATCCCGGTCGCCGTCCTGCCGGCGCCTTAGTCGTTAGGGCGTCACTTCGAGATTGAAGGGCACGAAAACCTGCCGCCCTTCCACCTGCACTTGGGCGAAGAGCCGGACGAAGCCTGGCTTGGTCGCGTAGATCTTGAACTCCAGCTCCGGCCCGCCGCGCGCCTTTTCGTTGCTGATCGGGGCTCCGATCGGATGCATATGGAGCACGGTTTCCTTGTCCTCGTTGAATCCGACGAGATGCGCGAACGCCGCCATGACTGGTTCCAGTTGATCGAAGCCGCTTCCGTCCGGCCGCGTGATCCGCAGCTTCGCTGAGGCCGGTTCGCCCGCCTTGATTTGCGCCCGGCCAAGGCTGAGCTCGAAGTGCAATCCACCGGCGTCGCCCGCGAGGCGCGGCTCCTTGTTCGCGATCGGCTCCGATACTCCCAAGCCGGCGATGATTGCCTTCTCATATTCCTGCAAGCCCATCGGCATCGGCCGCAGATCGGCCCAGGCGAGGTAGGGACCCGGCTTGGTCGGGGTAAAATCGAAAGCGTAATCTCCGGGCGTGCCGGTCGGTTGCGGATGTTCGTGGTGATAATCCGTTAGGCTGCCATCGACGACGAGGAGATGAATCTTACGCGTGTGCGTCTCGATCAATTCCGCCAGCGTCACCGGTTCGTTGTCGGCCCGGCGCAGATGAAGGATTGCGTGTGCCGGTTTTCCCGCTTCGAGCGGCGCGCCGGTCGTGATCGTGGCGGTCACCGCGTGCTGCGTCGCGGCATCGGATGGCACCAGCACCACGAGTTGATCGAGCGCCATGCCGCACTTGCCGCAGGTGTCGTTCTTCGCGCCGACGACGTCGGCGTGCATCGGGCAGGTGTAGTGCTCCGCATATTGATGCGCCGCCTTCAGCACTCCCGGGTCCGCCGTTTCCTCCAGCTTTCGGAATTCATCCTCCACCCGCGCAAAGAGAGCGACACAGGCTTCGGCCTGCGCAGCGTCGGCCGCGGTGTGCAGGGCCGAGATGTCGCGCACGAAAATGGTCCATGCAATTTTCTTGGCCGCGGCAGCAGGCGTCGACGCTTTCTCCAACTCAGCGAGCAGGGTCGAAACCGCCTTGCTCGCGACTGGATCTTCGAGGTGGATCAGGGTGAGATCATGCTGCGCGACGGCGCTGCGCAGCCGGTCCATCATCTGGAACAACATCGCCCACGA
>JBKJNW010000062.1:0-5713 GCA_046593335.1 Chthoniobacterales bacterium | reverse complement strand
ATTCTGCTGACGGAGATGGAGCACCATAGTTAGGCACAATCAATCCCGTGGCCGAGCTGTGCGCGCAGGCGCGCGCTAGGTAGCGCCGCCATTGGTCGAGCGGTAGATGAAATTCTGGTGCAGGCCGTTCAGACCGCCGCCGCCTTCATCAGCCGTTTGCATGAAGACGGTGCCATCGGTTCCGAGACTGCGGGTCACCTTGATCGCGCGTTGGAACGTGGTGGTCACTGAAAACGGCGCGTGACGGTCCAGCGTTGTTGGCAGCGCCACTTCTCCGACCGACTCTCATCACCGCTCGGCCGTGCGGATGAGGTAAACGCAGCGGCGGGCGCCCGCCAGCATGTGCTCCGTCCTCTCGATTACTACGCCCACTCCCAGGATCGCCCGGAAGACCTCAAACTCGGCGTCGCACAGCTTGGGGCAAGTGTTGGCCGCTGCGGAAATGGGGCAGTGGTTCTCAATCAGGAGGAATGAGCCGTCGGACTGGCGCTGCACTTCCGCCATGTAGCCTTCTTCGTTGCGGATGGAGATTAACGTCGCGAGCCGATTCTGAAGCGAGGCGCGAGCCGGGATGCGGGATCGGTAGGTCTCGATCTGTTGCTCGGCGCATCGTGAGACGACTCGTTTCACGCCTTGTTCGCCAAAGGTCTGTTCGGCCGCGTTCAGCAAATTAATGGTCAAGCCCGCATGGGCATCGGGAAAAAACGGGGCCGCGGCCGGCGTCAGAGACCACATCTTGGCTGGCCGTCCGATGGGGCGTTGCTCTTCCTGGTAGGTCACCAGCTTTTGAGTGCGCAGCGCGTAGAGGTGCTGCCGTACGGCCATGGCGGAGATGCCCAATTGCGAGGCCAAGGCCCCGGAGTCACTCGGTCCCCGCTGCTTGAGCAGGCGCAGGATCGCTTGCCGACTGGGAACCAGATCGGATTTCTTGCGAGCAGCACCGCGTTTTGTCATGGGTCAAAGCTTACGGCCAGCCGTCTTCAAGGCCAGTCGAATCGACCGATTCTTTCTAAAGAAAAAACTTTAACAAATCGCTTGTCAGGCACAATGGCGCCGCCTACTCTTTCCCAAAGCAAGCGCCTTAGAAAGTCGGAAGCGCACAGACGGAATCGAATCGAAGGGCCGGCGCGCGACACCGAGCCGACTGAGATGACGTGAGCCCGAGTGCATGAAACGAAAGAGAATTTATGGCCGACATTGCGAACAAATACCCGGAAAACGTGGCCGGAAAGTTTTACGTCGATGACCAGTGCATTGACTGCGACCTGTGCCGGGAAACCGCGCCCGCTAATTTCAAACGCAGCGACGACGGCGGCTACTCTTATGTGTTTAAGGAACCGACCACCCCGGAGGAGGAAGAGCTGTGCCGACAGGCGATGGAGGGATGCCCGGTCGAAGCGATCGGGAACGACGGCGAAGGCTGAGTGTGAACGAACCAGGACAATGAACTGCCCAGCCAAACCCACGCAGCGAACTGGCGAACCAGACGCATCCGCGAGAGCCAGCGTTCCAGAACGCCTTCGGCGTCTGAAAGGGAATGAAGTGGTGTGGACTGGTGACTTCGTCGCGGATGAGCGCCTTGGGCTGCAACTGCGGGAAGGGCTGGGTGGATTCCGCGCCGGCTCGTTTGCGCGACCGATTTACCGGAAGGAAGAGACCCAAGGTTCCGACCGACCTCAACCAGAAAACCAAAACAAAACGCAAAACATCAATGAAAACACCAACCATCACTGCCTACTTGAAAACCTCCTGCGGCTGGAGCCAGGGAGTGCGCTCCATCATGCGAAAATACGACCTGCCCTACGAAGATCGCGATATCATCAACAACCCGTTATTCCGCGCGGAGATGATCGAAAAGAGCGGGCAGAGCCTTTCCCCTTGTGTCGAGGTCGATGGACACATGCTGGCCGATGTCAATGGGGACGAAGTGGAAGCCTACTTGCTCAAAGCGGGAGTGGTGCAACTGACCGCCGTCGTCGCTGATGCGCCGACCGACCGGTCCTGTGACGAGCATCATCACGAGTAACGCCATGGCAAAACTCCTCAAGATAGCTGAGACCAAGGACGTGCCACCCGGCCAAGCGGCTGCGTTCACAATCGAAGGCCAGAAAATAGCCCTCTTCAATGTCGAGGAAACTTACTCTGCCATCGCTGACACCTGCACCCACCGCGGCGGACCGCTGTCGGAGGGTGACGTTCAAGGCACGAAGGTCACCTGTCCGTGGCACGGCGCGGTCTTCGACCTGAAAACCGGAGCTGTTTTGGGGCCGCCAGCGCAGCAGGGCGTTCCAAGTTACAAAGTCACTGTCGAAAGCAATAACATCGACGTGGAAATATAAAATATTCTATGAGCACATCAACAGACACAATCGAAGAACTAGTCAAAAGTGAATACAAATACGGCTTCTACACGGACATCGAGACGGAGTCCGCGCCGCCGGGGTTGAACGAGGACATCATCCGGTTCATCTCGCACAAGAAGAACGAGCCGGAATGGCTGCTGGAATGGCGGCTGAAAGCGTATCGCCACTGGACGACGATGCAGGAGCCGACGTGGCAGAAGGCCCATTATCCGAAGAACGATTATCAGGACATCACCTACTTCGTCGCGCCCAAGAATCTTGCTGACGGCCCGAAGAGCATGGACGAGGTGGACCCGAAGATTTTGGAGACTTTCGAGAAGCTCGGCATTCCCCTCCACGAACGCATGCGACTGGCGGGCGTGGCGGTGGACGCGGTGTTGGACAGCGTGTCCGTCGGCACCACTTTCAAGAAGCAGCTTGGCGAGAAGGGAGTTATCTTCTGCTCGTTCAGCGAAGCGGTGCAGGAGCATCCGGACCTCGTCCGCAAGTATCTCGGTTCGGTGGTTCCTTACACGGACAACTTCTACGCGACGCTCAACTCGGCGGTCTTCACCGACGGATCGTTTTGCTACATCCCAAAAGGTGTGCGTTGCCCGATGGAGTTATCCACCTATTTCCGCATCAACGCGGCCAAGTCCGGCCAGTTCGAGCGCACGCTCATCATCGCCGACGAGGGCAGCCATGTGAGTTATCTCGAAGGATGCACCGCCCCGATGCGCGATGAGAACCAGCTTCACGCCGCGGTCGTCGAACTCATCGCGCTGGACAATGCCGAAATCAAATACTCGACCGTGCAGAACTGGTATCCGGGTGACGAAAACGGCAAGGGCGGCATCTACAACTTCGTCACGAAGCGCGGCAAGGCGCTGGGCGTCAACTCGAAGATTTCCTGGACGCAGGTCGAGACCGGCTCGGCCATTACGTGGAAGTATCCGGGCGTCATATTGCTGGGCGACAACTCGGTCGGCGAGTTCTACTCGGTGGCGTTGACGAATAATTATCAGCAGGCGGACACCGGCACGAAGATGATCCACATCGGCAAGAACACGCGCAGCACCATCGTCTCGAAGGGCATCTCCGCCGGTCACGGCCAGAACAGCTATCGCGGCTTGGTGAAAATGCTGAAGGGCGCGACCAACGCCCGCAACTACTCGCAATGCGACTCGTTGCTTATCGGCGACCAGTGCGGTGCGCACACCTTTCCCTACATCGAGGTGAAGAATAGCTCGGCGAGGATCGAGCACGAGGCCAGCACGACGAAGGTTGGTGAAGACCAAATCTTTTACTGCAACCAGCGCGCACTCTCAACGCAGGACGCCGTGAACATGATCGTCAACGGCTATTGCAAAGATGTGTTCCAGCAACTGCCGATGGAGTTCGCCCTTGAAGCACAGAGGCTGCTTAGCGTGAGTCTTGAGGGCAGTGTGGGCTAAAATACAAAACAAACTTGAACAACCGATAATTACCAATGAAACAACCTATTCTTGCCATCCAAAACCTGAGCGCCGGCGTGGAAGGCCGCCAGATTCTCAAAGGTGTCAACCTCACCATTTATCCCGGCGAAGTGCACGCCGTCATGGGCCCCAACGGCAGCGGTAAGAGCACGCTCGCCGCCATACTTGCCGGCCGCGAAGGCTACAACATCACTGGCGGCGAGGTCATTTACTGCGGCAAGGACTTGCTCGAACTCGACCCCGAGGAACGCGCCCGTGAAGGAGTCTTCCTCGCGTTTCAGTATCCGGTCGAGATTCCCGGCGTGAACAGCACCTACTTTCTCAAGTCCGCCTACAACGAAATCCGCAAGCATCGCGGCGAGCCGCAAGTGGACGCGATGGAATTCCTCACGCTCGTGAAGGAGAGAATGAAAATCCTCCACGTGCCGGAAGATTTCTTGAAACGGCCAGTCAACTACGGTTTTTCCGGCGGCGAAAAGAAACGCAACGAGATTTTCCAAATGGCCGTGCTGGAGCCGAAGTTCGCCATCCTCGACGAAACCGACTCCGGCCTCGACATCGACGCGCTCAAAATCGTCGCCCACGGCGTCAACACGCTGAAACGCCCCGATAACGCGCAGCTCGTCATCACGCACTATCAGCGCCTGCTCAACTTTATCGTGCCCGACTTCGTGCACGTGCTCTACGACGGATGTATCGTGAAGTCCGGTGGCAAGGAACTGGCGCTCGAATTAGAGGGGACAGGCTACGACGGGATGATCCACGGCGCCGCCGTGGCCGCCTAAGGCTCGAACCAAATGACAGCAATGATTATAACCGAAACCAAACCGAACGTCGCACTGGAACACCAAATGACGAAACTCAGCCTAAACCACAAGGAGCTGGAGTTATCCGAGAGAAACGCTGATGAGCCGCCGTGGGTGTTGTCGGCTCGAAAGGGGGGTCTCGCGTGCTTCGCCGAACTCGGCCTCCCGACGTTGCACGACGAGGACTGGCGTTTCACCAACGTGGCGCCCATCGACAAGATGATGTTTAAGCCAGTGTTGGAACCGGCGCACCACGGCGTTACGGAAAAGATGCTGAGTCAATTTCCTTTCACCGCACTTGCGGGCGGTAAGCTCGTCTTCGTCAACGGTCAGTTCGCGCCGGAGTTGTCATCCATCGCCAAACTGCCGGAAGGCGTGAAGGTGATGAGCATGGCCGCCGCGCTGGCCACTGAGCCTGCGCTTGTGGAGAAGCACCTGTTCCGCTTCGCCCGCACGGACTCGAATGCCTTCACCGCGCTGAACACCGCGTTCTTCCAGGACGGCGCGTTCATTTACGCGCCGGCGGGCCAGGCCGTGGCCGAGCCGATTCACCTGCTCTTCGTCTCCACCACCAAGGACCACGGCACCACCGCGCACCCGCGCAACCTGATCGTGGCCGAGCGCGACAGCCGGGTCACAGTCATCGAGAGCTACGTGAGCCTGAGCAATACGGCTTACTTCACTAACTCCGTCACCGAACTTGTCGCCGGTGACAACGCGGTCGTTGAACACTTGAAATTCCAGGATGAGAACCAGCAGACGTTCCACATCGCGACCGTCGCCGCGCACTTTGGGCGCGCAGGTAGAAGATGGACTCCTCATCCAACTGCCCGACGGTCGCGCCGTGCGTGCACTTGACGTCGTCGGCGAAGATCTCGAGTTGGGGCAGGGTGTCGATCACCGCCTTGGCGGTCAGCAGCAGGTTGCGGCTCGACTGCGCCGAATCGGTCTTCTGTGCGCCCGGGCGGACCATGACACGGCCGTTGAAGACCGCGTGCGCGTCGCCGTCGACGATGGTCTTGTGAAGCTGGCGGCTGACGCCGTGCGGCTCGGCGTGGTCGATGACGGTGTGCGTGTCGGCGAGCTGACG
>JBKJNW010000240.1:0-27850 GCA_046593335.1 Chthoniobacterales bacterium | reverse complement strand
GCTCGCCACAGCGGGCGAGGGTTCCGTCCGCAGAGTTCGGTGAGGAAAATTTCAGCGCGTTTAATCTCGTCGCGCACGACTGCGTCCGGTTGTGTCGTTAGGTCAAGGTGGCTCCAGGTGTGGTTTCCAATTTCGTGCCCCTGTTGGGTGATCTCACGGGCGCAGTCGGGATTTTCCTGTGCCCATTTCCCGGTGATGAAAAATGTGCTTTTCACACCGGCATTGCTTAACGCGGTGATCAGATCAGCAAAGCAGTCTGCATCGGCGCCCGCATCAAATGTCAGGGCGATCTGTGACTTGCCGCGGGGTCCGCGTTCGATTTCTGTCCGTTGATCGAAGTCCGAGGTCGAAGTTCTGACCCGAGCGATTTCGTCTTGAGCATTAGTCCCCTGTATGAGGGTGAGGCCCGTCATCAATATGAAGCAGGAGAAGGCGCCGATGCAGCGGGAGCCGCCTGAGAGCCTCACGTCATTCTCCTGCGCCGGGGCGAGCGGTGTTTCATCTCGCTCTTCATCGCTTCCGCGGAGTAAGACTCAAGACGATGATCTCGTGGTGACGCGGCTCCCAACGGCTCAATTCCACTGCGAACCGTCCTACCCTCGCTCTTCGGGTCCCGGGTCCATAATTCAAAAGTTGGAAGAGCGATTCCGTCTCGGAAGGTTCGAAGAACGGGCTGTCGAAGAATTCGTTCACCCAATTCATTCCCTCGTCACCGGTCGTGATGAAGGTTACTTCCACATCTTCATCCGCCTTCTCGACCACGATCACCGAGTGGTTGTACAAATTCGCGTTCTTCCATTCGCCCTCAGAAAAGATCGAGCAACGTTTGTCCACTTCCACGGGAGCGCGGCGTAAAACGTCCTGAAAGAAGGACGTTACATTGGCGAAGGTGAGCGGCTGGCGTTTCGCCGAGTGCTCTCTCGGCTTCGCAGCGGCGTCTAACTGCTGCGACGTCAGGAATGTGATTGCTGTGATAAGCAGGAGGAAGTTTTTCATTCGTTCATGCTGAACTAGGTGCGGACCGGGGATTGTGTCCGCGGAACAACCAGCACTGGGCACTTGCTGTAGCGGACAACCTGCTCGGCAGTGCTCCCGATGAGCACATGCTTTAAGCCGGTTCGGCCATGCGTGGAGGTGATGATGAGGTCGACCGCTTTGGCGGTGGCGTAGTCAACGATCTTTTGCCCGGGGAAGCCGAGGAAGATCTCGGTTTCGAAAGGCACTCCGACGAACGCCGTCTTGCGAACGAGCTCACGCATCTGAGTCTCGGCGGCGTCGGACACTGACTGCATCAATGCCGGCAAGTCGCGCGCCGTGTATTCGTCGTTGGTTGAATAATAATGCGGATACACGCTGTGAAGCATCACTAGCTTCGCGCCAAACCGCTTCGCTAGTCCGATGGCGTAACGCAGAGCCTGCAATGAGTGCTCCGAGAAGTCGGTCGGGACGAGAATTTTCTGGAGCTGGAAGACGCCGTTTCTGATAAATTCCCGCTCACGCTCTCGCACGACGAGAACTGGGCACGGCGAATGTTGCACGATGCGTTCCGCAGTGCTTCCGAGCAGCACTCGTGTAACTCCCGTATACCCATGCGTTGCCGTGATAATTAAATCGGCGCGGAGTTCGCGCGCCGCGTCGCAGACTTCGTTGAATGCTTTTCCAACACGAACGTGGCAACGCAGGCCTCGGATCGGCAACGCGCACTTGGCAGCGATCGCATGCAGTCGCCTTCGCAATTTGTTTCCCATCTCTCGGTTTGCAGGGAAGAGAGGTGCTAACGTCGGCGCCTCGACCGCTATATCATTGACGTGAAGGAGATGCAGGGCGGCACCGAATTCCTTCGCGAGCGCGCGTGCGTATTTCAGTGCTTTCAGTGACGGCGGTGAGAAATCCGTCGGTACTAAAATAGTGCGTATATCAATGTTGCTGCCGGTCGGTCGGGACGTCGTCGCTCTCGAATGCGACGCACGGCGGGCGTGCAGGGCCGCAGCTCTGGTGGATCGTGTCTTCATATATTGAGCCTATCGCCCCCCGCTGCATCAACTCTGCGGCTCTTGCGAAAGACACACCGTTTCTTGCGCAGGCCGAAGTTGCCAGTTCGACGCGCGCTCGGCCTCGCCTGCCCCAGAACTGTGCGGACAGGTGTAGCGCGATATTTCTGAGGCTCTGCGAAGCGTGGCCTATTGAATCAGCCTGGCAGCAATGGCAAAGAGGCTATGAGCGTCATGTTCCTTACTGCTCTGCTGCTTCCATTAGGAAGACGGCGTGAGCGGAGGGCGAAGCGCGGAGCGCCGGAGCGTCGGTGACGACAATGGTCGTTCCGGGAGAGACGATATCGTAAACCTTCTCCGCGAAGTCGGGTGACATGCGCACGCGACGCGCCAGATCCTCAAGAGTGGTGTTTCCTTCGGTTCTCACGGCCATCCACTTGTGCGCGGGACGGCCCGGTACAAACGCGCTCGCGGTTTCACTAACGCCGGCAAGCATCGTGAAGGCGTGACCGCCCAAAGGTTGGTTCGGATGGTCGATTTTTCGGGCGGCGCGACCGATCGGAATCCCATTTCGATACACATAAACGGTCTTGTCAGCGCCACTAGCTAAGATAGTGATCGGTCCGTCTCCACTTCGTTCTGGCTTCCATTCAAATTCGCCTTCAAGCGGGGGGGAGATGTCAGCCTTCATGTCCTTAGAGGTTAGGAGAATCCCAGGATGCGCGGCGAAGGTTGGTTCCGAACTCTTCTCATCGACGACGATGACGGTCGTGCCGCGGACGGTGAGTGAATATGGTTTCTTGGCAAAAGCCTTTGGTAACCGGATGCACCCATGGCTTGCCGGATAACCGGGTAGATCTCCAGCGTGGACCGCGACACCCTCCCACGTCAGCCGCTGCATATAAGGCATCGGAGCGTGATGATACTTATTGGAGAAGTGCGTGATTTCTTTTTCCAAAATCGTGAAGACACCAGTCGGCGTGCTGCGCCCTTTGACCCCGCTGCTGATGCTGGAGTACGCGACTCGAATGCCATTTCGATATGCGCTCAGGGTCTGGTCCGGCAGACTGATGATGACCATCGGTCCGTTCGGCGAAAGCTGTCAGACGAAGGTTCCCGAATATGCAAATGTCTGCACCGGATGTGGTGCGGAAATTGTTCGAGGCCCAACGAAGAGAGAACGCTCTCGAATTGGCTTCGCCTTTCTGTGTGGCGCTTTTCTGCTCTTAGCGGTGGGCTTGCGTGCCTGGCAGGTTGAGACCGGTTCAACGCGCTTACCTCCTCCGAATTCCGATGCGGCGCTCTTCCTTATTTTCGGAGCGATTGTGTTCCTCGCGTTGGCTTACATTAGCGGGAAAACGGCAGGTTGTTTTCGTCGTCGCTCACAGGTACGCTTTTTTCGCAGCTATCGGCATCAGTAGGCGGCGCAGAAGCGTGCGTCGAGAACCGCTCCAGCGCGAGAGCCACCAGCCGACAAGTTCTTCGATATTCTCGGCGGCATCGCATGGATGCAATCACACCGCCGCAATCTCAAATCACCGCGACCGAACAGGAGCGGCTCGCCTATTCGGTACAGGAATCCGCGGACCTCTTGGGAGTCGACTATTTCAGTGTCTATCGACTTATTCAGCGCGGAAAGTTGCGGGCGTGTCGCGCCTTGAAGGGGAAACTGCTTGTCCCGCGGACCGAACTTCTGCGACTCCTGAAAAACTGACGCTAACCCGAGCGTCACGCGGCGACGCCAAAGCTCACGCGACGCGCTTGAGCAAAGCTGTGATCCTGCCGCAGATGTCCGTATGTTTTCATGCACAACGCGCCGCCGTCCTTGTGTCCCAACCAGCGCGAGACAGTCGGAACGTTACACCGCTCTCGATGCAGATAGTCGCGAACAAATGCCGAAGGTCGTGGTGTGTAATTCTTTTCATCCCGATCTTCGCGGCTGCGTGCGTCATACTGTTTTGGCATTCAAAAACTCGCATGACTGTGGCAGTGGCGGGCTCTTCCGACCGCTGTGATCGCAGCTCAGTCAGCATTTGTTCCAACTCCGCGATCATCGGGACGTAACGTCTTTCGCCATTCTTCGTGGCCGTCTCCGGATCGCCTCGCACATGCAGCTCGCGCCGTTGCAAGTTTGCGTCTGCCCAGGTGACGTATCTAGCCTCGCCGATGCGCACGCCGCTGTAGGCAAGGAAGCGAACGAGGTTGGCGCAATCCTTCGACTGGCGCGCTCCGGCCGTGCGGATCTCGTCTACGAAGCGCAAGAACTCCTCGCGAGAAGGCAACTCCAGCCGCTTTGCACGAACTCTTACCCGGGAGAGACCCGAGGCTGGGTTATTGAAGCGTGCACCAGTTTTGATCGCTTCATCGAAGACTGCCCGCAGCGTGCCAACGCTGTTGTTCACGACCGTCGGCGCATAATGCTGCTGATATCGAGTCAGCCAGTTTTCGCAATCGCGCTCACTCACCTTGCGCACATCAGTTTCGAGCAGCGACGGCCAGGAGCGCCGAATGAAGTCGATCATCATTTCGCGGTAATCTTTCGAGCGCGGCTTGAGCGACACGTTCGCTTGGACCTTGCGCAGATAGACTTCCACCGCATCGCCAACCGACATCCGGCCATTCGCAAACGATCTCACCGATTCCTGGCGCGACCGGTGTTCGCGCATTTTGTCTGGCAGACGCTGCTTGGCGACCGAAAACACAGAAGTGTCGAGGCTCTGCCGAACCACCTTTCCGCCCGCCCTAAACCGGGCGTAGTACGTGCCAGACGGCACGTAGCGAAACATGTTTTGAACACTCGTCTTTTCCCAAAGTGATTCTTCCGTGTTCGGCATGGCGCAGCGGTTGCCATGCTGCCAATGGCGAACACGCGCGCTGCTCGACGCTCAGAGCAATTGGAGCCAAAATGGATCTCAGAAGGAACACTCACCCGATCAGCTTGACCGATGATGAGAACTGGAAGAGTGCGGTACTCACCGCCGACGCCCGATTGAGCGCGCTCCATTTAGAACAGTGTGTACAAAAGGCGTGTACAATGGCGCTTGAAAGCGTTGCGAAAGAGATGAGTTTTCCCCCGTAAATGCCGGCATAGCTCAGTTGGTAGAGCAGCTGATTTGTAATCAGCAGGTCATCGGTTCGAGCCCGATTGCCGGCTCCCAAATGCTTTGGTTCGAAGCGCGTCTTGCAGACCGGAGATACGGGTCACACGACGGGTGATGGCAGCCCTTAAAACTCGCTCAGTGGCCCAGACTTCGACTTGCTTCCGGGCACGAGTGAGCGCGGTGTAGAGAAGCTCACGGGTCAGAAGCAGGCTATCGGTTTCTGGGAGGAGAAGAAGGATTTCGCTGAACTCCGAGCCCTGGCTTTTGTGCACCGTCATCACGAAAGCGGTCTCGTGCTGGGGCAGCCGCGAGGGGAGAAAGCGGCGCAGTCGTCCGTCCGCGGAGAGGAAAAAGGCGCGCAGCTCCCCGTCGCCTCCGGGATCGGGCAAGATGATGCCGCTGTCTCCGTTGAAGAGCCCGAGATTGTAGTCGTTTTGCGTGACGGTGAGCGGCCGGCCCCGATAAAACGCATGCTGGGGCGCGAACAAGCCTGCGCCGGCGAGAGTTTCTTCCACCATTTCGTTCAGGTTCTCGACGCCAAAAGGCCCATGTCGCACCGCGCAGAGGATGCGAAAGCGCTGCAACCCGCTGAGAGCTTCAAGCGGGTCGTCGGTATCGAGAACGGGGCGGAACGCCGCAATCACCTTTTCGCGCAGGGCGCCGGCTAGTTTGTTCGCGGGCGGGAGCGGGCGCCATTGCGTTTCAACAGCAGCCTCGTCCTGCAAGGCGGCGATCGCCGTGTCAGCATCGCCCGCATTTACGGCGGTGCTGACGCGAAAAATCCCACCGGATTCAGCGAACCGGTAGTTCTGGCACAACTCCACCACGGCGCCGTGTAGCGGCTCGCCAGGCGCAGCACTCTCCGCCGCGGCGCAAACGTCGGCGAGGACGCTGCCGGCTTCGACGGAAGCGAGCTGGTCGCGATCGCCCAGGAGGATCAACCGCGCGTTCGGCCGGACCGCCGCGACGAGTTTCGCCATGAGCGCGAGATCGACCATCGACGCTTCGTCGACAATGACCACGTCAGCGGTCAGGGGATGCTCTGCGTCGTAACGGAAAGCGGGGGAGCCAGGGAGGAAACCGAGCAATCGATGGATTGTTGTCGCCTCGAGATTCTGCCGCACGGCGCGGACTGCTTCCGTGAGCCGAGCCGCCGCCTTACCAGTGGGCGCGGCGAGCGCGATGCGCAGGGAAGCGCCATCCGGTTGCGCGGATAGCCGGGCGAGGATCTTCATCACCGTCCAAGTCTTGCCCGTCCCGGGGCCGCCCGTGATGACGGTAAACTTATTCGTCACCGCGCGCGCGGCGGCAGCCTCTTGCGGGTCGGATTCTTCGCCTAACGAACCCGGTCGCGGCGCCTCCGTGCGCTGGAGGATGGCCGCGGCCAGTTGCTGCTCGTACTCCCAATAGCGCCGCAGATAGAGCCGGTCCTCCTGGTCGAGGATGAGCGGCGTAAAATCGCCCGGCTCTCCGACCACGCTGCTGTCGCGCAATTTTTTCCGCAGGCTCGCCGCAGTCCGTGCGGTGGTGGCGCCGGCGATTTCGCCGAGGGGAATGCAAACGTGACCTTGCGCCCGCGCGCGGCTGGCGCACATCGCGACGAGGCGCACTTCCGCGGCGGTCCCGCCTGCGAGCCGTTGCAGAAAATCCCCGAACTGCCGGTCGAGCGCGCTAAATTTTGGTTCCTCGTTCATTCCGCAAAAATCTCGCTCAGCTTTTCCACGAACTCGCGGCTCGGCCGTTCGAAGTGGACGCCATTTTCCGGCCGCGCGGGTTCGAGTCCGCGCAGGAAAATATAAAACGCGCCGCCGAAATGCCGGTCGAAATCGTAATCCGCCAGGCGCAGCCGCAGATAGCGATGAAGGGCCACGCTGTAGATGCGAAGCTGCAGGGTATAGAAACTCCGCTGCATCTCCGCCGCGATGGCGGCGGGGCTGTAGGAAGCGGTCGTCGGCCCGAGCCAGTTCGACTTCCAATCGACGATATAAAAACGCCCGCCGTGTTCGAAGATCAGATCGATGAAGCCGTTCATGAAACCATTCACGAGCTGGAACTGGAGGCGCTCGAGCGGCAGCGGCGTGGCCGCGAGTTGAAAGGCATCAGCCAGTCTCGCGATCGTTAGGCCGCGGAGCGGGAAAGAAAACTCCAGCTCCGCGATTCGGGATTCGTTAGGCACATCGCGCAGATGGAAGCGATCCGTTCCGGCCGCCAGCGGGAGCGCGACGAGCTTGCGGATCTGCTCAAGCACGACCTCGTCGAACCCCTCGATCGAGTAAGCGCGCAGGCGGCGCTCAATGATTTCCGGGGCTCCGGTGAGGTCGGCGAAATCGACCCGCTCGAGGATCTCGTGCAGGCAGGTGCCGGCCTGCGTCCCCCGCCGGAAAGCGTGGATGCCCTCCACCTCCGCCACTTCCTCCACCGCCGGCTCGACCAGCGGACCTTCGTCGAGCGGGTCCGTTTCGCGGCCGCTCACCAGCCGGGTGAAACTGGCGATGCTCCAGGTGCGATCGATCGCTCCGTTAAACTGGCGCGCCTTCAGCGCAGCCGCGGCCGTTTCGCCTGGCGGCTGCCATTTTCGCTCGGTCGGCTGTGGGACCGACGCCGCCGCGATGGCTGCGCATGCCGCAATCTCCGGTGTCAGCTGTGCGCCGCCGCCGAGGAGGTAGGTTGGCGCCGATTTGTCATCCTTCTCCTTCGGCTGTCGGATCATCGTGCAGCGATGTTTCGCGCGCGTCAGCGCGACGTAGAACTGCCGCAAATACTCCGCGAGCGCTTCTTCTTCCCGGCGCTCCTTGTGCGCGTCGCGGTCAGCCAGATCGAGGGTGAGCCGATCCTCGGCCGCAGGGTCGTGAAAGGTCGGTCGCAGTTTTCCCGTCCACGAAACATAGGGACAAAAAACGACGTCGAACTCGAGCCCCTTGCTCTTGTGCACGGTGATGATGCGGACCGCTTTCTCGTCGCTCTCGAGCCGGAGCTCGTGCTCCTCGCGCTCGGCAAAGCTTTTGCCGTCCATCTGCTGCGCGAGCCATTTCAAGAGCCCGTTCATCCCGAGCTGCTGCTCGACGCAGGCAGCGTGGAGCAACTCGGCAAGGTGGAGGAAATTCGTTAGGCGTCGCTCGCCGTCGGGGAGGCTGAGCAACCGTCGCCGGACCCCGTGGACCGCGGCGAGTTGCCGGAGCATTTGGGTGAAACCCTTGTCGCGCCAAATCTGGTGATGCGTTTGAAAACGCAGCGTCTCCGTTTCCCAGGCCTGTTCATCGCGGGTGAAGCGATCGAGACCGTTCCCGGTCTGCCCGAGCGCGTCGGTGCAAAGGGCGGCCCGAATGAATTTCTCATACCCGGGCTGTGCCACCGCGGAGAGAATGTCACGCAGCTCGCCAGCTTCGTGCGTGGTGAAAACATTCGCGCTGCTGTAGAGCACGCTCGGGACACGGCGGACGCGGAGCGCGGCCTGGACCTGCGCCGCCGCGCTGTTTGTGCTCGTGAGCACGGCGAGATGACGCGGCTCGAGTGCCGCGTCGCCGATGGTCACGTCGCTCTCAAGCAGCCTAACGATCTCGGAAGCGACGATTCCCGACAGGTCATCACCCTGCTCTGCGATCCAAAGCTGGAAAGGCGGCTCTTCTTTTCCACCGACCCGCAGCAGCTTCTCATCCGCCTGCGTGTTCGGCGCGACGCGATCGAATTCGATTGCCTCTAGCAGGAACGGATTCGGCCGATCGAAGAGCGTGTTTACTGCCTCCACCAGCCGGCTCTCCGAACGCCAGTTCGTCGTTAGGGTGAATTTCCGCTCCGCTTCCGCCGCCGCTTTCATGTAGGTGAAAACGTCTGCGCCGCGAAACGCGTAGATCGCCTGTTTCGGATCGCCGATGAACGCGACTGGCGCGCTGCTGCCGGCGTAAATCCGCGAGAAAATCGCGTATTGCACCGGATCGGTATCCTGGAATTCGTCGATCAACGCCGCCTGATATTTCTCGCGAATCGAGCGCGCGAGTTCGGCGCCACCGGGTGCTGCGAGTGCTTCGTCGAGCCGCGTGAGCAGGTCGTCGAAGGAAAGAACATTTTGTTGCAGCTTCCGCTCGAGCAGTTGCGCGCGGGCGAAGGAGAAAAACTCCACGCGCAGGGCGACAGAAAATTCCGCCTCGAGTTCGAGCAAACGCTGGCAACCATCGAAGACCTTCGAACGCGGTTCGGTGCGGCCCCGTTTCACCCGGCTGGCGATCATGCTCGTGGCGAATGATTCCAGACAGCCAAGCTGTTCCACCGTGCCGCCGTTCTCGCTCAGGCAACGCCCGAGATCGTCGAGCAATGGCAGCATTTTCTCCGGTTTGCCGTGGCTGTAATTGGCCCATGATCCATCGGCAAAAATTGCGCGCAGTTTCTCTTTGTCCCGCGCCCAACTAGCCCGCAGCTCGATGATCGTGGCGCTCAGGTCGCGGCTGATCTCGCCTAACGAACGCGTCGTTTCCGGGAGCACGCGCAGGTTCGGATTACGCGTCAGCTCTTCGAGCTGCTCGGATAACTTCTCCGGCGTGACCTTGTTCTTGAGCGCGAGCAGCGCCGCTAAACGCTCGCCTTGGTAGAAATGGATGCGCCAGAAATCGTGGACGATTTCGCGCAACAGTTCCGACTGGTTGGTGACCAGTTCCGCGTCGAAAAGCGTCCCGCTCTCGAACGCGCGCTCCGCCAGCACGCGCTGACAAAAGCCATGGATGGTGAAAATTGGCGCTTCGTCGAAATTCACGAGCGCGGCGTCGAGTCGCGCGACCGCGCCGCGATCGCTGCCATGTTTTTCGAGCAAGGCCGCGAGCAACTTGTCATCCGAACGACCGGCACGGAATGCGACGATCGCCTGGTGGAGCAAAGCGCGAATCCGGCCGCGCAATTCCGCGGTCGCGAGCTCGGTGAAAGTCGTAACCAGGATTCGGTCGATCGTCAGCTCCGGCTGCTCGAGGAGCAGGCGCAGGACGAGGCCGGAAATGGTGAAGGTTTTTCCAGTCCCGGCGCTGGCCTCGATCAGCATTGTGCCCGCGCCGATTTCGGTGCTCGGCAAATCGAATGGCTCCCGGCGTTCCATCAGCTCATGCCTTTCAAAACTGGGATGAAGATGGCGCGTGCGAGTTCCTCGAACTCGGGCGTGAGCGGATCAGCGACGTTGCGAAAAACCAGGCGAAAATGTTGATCGTCCGCTTCCGGTTTTTCACCCCGGTCGGGCTCCCACCGGTCGGGCGAGCGGCGCCACTTCGCCTGCGCCTTCTCGAGCGGCGACGACTTGCCTTTCGGATGCAGTGTCTGTTCCACGAACGCGAGCGCGCTGCGCGGAAAAAACGGCAGCGGCTCGCGCAATCCGCGCGCGTAGAGCTGGAGCAACGTGCGCAGGTGCTGCCGCGCTTTTTCCGGGACCACCGCCGCGAAGGAATTGAGCACCGTGCCACCTTCCTTATCCGCCGTCAGCAGGACTGACTTCGTCTCCTGATCCGAGTTCGCGATCAAGTGGTAGATCCAGGCAGTCAGGAGATCCTTCGGTTTCCGGATCGTTAGGCGATAATGAACGAGACGGCCGTCGTGTAGCTGGTCAAGACGCGCGCTCAGCCGGAAATCGTCGACCTCCAGTCGAACGTCCCGCGGCTCCGCCGGGCCGGCCCCGAGATGTTGCCTAACGAATTCACCAAAGTCCTCCGCGGACTCAACCAATTGCCGCACACGGGCGTCGCCCGCGTGGCCGGGCGGCAGTTCGCCGCTCGCGCGCAACACGGGCAGGAGCGGCGCGAGCGCTTCGCCGCGCAAGGCGCGCGTGAGCAGGTCTTGCTGCAACTTGTACTTCGCGAGCGAATCGATCTCGGTCGGCTCCGAGTCCTCGAGAATTCCACGCACCCGCGGCAGCCGCAGACCGAACCGTTGTTCGACGAGAAACTTGGCGACATTGCCGAAAAAATTGATCAACGTTTTGGCATCGAGCTCGCGCCATTCCCCTTCCGGTTCGCTCAGCGGTTCAGTCAAAAAGGGCGGCGGATTGACGCGCTCGCCCGCCGCCACGGCACTCGCAGCGCAGTTCTCCTGCGAGTAACTAAAAAGCCCGCTCGGCGCCCGGAAATAGTCGGCGTTGAAAGGCTGGAGCCGATGTTGCCTAACGAGCGTGGTCTCCGTGGGGAACGTGAAACTCCCCTGCACGTACTCGAGCAATTCGCTCACGAGCACGCTCGGCGGGATCGGGCTGTTATCGCGGATCGATTGACCGACGTAACTGACGTAGAGGACCTCGCGGGTCGAGAGCAGCGCTTCGAGAAAAAGATAGCGATCGTCGTCGCGGGTCGAGCGGTCGCCGGGGCGCGGATGTTGCGCGATTAAATCGAAGCCCGGCGCGGGGGTGTGGCGCGGGTAGGCGGTGTCGTTCATCCCGACGAGGCAGACGACGCGAAACGGAACCGTCCGCATCGGCTTGAGCGCACAAAAAGTGATCCGGCCGACGAGAAACCCGGAGCCGCTCTCGGTGCTGGCGAGCGCCTGCGCAAGGTGCGCGAGGAGAACGTCGAGCGGGATCGGGTCGTCGAAGCCGGAGAGCTCAGCGGTTTCGCCTAACGAGTCGAGGACGCTGCGGAGTTGATGCAACTCCGGCTCGCGCTCGTCCTCGACGTTGAAGAAACGGGCGGCAACCTGGCGCAGCGCATCCTGCCATTCGCGGAGTGGGCGCGGGTGCGCGAGCGCGGCGGCGGTGGCGAAAAGCGCTTCACTAAACTCGACGAAACGCCCCAGCGTTTCCGCCAGACTGCCCTCGATCTGGTCGTAGGCGAGAATGCCTTCAAAGAGACGCTCGCCGCGGGCCGGGGCGGCGTAGCCGAGCAGTAAACGATCGAGCCCGGCGCGCCAACTGTTCTCCGCAAATGCGGGCAGCCCGAGCGCGGCGCGTTGTTCCGCATCGATGCCCCAGCGAATGCCGGTTTGCTCGATCCAGGTGCGGATGATTTCGAGATCGGTATCGGCCAGCTCGAAGCGGCGCTGGAGCGGCGCTGATTCAAGAATCCCGACCACGCTGCTGGCGGTGAAACGACTTCTGGCGCTCTCGAGAATGCGCAGGAAAGTGTCGATGACGCCGTTCTCCGCGCGCGCCCCGCGATCGGAGATGCTAAACGGAATCCGCCGCGGCTCCGGCGCCGTCGCGAAGACGGCCTCGATAAAAGGCGCGTAAACGCTGATGTCCGGCGCCATCACGACGATCTCATGCGGCTTGAGGTCGGACCGCTCGGCGAAGAGCGCGAGCAATTGATCGTGCAGCACTTCCATCTCGCGCATGGGGCTGTGGCAGGAGTGGAACTGAAGCGAGTCGTCGTCCGGCGCGACCGCGCGCGGTGCACCGCCGGTCGGATCGTGCAGCTCGAAAATATCGCGCTGAATCTGCCCGAGGACGCTGTCGTTAGGCGGCGCGGCGAAGTCTTCGTCTTCCTTCGTGGGATTGAGCTCGATCACGTTCTCGAGAAATTGCCGGCCGAGTTTGCCGAGCGAAGCGAAGAGCGGATTCCCGCGCGTGAACTGGAGATCGAGCTGGGCGCTCGCGGGCGCCTTGCGCCGGGCGCGGATCTCTTCGCGCTCCGAACGAATGTCGCCGAACCATTCCGCAGTCGGTCGCATGAGGAAGAGGTGCACCTCCCTGACCTGCGCGAGATCCTGAAAAAATTCCGTATAAAGCGGCGGCAAAGTGGAAATGCCGAATACGGAAATCCGTTCTGGCAGCGGCGCCGCACCGCGCTGCAAGGCAATGGCAAATTCCTTCGCCAGCGCCGGCGGATGCAAGCCCGGCGCGGAACGAACAAGCTCCCGCCAGAGAATGGCCTGCCAGTCGTTTCCCTTCCCGTTTTCCCATTCCAGAATCATGCTTGGACGGAAAGCGAGATATTGGTCGAACGAGCCGGCAATTTTCCCGGCGAGCTGGAAACGGCGCAACTCGGGGCGCGGCTGCTCGAGATAGCGCCGCAGCTCGGCGAACTCGCGCCGGTCGGCGAGCGCCGGGAGCAACTTCATGATGCGCCAGGAGAGGTTTTCGCGGGCGTAAAAACGGGCGGCCGCTCGACCGGGCAAGGCGGTGTCCATCAGCCAAGCCACGAATTTTTGCGGAAAGAGGAAGGAGATGTTTGCGCAAATGCTCTGTCGCAAAGCGAGCTGCTGGGTGAGCCAGCGCTCGAGCCCGAGCGTGGGGATGACGACGGCTTCAGCGGCGAACGGGTCGGCCAATGGATGCCGCAGAAGCAGCGCCATCGCATCGGCGAGCTGCTCGAGACGATTGCTGGTATGAAGATGGAGACCGGATTTTGGGGACACTCGGCGGCAACATATCACAAGCCGTGGGACAAAAGCTGTCCGACGGATCGGGCTTTTTTTGGCTGGCGAAACGATTCCGCTTGAAGGAAAGGCGGAGACGGCCTTTCCTGTCGGACATGAAAAGTCCGAGAGGAGTCAAACCCGGCTTGCGCCGCGGTCGCCCGCCGCAGCGGGTGGCAATGGAACAATTTTCCCGCCCGCCACTCGCGCGCATGATGCAGCTTCACGCTCAACTCCAGGCGCGGGAATTTCCCAATTGCCGAAAGCTGGCCGAGACGCTCGAGGTCTCCGCTAAAACCATTCAGCGCGACATCGAGTTCATGCGTTACCAGCTCGGGCTGCCGATCGAGTACGACCAGCTGCATTTTGGTTTCGTTTACACCGAGCCGGTCACGAGTTTTCCGAGCATCAATGTGTCGGAGGGGGAGATCGTCGCCCTCTTCATCGCGCAGAAAGCGCTCCAGCAGTATCGCAACACGCCTTTCGAAGCGCCGCTCAAGGCAGCCTTTCAGAAAATCGGCCACGGTTTGAAGGACAAAGTCACCTTCACCTGGACCGATCTGGACGCCGCCATCTCTTTTCGCAGCGCCGGACATAGCCAGGCGGACCTGGAGGTATTCGAACTGCTCAGTCATGCGGTGCTGAATTCCGTCGAAATCGAATTTCGCTACCGCAAGTTGCGCAGCACCTCGGAGGAAACCCGGCGGGTGCGCCCGTATCATCTCGGCTGCGTGGATAACCAATGGTACCTTTTTGGCTTCGATCTCGATCGCCAGCAGCTGCGGACTTTTGCCCTGCCCCGCATTTTCGAGCCGCGCCGGACCGGCGCGCGTTTCCGGCGCCCGGCGAATTTTTCGATCGGGAAATTTCTCGATTCCAGCTTTGGCGTTTTCCAAAGCGAAGGCCGGACCACGGTCAGGGTGCGTTTTCAGCCCTTCGCGGCCCAGCTGGTGCGGGAGCGGACATGGCATCATTCGCAAAAGATAAAGGAACTGCGCGACGGCGGGCTGGAATTGCAGCTGCAACTCGGCAGCCTGGAGGAGATCGAGCGCTGGATCCTGAGCTGGGGCGACGAGGCGGAAGTGCTCGAGCCGGCGAAGTTGCGCCAGCGCCTCGCGGAGGTGGGACGGAAACTGGTGGCGAATTACGCCGGGAAATAAAAGCCGGGGTAGAGGGAAGATAATTCTGCGTAGGACAGCTGATGTCCTACCCGCCATGGTAAAATGGGGGCATGAAAAATAACTATGCGGAGATTGCCTTCGTCCTCGACCGCTCCGGCTCGATGGATTCTTGCCGGGATGCAGCGATCGAAGGCTTCAACCATTTCCTCAATGAACAGCAGCAGGTCGAAGGGCTGGCCAAGCTGACCCTCGTCCTTTTCGACGACGAATACCTCGTGCCGGCGCAGGCATTGCCGGTGGCGGAGGTGATCCCTCTGGACAACGAAACCTATCTCCCGCGTGGAAGCACGGCGTTGCTCGACGCGATCGGCCGCACGATCGACGAGTTGGGCACACGTCTCGCCGCCTTACCGGAAGTGGATCGGCCCGCGCAGGTGATTGTCGCCATCCTGACTGATGGGGCGGAAAATTCCTCCCAAAACTACACCTGGCACCAGTTGGCTGGCGTCATCAGGCGGCAGACAGAGCAGTATCGCTGGACGTTCCTCTTCCTTGGCGCGAACCAGGATGCGATCGCGACTGCAGCGCAGATGAATATCGCGGCGGCAAATGCCGCGAACTACGTCCACGACGAGCCTGGTCTGCACGCTTCCGCGCGGGCCTTCGCGAGAAAGGTGCGAGGGCTGCGAACTTTCCAGGCGCCCAATGCAAGACTCGAAGAGTGCGCTGACGCGACGGCGTCGCTCTCGGAGTTGTTGGCCGAGGAAGACGGAAAAGAGCGGAGCTAGGCAGAAATGGGGCGGGCGGTTCCACGCGGTGGGATCGTCCGCCCTCGCCCCGTCTTGAGTTCCCTGTTAGACGACACGGCGGGATTGCTGATCGAGCAATTTCAAGCTCGACAGCGTGCGCACCCATGAGCGAGACCGTCTCTGCTCGGACTAACGAACAAATGACGGCGGCCCTCCCACCTCCCGAAATTCCCGAAGGACATTTCAGTCGCCTTTGCCCGGGTGACTGGGCGCCGCACCCGGAGGACAAGCTGACGGAGCTGGCCTGGCTCATGCGCGATAGTCACGCCAAACGGGCGGCGCGGACGCGCACCATGACTCTGCCTTCGGGCTACGTCTATTTCGGACAGTTCATCGCTCATGACCTTATCCGCGACCAGCGCCGGCTTCGCGAAACGGACGGGGAAGTAGAGCAGATAATCAACTACCGAACGCCGCGCCTCGATCTCGACCACCTTTTTGGGCGGAGCGGGGAGGACTTTCCTGGTCTTTACGAGAAGGATGGTCGCCTTCGGCTCGGCCTAACGAAGGAAAGTGTGCTGGAGGACGGCCGAGTGGTCCCGTCGACACTGGACGACCTGCCGCGCAATCCTGACGGGAGCGCCCGCCTGATCGATCCGCGGAACGACGAGAACCTGATCGTGGCGCAGATCCATGTCCTGATGGCAAAGTTCTACAATGGCGCGCTCGCCCTCCTGCAAAGAAAGCCTGAACTCTCCGCCGGCCCGGCGACAAAGAGCCTACCGGCGCAGGCCCGGCGGTGGGTCCGGTGGCATTATCAGTGGCTTATTCTAAATGATTTCCTTCCGCGCTTTGTTCGCGCGGAGGCGTTATGCGAAGTGGCACGCAAGCGCCTGTGTCTCGTTCCGCGGAACTATGCGCCGTCCGATTACCCAGTGGCTCTGCCGGTGGAGTTCACCGGGGCTGCTTACCGCTTCGGACACAGCATGATTCAGTCGCAGTATGGTTTAAACCTAGCAGTAGGAGCGATTCCGGCGACCGACCTTATTGCCATGACTCAACGCGGCGGAAGAATATGTTCTGAGTCACCAGCGCTGCCGTCGAGTTATGTGATCGACTGGGACTTCTTTTTCGAGGGACCCGACGCGCAGCTTAATCGCGGACAAAATATCGGCACTTTTATCCCGGAGATTCTTTACGGGTTGCCCTCTGAGATTGCGGCGCACGGCGGCTGTGCGCTCGCGCTGAGCGAGCGAGAACGGCGCGGGCCGGTCTGTCTCCCGGAAGTGACTCTCATCCGGGGGTCCAGAATGCGGCTGCCGGCCGGGGAAGAGTTTGCCCGCTATTTTGGCTATGAACCGCTGCCGCCCCAGCTCATTCCGGCGACTCCGGCCGACACGGCGTTCTTTGCCGATCCGGCCTTTCGAAACCGCACTCCGCTTTGGTATTACTTTCTGCGCGAGGCGGCGGTCGAGGAGTGCACGCGACCCGAGCCCGCGCCGGAGCCGGAGTTACGGATCCAGAAGTTAGGAACCATTGGGAGCAGAGTGGTGGCGGAAGTCTTTCATCAAGTCCTGGCGGCGGATGGCGAATCCATTCAACAGGCCGGTTGCGACTGGCGGCCGCCAGCGTTTGTCTTTGGCCGGTCGCAGCGAGTGCGGCCGATCAATTCCATGGCGGCGCTGGCGGAATTTGTCCGAGAGGCTCGCTGAGATAGCCTACCAGTATTTGTAGGTCCCGAGGACGTAGTTCAGTAAGTCTTCTCCGCTGGTCGAAGTGCCTTGCCGGGGAATCTCGAGGATTACCGAGCCGCTTTCCTTCAACGCTCTTTCCCCTTGGGGAAGAAAGACAACCTTCCCCTCCGGCGGGACGGTAATATTGCCGATGGCGGGATTAGTAAACAGGCTGCGCGCAAAGGTGTCGTCCTGGACACAGCGATCGCGGACTTCCTGCGGCTGCGTCTTGAGATGTTCCAGCACGTCAATGATCGCGGCCCGTTTATCATCGAGGATATGCCAATTCCTTCGCGGGCCGGGCGTGCCGCTGACCGGTCCTTCGTTCATCTTGCGCTTTGACTCCCTTTGGGGACGGATGCTTCCTGAACGCTCATTGGTTTCGCCGTCGCGACCTGCTGTTTGCGCGCGGCCACCTCGATTTCCAACGAGGCGAGCAATTTCTGGAAACGATGATCAGCCGCGAGCGAGTCGAAGCGCGGGTCGAGCCGGGGTGAACGTCCATCCAGCCAGCCGGCGCCGAGCGCGGCTTGGAACTGGTCGAGTGCCGGCGTCAATTCCCCGAGGGAAGATTCAATCGCGGCCTGGCGATAGAGGTTGGCGGGATCGTTAGGCCGAAGGTCTTTTAGCTCGATGCCTTGTGCTTCCTGGAGAAGGCCGCGACCAGCTATTTCGTCCCCCAGGAGCTGGTCGAGGCGGCCCAGGGCTGAGGTATAAGTCATGGCGCCATAGGAGATGCCGTAGCCGAAATTTTTCTCCCGCAAAGCGAGGTAGAGCCTTTTCGCCTCGGGATAATTTCGGGCAAAAAATTCGACCTGTGCAGTGATCTCGTCGGGAGCGTTGTCGGAGGCGCTGCGGCGGTTGGAAAGCTCGCGGTTCTGCTGGACGAGAGCGCGCGCCGCGTCGAAGTCGCGCTGGAGCAGTCGCAGGTGGCAAAGACCGACCCATCCCTCGGAAAAATCCGGCCGCAGATCGATCGAGCGCTGGTAAGCGCGCTCCGCTTTTTCATCGTCGCCCAGCTGCGTCCAGCAATCACCGATTAAAGCATCGTAGTCACCCGGCCGGGCCGCCCAATGCTGCGCCATCTCGAGCCAGCCGAGCGCTCGTTCGGGGCGCCCGAGTTTCAGGACCGTCATCGCGACAAAACTGGCGACGTGTTCCTCCGGTCCACCCGCTTCGATCGCGCGGAGCTGTTCTTCGAGCGCGCCCGGCAGGTTGCCTCGCTGATAAGGACACCGGCCAGGGCACGATGTGCGTCGGGCAGCTCCGGTGCCAGCCTTAGAGCTTCCTTGGCTTCCGCTTGTGCGCGCTCAAGCTCGCGCGGCTCCGGCGCGAAGTGGTCGCGGCCGCCGATCGTGCTCGCGAGGTAGGCGTGCGCAATCGCGGAGCGCGGCTCCAGTTCGATCGCTTTCTCAAGGCAGCGGATGGATCGATCCAAATCCTCCACCGAATCGCGAAACATGAATTCCCGGCCGGAGATGATGAATTCGCGTGCGCCTGGGTTCGTCATTCCTGGATCGCGTGCCGAGAAGGAGAGAGCAGACCACTCATGGGAATCGAGGAGATTGCGGATCGCGGGTAGGGATTGGCGCGCGGACTCGGCGATCCCGGTCGGGCCAGGAACGGTTTCAATCACTTTCGTGAAGAGCGTTTCTCCGCTGGCTGGATTCATCAGCCGCAGGGAGATGCGGCGGCCGTTTCGGGTCATACGCGAACTGCCAGTGAGCATGGCCCGGGTTTGAACCTGCCGGTTAGCTTCGCTCAGATCCTCTGCGCTGGTGGTGCCGGGCCACCAGTTGCCTCCCGCAGGCACGGCAGCGACCCGAGCCGGCCCCAGCGCGGAAAGTTTCGCCTGGAAAAGATCTGCCATTGCTTTCGTTAGGCCGTCATCGGCCCGCGCGGTATCGAGATCGAGAAAGGGCAGGACTCCGATGGAGTGCATCAGTAGCTGGTTTTGCTGCAACTCTACCGTCAGCCGCCGGCTTTGCAGCTGGCGCAGACCCACCGTTGCGGCCAGGAGAAGACAGACACCGATGCTTCCGGCCAGGACCGGGTTGCGACGCACCCACCGCCAGGCGTGGACTGGTGGCGATACCGGCCGGGCGATGATCGGGCGGCCTTCGAGCCAGCGTTCGAGGTCGTCGGCCAGATCGCCGGCCGAACTATAACGCGCCGCCGGGTCGCGCTCGAGGCAGCGGGCGCAGATTGTTTCCAAATCGCGGTCAGCGCCTTGCACTAACGAACGCAACTTTGGCGCCGGTTTTTCCGTCGCCTGCCGGATCACCGCCAGCGCGTGCTCGGCGAGGAGAGGAGGTTGCCCGGCGAGGAGGTCGAAGAGGATGGCGCCGAGGCTGTAAACGTCGGCCGCAGGTCTGATGTTGGCGGCGACGCCCTGGGCCTGCTCGGGGGCGATGTAGCCGGGCGTCCCGAAGATGGTTAACGTCCGGGTCAAGTCGCTGGCGGTGTCGAGCCACTTGGCGAGGCCGAAGTCGGTCACGAGCGGTTCGCCGCTGCCGTCGAGGAGAATGTTTCCCGGTTTGAGATCGCGATGCAGGATGCCCTGGCTATGGGCATACTGGACGGCGCGGGTAATTTTCGCCAACAGCCTCACCACTTCGCGCGGGTCGTCGCGCAAGGCCGGGCCGACCTCCTGCAAGCTGCCGCCCGGGGCGAGTTTCATGCTGAAATAGGGAACGCCGTCCTCGCTTTCCCCGACTTCGTAGATGGGGAGGATGTGCGGATGATCGAGGCTGGCGGCGGCTTCCGCTTCGCGGCGGAAACGGGCCAGCGTTTCGCGCGAATCGGCGTGGTAACTCAGCACCCGTTTCAACGCGACGATGCGGCGAGAATGCCGTTGCCGGGCGCGATAAATAACGCCCATGCCGCCGCGTCCGATTTCCTCCAGGATTTCGCAATGGCCGAGACGCCAGTTCGTGTCGGCAACTTCGACTGATTTCAGGGTGGCGGCGAACCCGTCCGCGTCGCCAGACTCTTCCTCGGAGAGACCGTTTTGCAGGAGACAGCTCAGGCAAAGCCCGTGCGCCACGCGCGAGGTTGCGCGGCAATGCGGGCATTCCTCCGGCGCACCGAGGAGGGTGGAGATTGAATCGGAGAGACCGGCGAACTGCATGAGCAGGGCCTCTATCCGGCAGAGCCGACACCCGTTTGCTCGCTCTCCACCGCCAGGATCGAGACGAGATAGCGCAATTCTTCGTCCACATCGCCCGGTTCCCGGACCGTTTCCGCCACTTCCGCGCGGAGCAGTTCGCGATAACGCTGGCGCATGCGACGCAGGAGACGCCTCGCCGCCACGATGTCGATCCCCAACTGGCGGGCCAGGGCCTCGAAGTGAACATCGCCGCGTTCGGCGGAGAGGAGGCCACTCATTATATCGAAGACGCGGCGGCGCCCGTGACTTTCACATTCTTCCTGCAGACGGCGCAGCGCGTTTTCCGCGACCGTGGCCGCCCAGCGCACATCGAAAATTTTCTCCGGCTTCCAGGCTCCGAGAGAGTCGGCCGAGATGGCGAACTGCGAGGGCGCTTCCGCCATCCATTCATCCCACGACACGAATTGTCGGTCGCCGCCCCGTTTGCGGGCGTGGGCCCGGTCATGCGTGTCGATGAGAAAATTCTGGAGGGCGGCGAGAAGGAGCGCACGAAAGCGTCCGCGGCTTCGGTCCGCGCTTTGGAAGACGTCATTGCGCAGGACCATGACAAAAAAATCCTGGGTGATGTCTTGCGCGTCCGGGACGGAATAACCCTTGCCGCAGATGAAGGCGAAGATCGGCCGCCAGTAAATCCGGCAGAGTTGGGCGAGCGCTTCGCCTGCCTTGCCGTCGGGCGAATTGGACTCGAGGGAGGAAAGGATAAGGCTCCAGCGGGTGGTGTTGAAGCGGCCTCCAGCTGTGGCGCCGCTGGATATGTCTGGGTACATATCCGGGCAGCATGGAAAGGAGAAGATTTTTCAGCAAGGCAAAAAAAATCCGCACTCGTTAGGTCGGCGGGACACGGTAATGCAGTTCCGGGGGGTTCTGGGGGTGAGGGGGGAACTATTCGAGGAGGGTTTCGCCGGGGCGATGGCCTTGGCGGTACCGTTCTGGGGGAAACCATATCGGCGGGTTGGGTTGGCCGAGGATTTCTCTTGCGATATGCGGTGAGGAGTGGATCCGAGACTCCAGAAGCACTGGCAGGGGAGCCCGGCTTCCACCGCGAAGCGCGAGAGCCTCTCTTGAGCTCGGTGTACCACTCTCACCATTATCTTCTACGGAAAGTGCCGGCCAATGTTCGCGGATTTTTTTCTCCCATCCGAACAAAATTTTCGCGGTGCCCCGTCCGCGGGCCCCCGGTCATCGTTTTGGATTGGGTGACAGCGGCGGGCCGTCTGCTGCGTAACCTGATCGCTGACTTCTTCTTAGTGCACCCTGAGCAAGGCATTGGTGCTCGTTACGCTACCGCCTGTATTTGCGACCGTCGCCGCAAACAGTGCGCCATTGTCGGCCAGGGTCGTGGCCGGCGTCGTGTAGGAGGATGTCGTTGCACCCGCCACTACGACGCCGTTTTTTTTCCACTGGTAGGTCAGGGGCGGAGTTCCCGTGGCAATGACGGTAAACGCCGCTGTTTTGCCAACCTTGACCGATTTATTGACTGGCTGCTTGGTGATAATGGGCGCGGCTGGCGTGGGCGTGGGCGTGGGCGTGGCGGTCGGAGTGGTCGTGGGTGTAGGAGTCGGTGTGGGTGTGGGAGTCTCCGTCGGGGAAGGTGTGACTGTAGGGGTAGGAGTTTCCGAGGGAGTCGGGGTCGCTGTGGGCGAAGGCGTGGCGGTGGGCGTTGGGGTTTGCGAAGGAGTGGGAGTAGCGGTCGGAGTAGGAGACTCGGTCGGTGAAGGCGTCGCAGTGGGAGTGGGAGTTTCCGAAGGGGTTGGGGTCGCGGTGGGCGAAGGCGTGGCGGTGGGCGTTGGCGATGCGGTGGGTGTGGGCGTGGGTGTAGGCAGTTCTGCCACGACAGTGTAGGCAACTCGGATCACGCCGCCTTGGTCGGCGACCTGCAGGGCGAGACGGTCCAGGTTTTGCAGGACCGAGACCAAGCCATAGCCGGCGCAGGTATCGTCGAAATATCCTTCGCTCCACGTCCCCGTGGCGGCGGTCGCACAGAAACCGACTCTGGTCTGGTTAGCGCCGGCGACGCACATCTCGGGAAACCCAGCCCGTGTCCCGTTATCGATCGCGCCCAAGTGTAGATCGCCGGCGATAAAGACGACGTTCTTGATGTTGTTCGTAGTGATAAAAGTGCGCAGCGCGTTCCACTCTGTCGGGAAGGCTCCCCAGCCATCGTTTTGCTTGGTCGTCGGATTGGTCACAACCGAAGTGAAGACGACCTTCCAGACCGCGGTGGAGGTGAGCAGACCGTTCTTGAGCCACTCCAATTCGCCGGAAAATCCGAGGTTGTTGCCATCAAGCATGCTTTTATTTGGACCCTCCGGGTCGGCCGCGGGATCGCGCTGGCTCCGGCAGTCGAGGACAAAACATTCCGCCTGGGCATAACTAAATTTCAGCCAAATCCCCGGCGTCACCAACGGCAGCGGATACGTCGGCGTGTATTCCAGGAAAGCCTGCTGAGTCAGGCTCCAATCCGGATAATTCTTATCCAGGTTGTTTAACCCCGAGTCATGATCGTCCCATTGGTGGATGATCGCCATACGCCGCAGGATGAGGGGCACAAAGTCGCTCATGAAGCGCGTCGCCGGATTATAAAGATTTTTGAACATCTGTCGTTTGGCCGCCAGCGTCTGCGGGTTGCTGTGGTCGAAGTCTCCTCCGATGAAGGCAAAGGCAGGGAGATTAGCCGCCGCGCTGGCAAAGGTCTGGACGGTGGTGTTGAGCTTGGACACGCTACCGAAGTCACTCATGACAACGAATTTAAAATCGCGCGCTGAGCCGGCGGGCGGGAAGGTCGTAAAAAATGCAAACGGTGGTCCCGCAAACTGCGGCACGCCGTTGACCAAAACGTTAAGATAGTAGGTCGTTTCCGGGAGGAGCACGGTGAGTGGCACAAAGGCGGTGAAATCGCTCGCGGCCACCGTTGCCATAGTGCCGGTATCGATCGCGCCGAGCAGGGCGGGATCAGTCCCGTATCTGATTGCAACGCTGGCAGCAATGTCTGTCCGCACAAAAACCTTGGCCTCCACGGAGGTGACACCGCCGACCACCGGGCCGTGGGTCAGGATTTGTCCGGGAAGAGCTGGAGTGAGGAAGAGGAAAAGGGCGGTGCAGAGCCCGACAGATCTCAGGGGAAATTTCATGGGGTTGGGGTTGGGGTTGGGGTTTTAGTGGGGCTTTTACATGAGTGATTAGTTCAACTGGAGTGAGGAATTCTCGCCTCACTGGTTACTACGGGAATTGCTGCCCGATGGTGCAAGACAAATGCGACAAATTTCTGCGATCTGACGGAGTGCGGGATCTTGCGAGACCGAATTTCAGCTTTCCCCCGCTCTTGATCGGCTCATCTTTCCCGGGCATGGCTACCGACGAGATCCGTATACAAGAGTTGGAACTTCTGGCGCGGATCGGCGTGCCGGCAGAAGAGCGCGCGCAGCCGCAACGGCTCACGGTCTCGATGACCCTGCAACCGCGGCATTCCTTTGCCGAGCTCAGCGACGACCTCTCGCGCACGATCGATTACGCAAAGGTCTGCGAGGAAGCGCGGAGCTTCGTTGCCGGGCGCCAGGATAAATTGATCGAAACCCTCGCGCACGAAATGGCCGGGCACCTCCTGCGTCACTTCGATCTCGGCCGGATCGATCTCGAACTGCGCAAATTCATTCTCCCCGAGACCAAATACGTCGCGGTGCGCGTTTCGCGCGAAAGCGCGGGCGCTTAGCGGCGCCGCATCCATTCCGCCCAGGTTTCGCACCACTTCGCGCGGGAACGATTCGCTTTTCCCGGCCCCATCCATAACTTTCCCGCGTGCAAAAAACCAATCTCGTGCACGACGGCGACGGCTGGGAGACCGTGGGCAGCGAAACGCATTTTCGCACTCCGCATCTCAGCGTCGCGACTGACGAGGTGCGCACTCCGACGCAGACCGCCCGCAAGTGGTCGGTGGTCCATCGCAAGCCCGCGGTCGTGATCGCGCCGCTGACGGCCGAGGGGCGGTTCGTCCTCATCCGCGAAGAGCGCATCCCGATCCGGGCTGCTATTTGGGCGATGCCGGCGGGGCAGATTGATGAATCGCTCGAGCCGGATGAAGCGGCTGTGCGCGAGGTGGCGCGGCGCGAGCTGCGCGAGGAGACCGGCTACGAGCTGGAGCCGGGGGCCGAGCTGGTTCCGTTAGGCCATTTCTTTTCTTCGCCCGGGATGACGGATGAACATTGCTACCTCTTTCTCGCCCGGCCGGTGCGCAAGTCTGCGGCCGGGGCGGCCCATGATGAGACCGAGGCGATTGTTGACTGCCGCGAGTTTGCCGCCGATGTCGTTCGCCAAATGATAGCCAACGGCGAAATCCGCGATTCCAACACGCTCAGCACTTGGGCGCGGCTGGTCGCGACTGGAGAAATTTTTCCCTGATCCGATGGGCCTGCGCGACATCTTTTCCTTCCGCGATCCGCCGGAAAGCGAGACCTCGAAACCGTTCCTCGAACACCTTGAGGATCTGCGCTGGACGATCGTGAAAATGGCCGGCGTCCTGATCGTCGCGATGTTTCTCTGCTTCGCCTTCCGGCAACGGCTGGTCATGATTTTGCAGCGTCCCTTAAGCGAAGTCGGCGGCCAGGTTGGCACCTTGCGCGCGCTCGGCATTACCGACTCGATCACGATCTCGTTTCAGCTCGCCTTCTATGCCGGGATCGTCCTTTCCTTTCCTCTTCTGCTTTATTTCCTCGCCCAGTTTGTCCTCCCCGCCCTCACCGCGGTCGAGAAACGTTTTCTCTTTCCCGCCATCTTCGTCAGCTTCGCCCTTTTCCTCATCGGCGTGGCCACCTGTTACTATTGGCTGCTCCCGAAAACGATTCTCTTTTTCTTCCACGACACGCAGTCGTTAGGCTGGACGCCGATGTGGACGGTGCAGCAATATTATTCCTTCGTGACTCGCTTCGTTCTCGGCTTCGGGCTCGCCTTTGAGCTCCCGGTCGTGGTCCTGGCGCTGGTGAAATTTGGCCTGCTCACCTACGAATTCATGGCCCGCACCCGGCCCTACGCTATCGTGCTCATCTTCATTCTCGCCGCCATTATCTCCCCCACACCCGATATTCTCACCCTCATCGCGATGAGCCTGCCGATGTGCCTCCTTTACGAGAGCTGCATCTGGATCGCGTGGTTCATGCAGCGCAAGGCAGCCCGCGACGCTTCGGCCTAACGAGTGGATACGCTGGCGGCTTACGAACTGGCTTTCCGCGTCTTCGCCTTTCTCCTGGGCGCGGCGGTTGGCTCTTTCCTGAACGTCTGCATCTACCGGTTGCCGCGCGATCTTTCGGTCAACCAGCCGCGCCGATCGTTTTGTCCCGCCTGCAAAACCCCGATCCCCTGGCATCAGAACGTACCTCTTTTCAGTTGGCTCGCCCTGCGCGGGAAATGCGCCAGTTGCGGGAGCAAAATTGCCTTTCGCTATTTCGCGGTCGAGCTCCTGACCGCGCTCCTCTTTCTCGCGCTCTGGCTCGTTTTTCCATGGCAAATCGCGCTCGTTTACTGGGCCTTCGTTTCGCTTCTCGTCGCCGCCACCTTCATCGATTTTGAGCAGTTCATTATCCCGGATGAAATCACGATCGGCGGCACCATAGCCGGCGTTCTCGCCAGCCTCGCTGTTCCTGCCTTGATGGGCGAGGTATCGCGGCTCCGGGCCGGTGCCTGGTCGTTAGGCTCGGCTGCACTTGGTTATGTCTTGCTTTGGCTCGTTCTCGAAGGAGGCAAGAAGGCTTTCGGCAAAAGACGAATCCGGCTCGAGGTGCCGACTCCTTTTAGCTGGGTGCGCCAGGGTGACGACGCGGAGTTTGTGGTGGGAGAAGAACGTGAACTCTGGAGCGAACATTTTGCCCGTGATAGCGATCGGTTGCTGCTGGAATGCGACGAAGCGCAGGTCGACGGCCGCTCATTCCAGAAGACGACCCTGCAATTTCACTATAACCGGCTCGCCATTGGGGAGGATACCTTCCAACTCGACCAGGTCGATCGCATCGCCGGCGTGGTGCGAGAGCTGCAAATCCCGCGCGAAGCGATGGGACGGGGCGATCTCAAGTTCCTGGCCGCGATCGGCGCCTTTCTCGGCTGGCGCGCGGTCCTTTGTAGCATCTTCGTTGGCTCGCTTCTCGGCTCCCTCGTCGGCCTTACCAGCATGCTGCTCGGTCAGCGCGCCTGGTCGGCGAAGATCCCGTTTGGCCCCTATCTCGCCCTTGGCGCGCTCATTTGGATGTTCTTCGGTCCGGATCTGCTCGCTTTGTATGTCGGCTTGGTCGTGCCTTAGGCGCGACGTTGGCCGCGCTCAGAGCTAAACGACTCAAAGAAATTTCGGCAAGAACGTCCCGGAGAAGGGCAAGCGTCGCCGCAGGCTTCAAAAGAGCTTATCGAAAAACAAAACAGCCGGGCCTCTTGCGAGACCCGGCTGCGTTGATTGTTTAAGTTAGCTTGGAGCTGTTGGACTTAGTAGTCCATCCCGCCCATGCCGCCCATTCCACCCATGCCGCCGCCCGGCATACCGCCGCCAGCGCCACCCTTGTCCTTCTCAGGAGCTTCGGTGATGACTGCTTCGGTCGTGAGGAGGAGTCCGGAGATGGAAGCTGCATTCTGCAGCGCGCTCCGAGTCACCTTGGTCGGATCGACGACGCCCGCCTTGACGAGGTCTTCGTATTTATCGGTCGCGACGTTGTAACCTTCGTTGCCTTTGCGCTTCTTCACTTCCTGCACGATGAGCGCGCCTTCCTGGCCCGCGTTATCGGCGAGGGTGCGGAGAGGCTCTTCGATCGCGCGGCGAATGATCGCCATGCCGACCGCTTCGTCGCCTTCCAGCTTGAGGCTGTCGAGGGCTTTCTGCGCACGGATGAGTGCGACGCCGCCACCAGGGACGATGCCTTCTTCCACCGCGGCGCGAGTCGCATGCAAAGCGTCTTCCACGCGCGCTTTCTTTTCCTTCATCTCGGTTTCAGTCGCGGCGCCGACATTAATGACGGCTACGCCACCGGCGAGTTTCGCGAGGCGCTCCTGGAGCTTCTCCCGGTCGTAATCCGAAGTGGTCTCTTCGATCTGACGACGGATCTGCGAGACGCGGCCCTGAATGTCGGACTGTTTGCCTTCGCCTTCCACAATCGTGGTGTTCTCCTTGTCGATCGTGACGCGCTTGGTGCGCCCTAAGTCCTCGAGTTTTACGTTCTCGAGTTTAATGCCGAGGTCTTCGGTGATGCACTGGCCGCCGGTGAGGACGGCGAGATCTTCCAGCATCGCCTTGCGACGATCGCCGAAGCCCGGGGCTTTGACAGCTGCGACTTGCAACGTTCCGCGGAGCTTGTTCACGACCAGAGTCGCGAGGGCTTCGCCTTCCACGTCTTCCGCAATGATGAGGAGGGGCTTGCCGACCTTGGCGATCTTTTCGAGGATCGGGAGGAGATCCTTGAGGCTGCTGATCTTCTTCTCGAAGTTCAGGACGTAGGCATCTTCGAGCTTGGCTTCCATCGTCTCGGCGTTCGTGACGAAGTACGGAGAAAGGTAGCCCTTGTCGAACTGCATGCCTTCGACGACGTCGAGGCTGGTTTCAATCGACAAAGGCTATCTCTCTCCTTACTTCGTCACCAATGCCGAAGCGATGGAAGTGGTCCTCGACAACCCTTACATCCTCATTCACGAGAAGAAGATCTCGAGCT
>JBKJNW010000263.1:0-3227 GCA_046593335.1 Chthoniobacterales bacterium | reverse complement strand
ATGGCCTGCGCGAAGCCGGTGGTTTCGACGTTGCTGGCGGGCATCCCGGAGTCGGTTGCTGCTGGTGAGACCGGCCTTCTCGTGCCGCCGGGAGACTGGGAAGCGCTGGCCGACGCCTTGGACAAACTCATCCGCGATCCTGCGTTGCGCACGCGCCTCGGGAGCGCGGGGCGGGCACGCCTCGCGAGCGAATTCAATGTCGCGAAAACGATCGAACCTTTGCAGCAATTGCTGGCGGACTGTCTCTCGAAATCGCCGATCCACTCTGCGGCCGCGGAACCGGGTCCGCCGGCGCAAAAAGAGACCGCCTACTTGGTCGATCGCTGGCCCGACCCGGATCTTCCCTTCTTGGAAATGGAATTGCGGGCACTGCGCCGGAACAAAGTCCCGCACGTCGTCTTTATCCTGCATCCTCCCATCGCCTCCGAGCTCCAGCCGAAGAGTAAAGACCTCGTGACCAGCTTTGAGTATTTGCCCGATGCGATGGTGATCGAGGCAGAGTGGCAGGCCAGCAGCGCGGAGTGGCGCGAGTTGGAAGCAGGGCGGGCGGATCAAAAACATCGGCCCCCGTCCGATCTTTTTCTCGCTCAGGCCCGGAGCGCTCTGGTCTTGCGCAGATTATTCCGCCAGCACAACATCGGGCACGTGCATGCCACCAGTTCCCGGACATTGTTAGGCGCGGTGATGTTAAAAAAACTCCTTGGCCTAACCATCAGCACTGCGATCGAAGCGAAGCCGATCCTCTCCGACCCGGTCCTGCTCACGGCGCTCGATCAATGCGTCGGCGGGCGCAGCAACGATCGCGAGCTTCTCGCCCGCCGCGGGCCCGGCTTTCTTTTTGACCAGACACTCGACAAACCGTCTCTCAACGACATCGGTCCCTGGCTAACCCGGAAAGCGAAGATCGAGTGGACCGGGGCACGCCCGTTCTGGGAGGAATGGTCGGAGCAACTCCTCGGCTGGACACGTTCCCGATGAATAAGAAGGCCATCATCCTGGCGGGCGGCGCGGGCACCCGGCTTTATCCGTTGACCAAGATCGTCTGCAAACAGCTCCTGCCGGTCTACGACAAGCCGATGATTTGCTACCCGCTCGCCACGCTCATGCTGGGCGGTCTGCGCGAAATTCTCATCATCTCCACTCCGAAGGATGTGCCGATGCTGCGCGACTATCTCGGCGACGGGTCGCACCTTGGTCTTCGCCTGGAATATGCCGAGCAACCGGAGCCGAAGGGCATCGCCCAAGCCTTTCTGATCGGTGCGGACTTTGTCGGCGACCGGGGAGCCGCCCTTCTTCTCGGTGACAACATTTTCTATGGAAAACTGGATTTTTTCCGGGAGGCGCTCGAGATCGAACGCGGCGCCTGCATTTTCGGCTACCAGGTGCGTGACCCGGAACGTTACGGGGTAGTCGAGTTTGGGCCGGATGGAAGGGTGATCAGCCTCGAAGAAAAACCGAAGCAACCCAAGAGTCACTATGCTGTGCCGGGTTTGTATGTTTACGACCATCAAGTGGTGGAATTCTGCCGAAGCCTGCGACCCTCACCGCGCGGAGAATTGGAGATCACGGATCTAAACTCCATTTACCTTCGTCAGAACTCGCTTCATGTGCGTCTTCTCGGCCGCGGGATGGCCTGGCTCGATACCGGTACCCAGACGAGTCTCCTCGAGGCGGCCAACTACATCGCCACGATCGAGCATCGCCAAGGTCTGAAGGTGGCCTGTCTGGAAGAGGTCGCGCTGCGGGCCGGATTTATCGACCACGCGCAGATGAATCGCCTGGTCGATCGGGTGCCCAAAGGGGAGTATCGGGATTACCTCCGCCTCGTCGCGGAGGAAGAGCTTACTTAGAGGAGCGGTGTGCCCCGCCTGGGGTGGAAGAGGCTGGCCTGGCCAGCTTTTTGGAGCACTAACGAGCGCTCCGACTGCGTTATGGAAATTATAACGCACGGCATGTTGATTGCTCCTTTTCGGGGTAAGTGTGATCACGCTTTCTACTCGCCACTCGCAAAACGCGTTCACTCTGACCGAGGCCGCGATCGCTATCTCGCTCATTGCGATTACCATGACCGCCTTTCTCATGACCATGAGCCGGCTCAACGAGTCTGCCAGCGTGGCCCGCAATGCCACCGGCGCTTCGGCTGCGGTGCAAAATCAGATTGACCTGATTCTTTCCGATGGACCTTTCAACCCTCAGAAAACGAACGAAGACGGCACACCCCAAATACCGCCCGAGTTAGTCGTAGGGACTCACGTTGCGACCAACGTCCCGATCTATCGTGAACCCACCACTGGGATCGTCGTCTCCGGAACGATGACGACCACAATCGCCGATTTGAGCACCACGCTTGGCGGATTCACGATGCCGCTTTACCAGGCGGTCGTGAACGTAAGTTATAACTATCGGAGCCGTAATTACACTCTCACCCGCAGCACCCTGCGGGCCTCCGACATATGATCATACGGAAGACGACGTCGCTCGGGGCGACTCTCCTCGAGCTAAGTATCGCTATGAGCCTAATCGGCACGGTCGGCCTCGCGATCTATTCCATGCTTAATGTCGGAATGATCCTGGGCGCGAAAAACTCTGCGGTGAACACGGCGCACCAGCAGGCTCGCATCGCCATGTTACAACTAGTCCAGGACATCCATTCCGCCATCTCGCTTCCGGCCCTGACCGACGCCAATTCCGTTCCAATCGCCAACCCGACTCCAGGCACGAAAGCCGCAGGCATCTCTTTTCAGCTCTGGGCAGGCGGCCCTTATCAGATCTCTGCCGATGCTGCTTCGACTGCTTCGGTCGTACAGGTCCAGTTAAAGGCGGGTGACGCGATCCCGGAGGTGGGTGAGCGCCTCATTGTGAAGAGTCATCAAATTGAGCAGGATATCACTGCGGTCGCCGCGCTCAGCGGCTCAAAATACAATCTTACCCTTGCTGCCCCGATCGGGGTGGCGATCGAAGGAACATCTTCCCCGACCTTTTACAACATTCCCTGTTTCATTGCCGATCGGTGCTCCTACGTCGTAAAAAACGGGGCCCTTGAATGGCATGGTCCGACTCAGCGCAAAGCCTTTGCCCTCCTCGGGAATGATATCATTAGCCCGACTCCGTTTTCCTTTCCGAGCACGCCGGGTGGCGCTCTCTACTACCGATTTGTCGCGGCGATTGATCTCTCCACCGCCGATACCAAGTCAACCAATCGCGGCTTCAAGTCGGCCAACATTCTT
>JBKJNW010000187.1:0-7440 GCA_046593335.1 Chthoniobacterales bacterium | reverse complement strand
GTAATCGGTCCGGGTTCCGCGGGTTTTGAATACTTTCTTTGCCATCCCAAGCGTAATGCTTGGCAGTAAGTAAAAAGTACAGCTTTTTCGTCAAGAAAGTTCATGACACGCTCTAGGCGTGATCCGAAACCGATGTTGCTTCGCTTCCTTTGCGCCCTCCTTTTGTTTGGGATGATGTCACCTCTCCTCGCGCAGGACGGCCCGAGCCTGAAGTTTTCGATCCAGGGAGAGAAACTCCAGGTTGATTACAGCTCTCGCGACCAGGACTGGGAGCGCACGGTTTTCCTGGCGCTTAAAACCGGGTCGGAAACGGGTTCCGCTGTCGTGCCTTTCGGCGAATCCTTCGAGGGCTCGACCGTCTTTCTTCCCTTCCAGGCGGATCAGCTCTACCTCCTGCAATTGGGGACTGACCACGCGAAGTTTTGGAAACGAACCTGGGAGAACTGGAGTTGGAGCGAACGCGCGGAAGACAAAACCGCGGAGGTGGAGGTCGGCGCCTATGAATGCACCATTCGGCTTCCCCTGGAGTCGTTAGGCAAGAAGCTGCAGGTCGTTGTTTATTCCAAGGACTTCACCCGGAACGAAAGCTGGGGCCGGCTCTTCGGCGCGCTCGATCCTGCCGTCTCACCGGGGGAAGGGGATAAATACATTCCGCATTTCTACGAGGTCGATCTGAGCGCGAAAGGCGCGCCGCGGGTGAAAGTCCGCGGGCGGCTCGGTCACGACGAGGAGCGGCCGCGTATTTACCAGCTTTTCGTTAGGCTCTTTGGGAACACGAACGAAACCCGTCAGCCGAACGGGACGCTCGCGGTCAACGGAGTGGGCAAGTTCCGGGATGTGAACGACGCTGCGCTTGCCGCCCTGCAGAAGCTCGGTTTTTCCCATGTCTGGCTGACTGGGGTGCTGCAACAGGCAACCGGGACCGATTACTCCGCCATCGGGCAACCGGCCGACGATCCCGACCTGCTGAAGGGGATCGCCGGGAGCCCGTACGCGATCAAGGATTACTTCGATGTTTCGCCGGACTACGCGGTTGACCCGAAGAAGCGCCTGCTGGAATTCAAAGCCCTCCTCGGCCGCCTGCATAAACATCACCTGAAAGCGCTGATCGATTTCGTGCCGAACCACGTGGCGCGCTGTTATCACTCCGACGTCAAACCGGAGATCGATCTCGGAATGAGTGATGATCGCTCCAAATTTTTCGATCCGCGCAATAACTTCTTCTATCTCGCGCCGGGCACGGAAAGTCCGCCGCTGCGTCTGCCGACCACGGAGGACGGCGTCGCGGTAAGTCCTACCTGTAAACTGGAAGGGATGAAGTGCGACGGGCTTTTCGACGGGGAAAAGGATTTTGGTCGGGTCACGGGGAACAACGTCGCAAGCTGGGCCCCTGCGCTCGGGGATTGGTATGAAACGGTAAAACTTAATTACGGCTTCGATTTCACCGACCCGAACAGGCAGCGCCGCGAATATCCGAATGCGCTGACACCGGCAAAATCAGTTCCCGATACCTGGACGAAAATGGACTTGGTCATCGCCTACTGGCAGGCCATGGGAGTCGATGGTTTCCGCTGCGACATGTCGCACATGGAGCCGCCGGAGTTTTGGAAATGGCTTATCGTCCGGGCGCGGACGCGTGTGCCGGACGTTTTTTTCATGGGCGAAGCCTACGATGGCGATCCGGCCAAGGTGCCGGGGAGCGATCCGGTTATCTCCCAGCTCCACGGCGGCAAGTCGAACGTGATGTTCGATCTGCTCGATGCTGGTTTTGACGCGGTTTACGACGATCCGAGTTACAAGGCGCTGAAGAATATCTACGATGGCTCCGCTTGGGCGAACGACCTCGACCAGGCGCGCACGGATGATTTCATCTTCCATAACTCTGTTCGTTATGCCGAGAACCACGACGAGGTGCGCCTCGCCGGCCGCGGAAACTGGAAAGACATCGGGAGCAGGATTGGGCCGGCCGTCTCGGCGGTACTCTTTGGCATCGGACGCGGCCCGCTCATGCTCTACAACGGCCAGGAAGTCGGTGAGCCGGGCGCAGGCGTGGAAGGTTTCGGCGGCGACGATGCGCGCACTTCGATCTTCGATTACTGGTCGATGCCGGAACTGGTGAAGTGGGTGAACGACCATGCCTACGACGGCAGGCGTCTTTCGGCCGGGCAAAAAAGTTTACGCGAGAGTTATGGGCGCCTGCTGGCGGTCGCGGGTGAGCCCGCATTTCGTTCAGGCTCGTTTCTCGGGCTGAACGCCGCCAACAACAAAAATCCAAACTTCGGCCAGGTCGGGACCGAACCGGCCGGCGGACATTGGCTTTATGCCTTCCTCCGCTACGACCCAGTCTCCGGACAGCGCTTCCTCGTCGCGGTCAATCTTCATCCGGAAATCGAATTGAAAGAGAACCGCGTCCTCTTTCCCGCCGAGGCGATGGAGTTTCTGCATTTCGCGACTAACGAGCAAAAGCTACGTCTGCAGGAACGCTTGCGCGGAGAAGTGGAGATAAGCGTCAACCGCTCCTCCCTGGCCAGGCCCGACGGGCTCTCCCTGCCACCGCTCGCACCCTTGAACGCCTACTTTTTTGAAATCAAGCCGTCTCACGATTAGTCTCCTCTGCGCGGTCCTGGCCGCGTTTTCGGTCCAGGCGAGCGAGCTTTTCCTCGGTCCGATCCCCGTCCAGTTTGCCTCCGCCGGCTCGACCCTGGTGCTCGACCTGCATCGTTTCTATCAGCCAGGCAAGAACTCGAAACTGAGGATCGGCGGCGCGGATTCACTTCAGATTAGCTACGACTCCGCGAGTCTCTTATTGCAGATCGCGCTGGAATCGTCGGCCCGTGGCCTGATCGATCTGCCCTTCAGAGTCAACGACGGGAAGGAAACGAAGGAAGGCGTGATCACGATTGCGGTTCGGAGCCCGAACCAGCACGAGTTTGTTTTTCGCCCCGCCGGCAAAGCGGAAAAGGTCTTCGTCGCCGGCTCATTTAACGGTTGGAGCAAGGAAGCGACACCGCTGAAGGCGGAGGAGAAGGGAGTCTTTCGCACCGCTCTCGCGCTGAAGCCGGGGAAATACACCTACAAGTTCGTCGTCGATGGGGCATGGACGACGGACAAGGAGAATCCAAGGCAGGAAGCGGATGACTTTGGCGGAAATAATTCGTTCCTCAAGATCGAGGAGGGCGCTTCGGATGAGCGCGTACTTTCGATCTTTGCCGACCAACTGAAGGGAAAGGAGCTACGAATCAAAGCCGCCGGCAAAGGACAGATTCACGCGGTCTCGGCCCTGGCAGAGCTGCCGGATGGTTCGAGTAAGTTGATCGAGGCAACGATCAAGCCAGGTGAGGCTGCTGTTCCGCTCGATGGGCTGCCAGAAGAAACCTGGGTCCGAGTAGTCGCGACTGATGACTCCGGGCGAGTCAGTAATGTCGTCCGTTCTTCGTTAGGCAAAGCCGCGGTCTTTCGATGGCAGGACGCGATCATGTATTACGCGCTGACCGATCGCTTTCAGGACGGTGATAAGAGCAACGATCATCCGGTGGAGAATCCGAACGTAAAGCCGCCCGCCAATTTCCATGGAGGAGACTGGCGCGGGATCGAGGATCAGATCAAGGCGGGCTATTTCAAAAAGCTCGGGGTGAACACGGTCTGGATCGCACCGTTGAACAAAAACCCGGCGGTCGCCTACCAGGAATATCCCGAGCCGCGCCGTTGGTATACCGGCTATCACGGCTACTGGCCGGTTTCTCCGACCGAGGTCGAGCCGCATTTCGGTGACGCGACTGCGCTCAAGTCGCTCGTTAAGACGGCGCATGAACATGGCCTGAAAGTGATAGCGGATCTCGTTCTGCATCACGTCCATGCCGAGCACCCCTGGTGGAAAGACCATCGTGACTGGTTCGGCAAGCTCGAGCTCCCGGACGGAAGCAAGAATCTGCGACGGTGGGATGACTACCAATTCACGACCTGGTTTGAACCTTACATGCCGACCTTCGACTTTGGGAAAAGCGAAGCGGTCACGGCGCTGATCGACAACTCGGCCTGGTGGGCGAACGAGTACGATCTCGACGGCTTCCGGCTGGACGCGGTCAAGCATATCCCAACCGATTTCTGGTGGAGATTTCGCAGCGCGCTGCGCGAGAAGGTGGGGGCGAAGCGGGGCCGACACCTTTATTTGGTAGGCGAGACTTTCAAGGACCGCGCCGGCATCATTTCCTTCGTCGGGCCGAATATGCTCGACGGGCAATTCGATTTTCCGCTTTACGATTCGATCAAGGATTGCTTGGCGGAAGAGAAGGCGGGTCTCGATCAGTTGGAGGCATCACTCGACGCTTCGGAGGAGTCGTTTGGCAAGGAGAGCCTGATGTCGCCGCTCCTCGGTAACCACGATAAAGGTCGCTTCATGGCTTATGCCGATGGCGACCTGCCTGATCCGAAGGGGACGAAGGAAGAGGAGGTCGGCCGGACGGCGCCGCCGAAGGTCGATGACCCCGCCGCTTACGCGAAGATCGAATTGGCCCAGGCGTTCCTCCTCGCGATCGATGGAGTGCCGATGATTTACTACGGTGACGAAATCGGAATGACGGGCGCGGGCGATCCCGATAATCGCCGCGACATGCGCTTTGGTGAAAATGTGACCGGGGCCGAGCAGCGCGTGCGGGAGAACTTCGAAGCGCTGACTCAGATCCGCGGCCGACATCCGGCTTTGCGCGGAGGTAGCCGGCGCGCGTTGGTCGTGGAAAAAGACCTGCTCGCTTTCGTTAGGGCGCAGCTCGCCGATCGCGTGCTTTGTGTTTTCAACCGGGCATCGAAAACCGTGGAACGCGAGTTTTTAGTGAGTCCGGAACTACCCGACGGCCCATACCGCGATGAACTCAGCGGAGCGATGGCGACGGTCAAAAATGGGCGGATGACGGTCAAGCTTGCCCCCCGCGCGGCAGCTTTCTTCGCGCCCTCGAACTAGCGATCCCCCAGCCTGGGGTTTCGCCCGCGTTACGACGCCGCGACCTGCTCCAGCACTTTCATGGCGGCATTATGACCGGGGATACCGCTGACCGCTCCGCCGCGCTTGGCGCTAGAGCCGCAGAGATAGACATTCGGAAACTCTGTCTCGACCCCCCAGGTGCCAGCCTCCTCTTCATTTTCCGCGAAAGGAAAGGTAAGAGCATTCTGGAAGATATTGCCGTGATAAAGACCAAGCGCTTCTTCGATATCGACCGGGCTTTTACCTTCGATGCACAAACTACCGTCACGCCCTCGTGCGAGACAATCCTCGAGCGGCTCGACCAACCACTGGTCGAGGCCGGCAAGAAAGGCGGCCTGCGCTCGCTCTCGCATCGCGGAGTTGTCTTTTTCGAAAAGGGGAAATGGGGTGTCGATCCCGAACAGAGTTAAAGTATGGAAGCCCCTGGCTCGCAGTTCGGGCGACAGGATGCTGTCATCGGTCAGGGTATGACAATAGATCTCGCTCGGCACCTTAGCCGGAAGCTGGCCTTCGGCGGCCTGCCTATAGCTAGCTTTCATCTCAGTATAGCTCTCGTCGATGTGAAACGTGCCGCTAAATGCATCGGTGGGGGAGTTAGCGTTGTCCTTTAGCTTTGGAAGACGATGCAGGAGCATGTTGATCTTAAAGACTGACCCTTCATCAGTCGCCTTCGGTGCGTAGGAGTGTCCAAGGATCCCGGCCAGGATATTTGATCCGAAATTAACCAGAACAAATCTGGCCTCGACACTTTGCTCTTTTCCTTCGAGCTCGAAGTCGACCGTCCGATTTGGACCTGAGACATCGAGTGCAGTAATTGTGACGCTGGTCAGTATCTCGGCTCCATGTCCGCGGGCCGTGACTTCAAGCTGATGCGCGACATTGCCCATCCCGCCAACGGGGACCTTCCATTCGCCGGTCTTGTTGCCAATCAGGTGATAAAGGAAACATCGATTCTGAAGCAATGATGGGTCATGCGCGTGAGTAAAGACTCCGATCTTTCCGTCGGTGAGAACCAGTCCACGGACGAGATCATCCTTGAGGTAGCGTTCGATCGCCTGCCCAAGCGGCTCTTCCGCCAGACTGCGCCATGCTTCGCGTGCGTGCTCGCTCGTTGCGAAGCTCTTTTCCAATTCGTCTTTTGATGGCAGCGGCTGAAGCAGGGTGTGCCAGACATTTTCGGCGAAGGTCTTGGACAAGGCGTAAAAGCGCTTCATGGCGTCAAATTCAGCCTCACTTCCGGTCAATTCGGTCATGGAACGGCGATTCTGTGTCTCCGAGGAATTACTGAGGAGCAGGCCACCGTAGCGGCCGTCTCTCAGGTAAGGTGTGTAGGAGGCGATGTCGCGACGGCGGAGATCGAGATTCAATCCGAGATCGTCGATGATCTTCTGGGGAAAGAGGCTGACGAGATAGGAATAGCGCGAGAGCTGCGCGTCGTAGTCGGGAAACACTTTCTGCGAGGTGGTGGCTCCGCCGATATAGTCGTTCTTCTCCAGGAGCAGCACACTGAGCCCCGCCCGCGCGAGGTAGGCCGCCGCGACCAGGCCGTTGTGGCCGGCGCCGAGGATTACCACGTCGTATTTCGATTTCATAGGCGGTCGAGTCCCCGAACCTGATGCAACTCCTGCAAAAGTCTAACGGGCACGTCGTCGATAAAGGATGCTCGTGCCGAGCAGGATGATTGGCACCGCCAGGGCGTGCGAGTAAATCGCAGTGCGAAAAACCACGGAGCGCCCAAACAAGAAGCCTTGGAGATGAGTGGACGAGGCAAAATGAACCGCAGGTGGAAATGACACGGCGAGCGACAAGCCCAGGAGCACGCTCCAGAACAAATAGCGCATTCGATTGGAGTCCGCGTCGGGAGGGTGATCGAGTGCGGGCTGCCGGTTCAGCCAGCTTCGGTAGGCCAGAAGGACGATCGCGAACCCGACGAGAGTGCTCAGTTCCTGCATGAGAAGGTAGGCCCAGATAACCGTCGTCCCGAGCTGCATGACTGGCTCCTGCAACCATGGAATGCGCACGACGAACCATCCGTTTTCATGCGTGAAAGCATCCCAAAAGATGTGGATCCAGGCGCCAAGCAGTAGGGAAAACAAAAGAATCGCCCAACGCCCAAGGCTGGTTGGGAACTTCGGACAGAGCGGGAAAAGATGTTCCCGGTGCGGGGAAGGAAGGGAGTAAGAGACCGGCCGGCAGAAAAAGTAGAAGACGCAAAGCATGATTACACCGGTTGGCAGACAAGCGAGAAGGCTGCCCGGGAGACTGTGCGCAAATTGCGAGAGATCGAACCGACGAATGTAATAGCCGACATCCGGCGTCATGCTGCCAATCACGAGGGCCGCGAAGTCGAGCGGCACCGGACAGAGTCGTCGCAGAGGAAGGATTGCGGCCGGATGCGATAGAGTCCATGGCATTGCTTCAGGGAAATACTAGGACAACTTTTCCGCCACGATCTCGAGGAC
>JBKJNW010000157.1:0-54465 GCA_046593335.1 Chthoniobacterales bacterium | reverse complement strand
TTTCCGTCATCGACGAACGGCCGCTCGATCAACTTGCTCGTCTCGTCTTCTGGCTCCTTGTAGCGCAGCTTTACCGTCAGCAGCTCCCCCGGTGGACGTTTCGCTCCGCGAAACGCGGGGGAGAGCTCCGCCTTTCTCTGATATTTCAGCGGATCGACCGACGGAACACTTGCGGCCGGGTTCGGCTCCTCGCCCACCGGCACCACCTCATAAAGAGCGGTCACAGTGTGGCCCGCACCGATCTCGCCGGCATCGATCTTGTCGTTGTTGAAATCTTCCTTCCGCAGCATGCGCTTCTCGTAACCAATCAGCCGATAGGAGGCGACCCGCGCCGGATTGAACTCGACCTGGATCTTCACGTCCTTCGCGATCGTGACCAGCGTGCCGTTGATCTGCTGCACCAGCACTTTACGCGCTTCGTCGATCGAATCGAGGTAGGCGTAGTTGCCGTTGCCCTTGTCCGCCAGCTTCTGCATCATGGAATCGTTCAGGTTGTTGTCCCCCACCCCGAGGACGCTGAGGAAAACGCCCCCCTTCGCCTTCTCCTGGATCAGCCTAACGAGGTCGCCTTCGCTCGTTGTGCCGATATTGAAATCGCCGTCGGTCGCGAGGATGACACGGTTGACTCCGCCTTTGATGAAATGTTCGGCGGCGGTTTGATAAGCGAGCTCTATTCCCTGGGCGCCGTTGGTTGAGCCGCCGGCGTTTAGGTTCTCCAGCGCGGCCAGGATCTGCTCCTTGCCATTCCCGGCGGTGGAAGGCAAAGCCAGCCCGGAAGCGCCGGAGTAAACGACGATCGCGACGCGATCGTTCTCGCCCAGCTTGGCGACCAGCAACCGCATGGCCTGCTTGACCAGCGGCAATCGATTGGCCGGCTCCATCGACCCGGAAACATCGAGCAGGAAGACGAGATTGCTCGCCGGTCGCTTCTCGTTAGGCATATCCCGCCCCTGCAATCCGATCCGGACCAGCCGGTGCCCGGGCTGCCAGGGACAGGAGGCGGCATCGAGACTAACCGAGAAAGGCGTCCCGTCGTTAGGCTGGGGGTAGTCGTAGCCGAAATAGTTGATCATCTCCTCCACCCGCACCGCGTCTTTGGGCGGGAGCGAGCCGTTCTCGAGGAAGCGCCGGACGTTGGAATAAGAAGCGGTATCGACATCAATCGAGAAGGTGGAAAGCGGATTGCTGGCCGCGGCGAGGAATGGATTTTCCTCGAAGTGCCCGTAGGCCGCGGTGTTAAAATCGTCTTTTCTTCCGTTGCTTCGGAAGTCTTCGATCTTCATCTCCGCCGGTGCGGAGGCCAGCGGCTGGGAGGCCGGTCGCCGCGCCGCCAAGAGAGAGCTCGTCTGGGCGACGGCTTCCTTCCCCCCGGGAGGTGGCGCCGGCGGTGCCTCCGGCAGGGCGGTGGTCTCGTCGGTGAAGACTTGCGCGATACCTTCGACCGGACTGTCGGCCGCGGTCGCAGGAAGATTCGTGCGAGGCTCGCCGGCGAAACGTGCCGGCGATTCCTGGAAGGCAAAGCGCTCGCGCTTGATCGTACCCACCGCGATCGCGCCCAGTATCGCGCAGAGCGCGATCGCGGCCGCCAAAGCCAGCCGGCGCGAGATGCTCCATGGGTCATCCGCTTGCGGGAGCGGCAGAATGTTGTGATGCAGAATCGGGTGTGCCTCGCGCTCGGCCTGGTACTCCGCGCGCAGGTTGCCGGAAAGGAGGCGCATTTCCCTAACGAACTCTTGCGCCTCGCGCGAGGCCGCGACCGCCACGGCCATTTCCTCCTTTGCCGCGCCGGACAGTTCGTCCAGCGCGTAGGCGGTCAGTTTCGGATCATCGAGATTCATATTCATGAGGCGAGGCGTGGGTTGAAGGGAATGAAATCACGGGCGGCCGCGGCGTGGCGGCGCGTAGTGTTTTCAGTGCGGTGTGAATCAGCACACCGACATGGCTGACCGAGAGCTTGGTGATCTCGCTGATCTCCTGGTAGCTAAGGTCGTTTTGAAATTTCAACTGCAGCACTTCCTGCTGCCGCGGCGGGAGGGTGGCGACGATGCGGAGGAGAAATCCGTTCGCCTCCGCCTGTTCGATGCGCTCGTTAGGCGCGGGACCAATCCCCGGCTGTTGTTCGAGAATTTCGTCGTCGAGATAAGTCATGCGCTTTTCCTTTCGGCAAATGTTGAGGACACGATTGCGACAAACGGTGAAGAGCCATTTTGCGGGGGCCGCATCGGTCTGCCGGCGTTGGCTTCGCTCCAGCTCAACAAAGGTTTCCTGGACGACATCGCGGGCCCGATCGCGATCGCCGAGGATGCGCGTGGCGTACTGCAGGAGCGGCAATTCGAAGCGCCGGAGAAGCGCCGTTAGGTCGTCATTGGCTAGGACTGGTTCGGCCACACGCATAAACTCTTCCCGAGTTCTAACGCGCCAGTCGCTGAATTATTAGAAAAATTAGTCAGGCCAGGGGGTCCTCACTTTACTTTTCCCCAATCGAGAACCGCGCGAGCTTCGCCTACAGCGGCACCACTCAGGGGACGCCTCAGCAAGGACGTTCTTACCTTGACAGTAGTGCCCTAAGCGCGCGCCACGAGACTTCGCGGCAGGATAAATGTCCGGCGCGCGATGGTGGATTTCAAAACGTCAGGCTGGTAGAAGTCTGCGAGTAATTCTTTCCGGAAAAGATCCGGATTGCGCACGGCGAAATCGTCCCAATTCGCATAGCGCCCGCTGAACCGGCGCTCCGCGATCAGAGAAAGGAAAGCCGCGCAGGCCGCGCGCCAGGTGCAGAAGCGCCTCCGGAAAAGGATGGCGCTCGAGAAGTTCGTAACTCACCTGCACATGGGCACGATGCGGGAAGTTTCCGGGATCGACTTGTCCGGCCTCGAAATCGGCCAGCAGTTCCTCCCCTTCATTCGTCGGCATGATCCTCCTCCACCAGTCGATGGCTGTCGCGCGCATTGAGCTCAAGGCCGTAAATCGCGCGCAGCTTTTTGATGTGTCCTAATGTTTTGGGACTGAAGGCGGACTTCCCCTCCAGAGTATGAAGGGTGACGCCTTCAAGCAAATCGCCTAACGACAAGTCGAGATATTCGGCCAGCGCCTTGAGCGTCTTGACCAGCGTCTTTTCCATCCGCGCACCGACCTGGACGCGCTCGATTTTCCGCGCAGCGGATTCTTGTTTCATAATGACATTGTTACCAATGTCACCAAGTAACGCAAACTGAATTACGAGCGTTTCGCCACCCGTGACCAGACGAGCAGAATCACCCCGAGCGCGGCCAGGATCGCGGTCGCGACCAGCCAGCTGCCGGTCTCGGGAATGTGGAGGTAGGAGCGATTGTGCCGCACTCCATCGGCCCAGCCCAACATAAGACAGAGCAGCGCCACGGAAAAAAACATGATGGCAAAGGCGAGCATCGATTCGCCCTTGGTTTGGCGCGGAGTGGGATCGTAAGGTGTCATGAGAGCGATGGCCCATTGCTAAACGCCGCTCGTGGCGGCGGTCAAATGATTTCCGCGCCTGATCGGAGAGCGGATGGCCGCAGTTTTAGCGTAACACTCTTAAAAAGGGAATTGACTATTCCTCCTCCGAGCCTCAGAAATCGCTCCCGCACCCACTCGCGCTGCGCGGGAACGCTGGCTCGCCTGCATCCTGGCGCCGAAGACGGCGGACGGACTGTTTGCCATCACGAACCTGCCCAGCCGTTTTTTGATTAACGAGTAACCGAATTTCTAATGCAATCCGGGTATCAAAGTCGCTATCATCGGCGAGGTTCGATCGCAGCGCGGCCCGGCGCGGCCTCCCGTCCGAATTTTACCCTGATGAAGTTCTTCACCGTCCGCGCTTTTACCCTTTTTGGGTTGGCCGTGTGCGGGCTCCTCCCTCACCACGCCCGGGGCGAGGCGATGATCCAGTATTTTAATACCGACTGGAACGAAATCTCGCAGAAAATGCCAGAGCTGGCCGAGGCGGGTTACGATTCCATCTGGCTCCCTCCGCCGACCAAAGGCAGTGGCGGACTTTCCGTCGGTTACGACCTTTGGGACCGCTTCGACCTTGGGAGCAAAGACCAGCGCGGCTCGATCCGCACTCGTTACGGCACGGAGGCGGAATTGCTCCGCCTGATCGAGACCGCGCATCGCTTCGGGATTCGCGTCTATCTCGACAACATCATGAATCACAATGCGTTTGACGTGCCAGGCTACAACGCCGGCACGCCGATCGACATTTATCCCGGCTTCGTCCCGGAAGATTTCCATCTCCAGCTCACCCAGGATGGTTTCTATCGGAAATGGGATAACACCCGCGACTGGAACGACGCCTGGCAGGTCCAGCATCTCGGTCTCGCCGACCTGATCGACATCGCGCAGGAACCAGGCACGACGAACGAAAACTTCGGCGCATCAGAAGGCTCGACTTTTCCCAAGATCAAGTTCGTCAGGCACCCGAATAACCCGGAGTATTATTGCTTCCTTCCTAACGGCACTTACGTCGGCTTCGGGCTCACCAACGGCATCACGACCCAGATGCTGGCCGACAATCCGGGCTTCTACGGCGAGTACGTGCAGGATTTTCTCAATCGCTCGGCGCGCTGGGAACTGGATCGAACCAAGGCCGACGGCTTGCGGCTCGACGCGGTCAAACATGTGCGGGCGGATTTCTTCGGCGCCGGTTTCGGGACGGACAAGGATTACAACGACTACGGCTACCTCGGGCAGGCGCAGCGGCAGTTTAATCTCACCCGCGGCTTCAACGACTCGCGCTTCAATTCCACCCCGCAGGGCTCGAACGTGAATCTGCGGGAGTCGGTCTTTGACACGGAGAAGCCGCGCCACAACGCGATGATGTTCGGCGAGCACCTCGGCGAGCCACCGCCCTACGGCGATTATTTCAACGTCGGGATGCGACTGGTCGACAACGTCCTGCGCAATAACCTGAACAACATTCTCGGCAACCCAAGCGCGAGCCTGACCGGGCTCGATGCCGACGGCAGCTACGGCTTCGCCTCCAGCCTCGCCGTCACCCACGCCCAAAGCCACGACAACGACTACGCCTCGCGGCGCGAACTGCAGCACGCACTCTATTTCACTCGCGCCGGGATCGGTTTGATCTACACCGACGGCAACCATCAGGCGCAAACGTTAGGCCAAAGTGGCGGTGCCTTTCCGCGCCACGCCAACACCAACTTCCTTGGCCAGTTCGCCGATCCAAAAATTCCCAATCTCCTCTACATCCACAACCAGTTTGCCCGCGGTTACCAGATGGGCCGCTGGTCAGACAGCGATTTTGTCGCCTACGAGCGGATCGACAAACGCGAAGATGGAGGGATGTCCGACGCTGATGGCGTGGCCCTGTTGTTCCTCATGAACGACAACTATTCGGCCGGCCAGGGACGCAACTTCAACACCAGTTTCGGTCACACCCCTTTCGTCGACGATGCCTATCTGTGGAATTACTCCACCTTCGGCGGCGGCTTTTACGCTTACGCGAGCAACATCGTCAACGGCTCGACCATCGTCCCGCCGGGCGGCTACTTCGCCTTCTCCTGGCGCAATCCCGAGGAATCAAATCTTTGGTCGTTAGGCGGGGGCAAACCGATCACCATTCGCCAGAGCGGCCAGCTCGCGGGCTCGTTGACTTATTTGCGCAAGGACGGGCCCGACGGCGATCCGAATTTTAATCCTTACGGTGTGCCCGGCGCTGTTGCTGGAAGCTACTCCTATTCCTACACCATCCCGCGAGTTACAAGCGGAACAAGCCTGACCTTCACCGCCCGCACCGACGGTTCGGCGGAAAATATGCTTTTCCAGCTCGACGGGGGAGTCGACTTGAACGCGATAGCGCCGGCTAACAATGCCGACCCAGTGGGCAAGCGAGATCATCCTCCTGGTCTTTCGACCGACGTCTTCCTCGGCTACGAGCAGCCTACCTACGTGGATCGCGAAGGCCCGGAGAAATTCGCTGCGATCAACACCGCGCGCTGTACCTTCGGCTCGGCCGGAGCCGAGACCTACACCGGCGGAGGAGCGACTGTAAATGGCGGCGGGGTCAACCCTCAGGACGCGGCGGCTGCGATCTTTGTTTTTCATGATCCCACCGCTGGCTTCGGCGATTGGACCGGCACTCATCCCGCCACGCAATACATCGACAACGGGTCGACCCTTTCGGTCTACGCCAAGACCAACGGCGTCGGTTCCGGTTTCCGGATGTTCTTTTACTTCACCAACGACGGCACCAATCCAGAAGGCGCGGGCGGAGTTGGGATCGGCACGACTCAGGTCGCGGAAATGCTATACCAATCTCCGAACACTCCCGGCGGCGACAATTGGTGGGCCAATACCGCCATTCCGCGCCCTGCCGGGACGATCAAATACAAGATCGCGATCTATAAGACTTTTCAGCCAAGCCAATTCCCGGCTGGCCCCACGGAGGTCGGGCGGAAGGTAAACATGGTGACGACCTTTCAGGTCGCGAACTTCAACGCCACCACCGCCGTCCTTTATCCACACAACGATTTCGGTGCCACCCAGACAGGGTTAAGCGAAGGCTTCCATGTCCTGCGCGCCCGTGCTTTCCTCGATCGCGCCGGACGGGCGTCGATCTACAACACCTTTACCCAGCCCTTCTACTACGATGCCCAGGCGCCGCAGGGGGAAATCAAGTTCCCTAACGAGGGCGACACCATCGGTGGTTCCGGTTACGGCGTGGTCGTGCGGACCGATCCGAGCGTGACCGAGGTCTGGTATCACATCGATGACGCCGACGCGGCGAACGACGACTCCAATACCAGGACGCAAGGCGGCAACGGCAACGGCTTCGAGCCGTTCACCGACTCCAACGCCAACGGCACGCATGATAGCGGCGAACCGTTCCAGGATCTCAACGGCAATGGCATTTGGGACAGCAACATCGCCACCACCTGGGTGCAGGCGACCGAAGTCACTCCCACGCTTTCCATCGTGAGCAGTTATCCGAAGGAGTGGCGTTTCAACTACAACAACATCCCCTCGGGCTCGACCGCGGCGCAGATCAAGGTCCGCCTGCGCGAATTGTCCTCCGTCGCCTACAAGGATTTCGCGCTCAGCGATGCGGCCGGCCATTACACCACCCTCGCGCGCAACGTCACGGCCAACGGACCGGTGCAGAAAATGTTTGTCGCCTTTCCGCCGACAGACGGCCAGGTGGTCGACGACACCTACGTGATGAAAGTCTGGTTCAGCAAATCGCTTGCCGACGGCACGACCACGGAAGACCTGATCAATCGGTTCCTGATCAAAATCGCGAGCAGCGAATCCGGCTCGCCCGCGAACGGCGTCGCGCAAAGCCGCACCCTGTATTCGATCAACTACAACGTCACCGCCGATTACCACGAGCTGGCTTACCTGCTGCCGAACCTTTACAACGATCAGCCCGACTTCCTGCACACGATCGACGTGACCTACACGCCGCCCCCCGGTGGCACGCCGCTCGAAGCGTTCCGCTTTATCAAGGCCAAGCCGGTGGTCGTAATCAAGAACATGATCGTGACGCCACCCGAGGTTGATTCCGACGGCAAGACCTACATCATCACTCTGCCCGATGTCGCCAACCCGACGCCCGAACAGCGTGCCGTCCCCATCCAGGTCTCGACCGACGTGGGCGCGACCAACGCCATGATCAATTTCACGATGGGCACCGGGACCGTGACCCTCAACGCCGGCAGCCCGACCGTGGTTGGTTCGAGCAAGTCCTGGGATTTCACCTGGAGCAACGTGGCCGCTGGCGACTATACCTTTACCTCGACAGTCACAACCCCGGACGGCAGTTCCGTAGTGTCCCGCAATGCCCACGTCGTCTTCCGGCAGGTCGTCAACAGCGATCCGAACAAACACGATGTCGATGATGACGGCCTCGGATTATACGGACCGACTGCGGCGCCGATCGAGACGACCGCGATTCCGTTGCCGACGACCAATTCCGAAACCTGGACGAACGGCGACGTCCACATCTGGAATATTTCCGGCAAAACCAATCCGCTGAGTCCCGACACTGACGGCGACGTCATGTCCGACGGCCTCGAGCTAGGTTGGGCCGGGGCGGTCGATGACACCAACGTGAATACCGACACGAACGGCGACGGGGTTAAAAATTTCCAGCCCGATCTCGATCCGCCGGTCTATAACACAACCGACAACAGCGCCGCGCCCGGCGACTACAGCTACTTCAGCCCGTGGCCTTACAACCTCAATAATTCGCGCACTGACCAGCTCGCCGGGAGCACGACCAATCCCACCAGCGCGGACACAGACTTCGATGCGGTCAACGACGGCTTCGAGGACCGGACCTATCAAGTGAGTGGCGGCGCGGTCCCCTATCTGCCGATCTTCAACGGCCGTGTCGATATCGCCGTGCCCGACGGCGGCGGCGTACTCCATTCGATTTCGCATCCCCCGACGGTTTACAACACCTCCCGGGTCGATCGCGCCAAGGTGCTCGCCGTTTCGCCCACCGCCGTCTGGCTGGAAACCGACCCTAACAATGCCGATACCGACAGTGACAACGTGATCGACGGCAACGAAGACGCCAACCGCAACGGCATCGTCGATCTTGCGATCATCGATCGCAACCAGACGGACACGGGCGGCAACTTCGTCGTCCTTGCCACCTTCACTGCTTTCAATCAAAGCGTCACCGTTACCGGTTCAGCCCCTGGCTCGACCGCGCAGACCTTTAAGTATTCCGATTTCTGCTCGACCTACATCGAGCCGATCAACAGCCAGACCTACACCTCGACCCGGCTCGACAAGACGAAGCTCAACACGTTCTTCCGCCCGGGCGGCGCGATTCGCACCGACAAACTCGACGTCAGCTGGCTCGAGACCGATCCGCGGCGTTACAGCACCTCGGGCGACACCCTGCCCGACGGTTGGAAGCTGCAATATAACCTCGATCCGTTCGATGACGGCGTGGTCGGGCATTACAATCTGCGCACCGGGCAGGTCATCACCAATACCAATAACGGTCCGACCGGCGACCCGGATGGCGATGGCCTAACGAACCTGGATGAGTTCCTCAACGGCTCCGATCCGCACATTGCGGGCAATCCGCCACCGCCGCCACCCGGTTCGATCACGATCGGCCCCGGCACGACGACAACCGTCGGCGCGGCTGTAAACAAACACGAGTTTACCGACTGGACCGGGAGCGACCTGATCGCCCTCGATCCCTACGATGGCGATGGCTTTAACTTCAACCAGGGCGACGTCTATCACGCGGGTGACGGTTTCGATTCCTCGCGCGACCTTGTTGCCTTCTATGCCCACGACGGCGGCGCGACCAATGTCGGCGGCGACGGGAATTTCTACTTCCGGGTCGACATGCAGGACCTCAAGGCCTACGCCGAGCAGGGCAATCTCGATATCTACGTCGCGATCAATCTGGGGAACCCTGGAACTGGAGAATACAACCTGCCGGACCAGATCGACACCGGCACCTCGCTCAAATGGCAGCTCGTCGTCGCCTCCTATCAAACGGACAAGGGCACGGTTTACGTCTGGGACAAGAACAGCGCGACGCACTCCACCGCGATCGGGCAGGATCTGGCGCAGTTCGGCGTCACTTCGCGCGACCAAAATTCACCTAACGGATTTAAAAAGGCCTACTACAGTTCCGACCTCGATGCGGTAGAGTTCTCCCTCAACCGGCAGGCTCTGCTCGACGCTGGCTGGGACGGTGATCCGACGACCTTGCTCTACCAGGTTTACACCACGCGCGACGGCACGCAGAACAGCCCGGTCGGCCTCGGCGACATCGGCGGTCGCTCCGACATCCGCGATTCCATTCGGAACGACAACATCGCTTCTGATTACTACCTTGATCAGCCCAACATTTCCGGCGCGAACAGCGTCCTCCATTCCTGGATCGGCCTGACCGCGGATAACGACCGCGGCAAGAAGGTGAAGATCATTAGCCTCATCCATGGCAACCAGGCGATCCAGCCCGGCAGCTCGATGCAGAAGTTGATCAACAACGGTGCCAGCGGCGGCTATTATCGCGCGCTCGATGCGCACCAGGCCTTCGAAGTTCCGCTCTCGCTCCACCTCACCCCAACCCTCGCCTCGGCCGTGGAATGGGCGCGCTCCGCCACCCTCGGCGCGGATGATGGTCCGGCCTTTAACGATCGCATCGGCAACCTGATCGAAAGCGGCACCATTGACTTGTTAGGCAGCACTTTCTCCGATCATGTCCTGCCCTATTTCCATACCGCGTTCAACGCCGATAATGTCAGCCTGGCACGTGATTTCCTGACAAACATTTACGGACACATGCCTTCGACGCGCGTGTTATGGACACCGGAACGCGTCTCCAGCTCCGATGTGCTGCAGAAGGTAGGCGACGCTGGCTATACTTACACTTTTGTCGATCAGATGCGGCACGTGACGAAATGGTTCGGGCGCACCTCTGCCCTGAGCGACGACGGCTACCGCATTAACCAGATCAACGCGACCAAAACCTTCGTCATCAACGACAGCGCGAGCAGTTACCTTTTCCAGAGTGACGACAATGGTTCGCCCTTGCTCTCCCGGCAATTACTCAGCCGCAAAGCTCGCGCCTCGCAGCACGACCAGCTCGTCACCTTCATGAACGACTGGGAGAACTTCACTACCACAACAAACGCCGCGAACTACGACAAGAATATGCGCTGGCTCGGTTGCCGGCCGTGGATCCAGATCGTCACCCCAGACCAGGTTGTGAATGGTGAGATCGACACTTCCGTTCCGCCCGACGGCGTCGGCGACCAATTTGGCACGGTCGATCGGGGGAACGGCTTAACCCTGAGCAAAGTCGCGAAAGACTGGGTCGACCACGCGACGGAGGAAAATTACGATAACTGGTATAACGGGAGCAGCCTTGAGGAATCGCTGCGCGATAAGGCTTTCAACATCCGCACCGGCGTCGCCCTGACAACCTCCTATGGCACCGTCGGCGTAGGCGGGATCGTCAACTCCGCCTGGACCTCGGTTTCCGGAATCGCGCCCGGCCCCGCGACAATCGGCCTGAGTACGCTCGCTCGCGCCGCGCTTCATGCCTCTGAGTTTGAAACCGCTTTCCACGACAACACCAACAACGACCTGAGCAAGTTCAGCACCGGCGCTTATATCTATCCCGACACCGGCTTTCAAAGCCTTGCTGGATTCTCGAAAGCGGCGCAGGCGCATACCCGTGACGCCGCCGTCTATGCCCGGGTCAACACCTGGTCGCAGGCCGCTGCCAGCGGGAGTTATGACAGCTCTTCCGTTTCCGAGCAGACGGATGTGGACCTGGACGGCGAGAATGAATATCTGCTCTACAACGATCGTTTCTTCGCCGTCTTCGAGCGGCTCGGCGGGCGGATGACGGCGGCCTGGCTGCGCGACATCAACACCGGCTACGTTTCGCAAGTCGTCGGTGTCCTCTCGGGTTATTCGGGCTCCGAAACCGAAGAGGAAGGGACCGTCAACACCACCGCCGGCGCGGTCGTCGCTTACCGGACCTCATGCTTCAAGGATTGGTTCGCGAAAATCGACAACACGACGGGCAATGGCATTTCCTACACCAACAATCTCTACACGGTCGTCGCCGCGCCCTCTGCTGTCGGCTGGAAATTCACCAGCGCCGACGGCAAGATAGTCAAGACCATCACTCTGCCAGCTTCCAAGGGGCAGCTGACTGCAAATTACGCGGTCACAGGCTACGTCCAGCTCTTCGTCCGCTTTGGTCTTTCGCCGGATTTGCTCGATCTCATGCAAAACGGTCAGAAATATCTGACCAGTCTCACGAGCGATGTGCAGGACGTAAACCTGTTCAACAACAATCCCAACCGGTCAGTCCGCGCCTATCTCCGTTTCAATGCGCCGGGCTTCAGCGGAGCGACTTTCAACGCCGTTGCCACCGACCGCAATTCCGACGCGATCTTCGACACGGTCAACATGCGCAACCAGACGCAGACTCAGCAGGTCGAAATGCAAGGCGCCACGAGCATGACCTTCGGCCTCGGCTTCGAGACCGGCTCGACACTGAGCTACGACACCGACCACGACGGGCTTCCCGACGCCTGGGAAACGCAGTACGGCTTGAACCCGAACGACGCCACCGGCACGAACGGCGCGAGCGGCGACCAGGACGGCGATGGCCGCACCAATCTCCAGGAATACATCGTCGGCACCGACCCGGTGGTGGCCGACGCGGCCAGCACCAGTCTCACGATCGCGCGCACCTCGTCGACCACCGTGACCCTCACCTTTCCTTCCGTCCGCGACCGCATTTACAAAATCTATTACACCGCCAGCCTAACGAATCCAACCTGGCTCCAGGCGGGCGGCAACATCCCGGGCACCGGCAGCACCATCACCTACACCGACGACGGCAGTGGCACCGGCGGACCGCCGACCGCTGCTCAGCCGCGCTTCTATCGGCTCGACGTCAGTCTCGCGCCCTAACGATTTTTCGAAATGAAACGCACGCTTCCACTCCTCATCGTCATCCTGGTTGGGATTCTCTCGAGCGCGGCCCAGGCTCAGCTCGGCAACGCCTGGCATGTCCCGACCAACAACGTTCCCAACAGCAGCAACACCATGCGCTCCCCGCTCAGCATGATCGAAGCCGGCAGCACAGTGACGATTTACAACGGCAGTCAGTTTCAAGGCTCGGGTAATCCCGGCAACCAAACCGGCGGCTCTGTCTTCTACAAGTCCGCTACCGGCTCGTATCTTTCCGTTCCGCTCGGCTACTTTACCCAAAGCGGGAATGACAAGTTTTGGGTGGCCAGTTTCACCGCCCCCTCCCCCGGCCCCGTGCAGTATTACCTTCAGATCACCTATTCCGATCACGCTACGACCTACCTTTACGGCACTGACTCGACCAGTAACACGACGGCCGATTCCGCCGTCGCCGCCTCCAATCCCTACACCTTCAATCTCAATCCGACACTCACGGTGAATGGCATGAACGCGAACTACACGACGGAACATGTTTATGTAGATGAGATCGCGGGCGATTCCGTGGCTTTTGCCGTCGTCTTCAGTCCCAATGCCGCCAACGTCGACCCGACGACGGTGCAGGTTTTCGCTAACCTGAACCGGCGCGATTACGCAACCCTGCCCTACACCGATGGAAATGGCATCGCGACAGAGGAGGGTATCAGCCCCCCAAGCGGCGACCTGGTCGGAACGAACGATAGCCATTACTACAAGGCTTACCTCATGGCGGCCAGTGGCGCGCAGTATAACCTGACCCTTAACTCGACCAACGCCGGCACGTCGCGCACCGGGGCTTATCGCCTGACGGCGCGTTATCGCACGATCGGAAGCAGTACTTGGAATTACTACAGCTCCAATGGCCGGCGCGATCATGCGATCGTGGTTTCGCCCAAAGCCGCGCGGAACATCAACCTCTACGAGATCAATACCATCAACATCAACGCCAGCGGCGATCAAATGTCGCAGCGCAGCACTTTCGCCGACCTGCACAACAGCGCGAAACGCTGGAACCTCGATTACCTGAAAAATCTCGGATCAAATTATCTCTGGTTTCAGCCAATTCATCCGAACGGAATCGACGGACGCCAGATAGATCCTAATACCGGCCAGCCCTTCACCGTTGGCAGTCCCTATGCGGTGAAAAACTTCTTCGAAATCATGGAGCTGATGGGCCAGAGCAACACCCGAAGCGGCGCGCTGGCGGAGTTCCAGGGCTTCATGACCGCGACTGATACGGCTGGCGTCGGCGTCATGCTCGACGCCCCCTTCAATCACACCTCTTACGATGCCGAACTGGCGCAGAAGGGCGTTGACCTCCTGAAACCCGGTTCAACCCCTACCACGCAAATCCGGAACGCGGAGGCGCGCTTCTATTCCCACGGCGATCTTTTTAACATCGCCAACAACAACTACTGCATTCGCGCGGCGGGCGCCTCGGACATCGCGCCGGCGCCGGATCGAAATGACTTCGGGAAATTCGCCGACACCTTCGACATCTTTTTCGGCCAATACTCGGCGCTCGTCTGCCTTAACAATCAGGACAACGGAAACTGCAACAACGAAAACGACGTCTTCCAATACAGCGATCCGGCCTGGAACGGCATCGACTTCTCGGCCAGCGGGGTAAATAACAACATCACGCGTAACGTCTGGCGCTACTTCGCGGCCTACATCCCTTATTGGTTAGGCCAGACCGGTCATAGCGGAGTCAACAGCACGCCTGCGGATGGCGACGCCGCCACTCGTCTCGCCCTCGACAGCAAAGGCATCGACGCCCTGCGCGCCGACTTCGGCCAGGGCCTTCCCCCGCAAGCTTGGGAATACATCATCAACGTCGCTCGCAGCCGTAAGTGGAACTTCGTTTTCATGACCGAATCGCTCGATGGCGGCGCGGTGACCTATCGTTCAGCGCGGCATTTCGATATCCTCAATGAGAACATCATTTTCCCGTTCCAGGCCGCCGGCACGACCAGTGATTACCGCGGCATCTTCGACTCCCGACGCAGCGCCTATGGGCAGTCGCTGGTGCTGCTGAACTCCACCTCTCACGACGAAGCGAACTACGCCGATCCTTTCCAGGCGCTCATCCGCTACGGAGTGAGCAACACAATCGACGGCGCGCCGATGATCTTCTACGGCCAGGAGAATGGCATCTCAGACACCTTCGGTTTCAGCCATTACGAAGTGAATTTCGGTAAATTCATCCCGCACTTTAAGGTCTTCAACGACCTCGGCCCAATCCTCGGCAACCAGAGCTACGGTTTGCAGCAACTATATCCGGTCTATGCCGCGATGGGGCAGGGGCGGCAGTTCAGCACGGCCTTGCGCAGCTCGAATCGCTATTACCTCAATCAGGTCGGCGGCAGCGTTCAGCAGTCGATTTTCTCAGTCGCAAAATACGACTCGGCCAACGCCTCGCCGGCGCTCACCGATGTGGTCTTTGGTTTCATGAACCTCGATCGTAGCAACGACCAGAGCGGAAATTTTGACGTGAACGTCACGCAGAACGGCGCCAACCTTTTCGGGATCAAACGCGGACGCACCTACGACGTGCGCAACATTGCGGCCTACACCGGGATCGATCCCAATCGCCGCAATTATTTTCTCAACCGCAAAACCGGCGATCAACTGCTCGATAACGGGTTCTTCGTCGGGATGAAAAAAGTTCCGGCGGTGGATCCCGACTGGGCGACCGCGCCGTTCGAGGCGCAATACCTCAAGCTCTATGACGTGACCGCTCCCACCGGCACGCCCGGCACTGCGACGCCGCCTAACGTTTACGACTACGTCGTCGGCAATACCGCGACCTTGCATTGGACCGCCGCCGCGCCGGACAGCGAAGGCATCGCGCCGTCTTATAAGATTAGCGTCACGATCAATGGCAACACGACCGTTTATTATACGACTTCCACCACGATCTCCTTCGCCGTAACGCCGGGCCAGATCCTGAGCGTGACCATCCAAGCCGTGAATCCAAACGACACCACCGTCGGTGGTGGAACGAGCGGAGCCGCTACCATCAATGTGATCGATCCCGCCTTGGACGACGATGGCGACGGGATGATCAACTCGTCGGAGGATATCGCGGGGACGAATCCCTTTAGTAGCAGCTCGATCCTGCGCGTCACCGGCATTGTCCGCACCCCGCCGACTTCGCTCTCGGTTACCTGGAGCTCCGTCGCAGGCAAGGCCTATCAGTTGGAAACCGCTTCCGCGCCTAACGGCACCTACATCTCGGTCGGACCCGTCGTGACCGCGACGAGCACGAGCACGAACGAAACGATCAGCGCCGGAAGTCCGGCCTTTTACCGCGTCCGCGTCGTCCCGTGAGCTCGGGCGCGGAACTTCCGGGTAGAACACACGTCTCGTGTGCTGGCCGCGGCGTTCCGCCGCGGCGAACTTCACTTATCGGCTCGCTTTTGCTGCGCGTCGGACTCCGAGAAAAGTTCGCGACGATGAAACACCGTCGCCAGCACGCGAGACGCGTGCGCTACCCGGCACTCGCCCTCGTCTGCCTCCTCCTGCTTGATGCACATGCCGACCCCTCAAGATCTTTCCCGCAAGACAAAAGCGTAACGCTCGACGCCTTACAACCGCAGCCCGCCTGGGCCGCGGAGGCCGTCTTCTACCAGATTTTCCCCGAGCGTTTCCGGAACGGCGATCCGGCAAATGACCCGACCCGCGACACCCTCGAGACGCCGATCGTTCCGCCTAACGACTGGCGCATCTCCTCCTGGACGGCGGATTGGTATACGCGCGACGATTGGGAAAAGAAGCTCGGCCCCAATTTCTATCAGCACGGCGTCTTCGATCGTCGCTATGGCGGCGATCTCCAGGGGGTGCTCGAGAAGCTCGATTACCTGCGCGACCTCGGGATCAACTGCCTCTATTTCAATCCTCTCTTCTATTCGCGCTCGATGCACAAATACGATGGCAACAGCTTCCATCACATCGATCCAAATTTCGGACCCGACCCGAAAGGCGACCTTGCCTTGATCGAAAAGGAGACGGCCGATCCTTCGACCTGGCAGTGGACGGCGGCGGACAAGCTTTTCCTCAAGGTAATCAAGGACTGCCACGCCCGCGGGATACGGGTGATCATCGACGGTGTCTTCAATCACACCGGGCGCGATTTTTTCGCCTTCAAAGACCTGCGTAAAAAGCAGGAGAAATCGCGCTACAAGGATTGGTATGTGGTCAGCTCCTTTGATGATCCCGAAACGAAGCGAAACGAGTTCGTTTACAAGGGCTGGTGGGGGCACGCCACCCTCCCGGTCTTCGCCGCGAGCGCGGATGGGAAAGACATGTTTGCCGGGCCCAAGGAATACATCATGCAGGCGACGAAACGCTGGATGCTGCCGAACGGAAAAGACCATTCGTTAGGTATCGACGGCTGGCGGCTCGACGTCGCGGATGAACGGCCGGCGAAATTCTGGGCCGACTGGAACGCTTTCGTCCGGAAGTGCAATCCCGAGGCCTACACCACAGCCGAGATCTGGAAAGACGCCGTGGAGTTGCTCAAGGAAGGCGGCTTCTCGGCTGCCATGAACTACCACGCCTTTGCCATTCCGGTGAAAGGCTACCTCGTGGACAACAAGATCGGTCCTTCCAAATTCGTTAGTCTGACAAATGAGCGCCGGGAAAATTTTCCGCCTGACGTCGCCTACGTCATGCAGAACCTGATGGATTCGCACGACACCGACCGGCTCGCCTCCATGATCGTGAACGGCGGAGCGACCGAATACAAAGACAGCCAGATTTCCTTCAATGAGAACAACGACGCGCGCGCCTCGGCCAGCTATCGGGTTCGCAAGCCTAACGAACGGGAACGCGACATCCAGCGGCTCATTGTCCTCTTCCAGATGACCTATGTCGGCGCGCCCATGATCTACTACGGCGACGAAGCCGGGATGTGGGGCGGGCACGACCCGGATGACCGGATGCCGATGGTCTGGGCCGATCTGAAATACGATCCGCAGGCGATCGACCCGCGGGGGGTTGAGCGAAAGGCAGACAAGGTGAACTTCGAGCCCGAGATTTTTAACTTCTACAAGAGTGCGATCGCGCTGCGGCGGTCGCACCCGGCGCTTAACCGCGGCGATTACCGGGTCGTCCTCGCCGATAACGAGCAGGACTCGATTGCGTTCGTTAGGCGAAGCGGCGAAGAGAAGCTCCTCATCGCCCTTAACCGGAGCGGCGGAAAAGTGACGCTCGCGCTCGACTTCCCCCACCAGAAAGCCACGCCGATTTTCGTGAGCAAAGGCGAATTGGCCGACGTGCAAACCGACGATTCCAGCGCCACCCTCAAACTGCCTCCGCTCACCGGAGCCGTCCTCACCCTCGAGTGATCCGCGGACGAAAGACCTCCGGTTCCGGGGCGCACGGGCTGTCAGCCTGTTCGCGATGGCAGTCTGTCATCGCGAACTTCCAGCGCGCAATGCTCGCTCGAATCGCTCCCAACATCCCTCACCACGCCGACGAAAGTGCGCCGGTGCAACCTGCACCGCCCAACGGGCTGACAGCCCGTGCTCCCCGGATCCTCCGCGCCACGCTCTTCCTCCTCCTTGTTACTCTGCTCCCCGCCTGCCATCGCGCGTCCGACACCCGCCCTCACATCCGCATCTGGCACCAGAAAATCAGCGGCGAGCGCGATCTCTTCAATCAATTCATCAGGCAATACAACGCCGATCATCCCGACCGCGTGGTCGAGGTGCTCTACAAAGAGAACGAAGAGCTGCGCAACCTTTACATCATCGCCGCCGTCGCCGGGCAGGGACCGGATCTGATCTACGGCCCGGCCGATAACGTTGGCGTGCTGGTCACGACGCAGACCATTCGACCGCTCGACCAGATTTTTGACGTTCAGTTTTTTGCCCGCTTCACCCCGCAGGGCCTGGTCGACTGGAAAGGCTCGCACTGGCTGGCGGCGGACCAGATCGGAAATCATCTCACGCTCGTCTACAACAAGACGCTCGTGCCCGAGCCGCCGAAAACGCTCGACGAGCTGATCTCACTTGGCCAGCGCCTGACCAAGGATGACAACGGCGACGGCAAAATGGATCAATACGGGCTCACCTGGAATTATCGCGAGCCGTTCTTCTTCATCCCTTTCCTGACCGGCTTCGGCGGCTGGGTGATGGACGCGCAGGGCCATCCCGCGTTCGATAATCCACAGACGGTGCGCGCGATTCAGTTCATTCTCGATCTGCGCGACAAATACAAAATCATTCCCCAGGAAGGCGATTACGACATCGCCGACATGCTCTTCAAAGAGGGCCGCACCGCCATGATCATCAACGGCCCATGGTCGTGGACGAGTTACGGGGTGCCGAAGAAAAGCATGGTCGCGCCCCTTCCTTTCAACTCCGCAACCGGGCTCTGGTGTGAGCCGATGATTTCGGCCAAGGGCTACTCGGTCAGCGCGAATGTGCCGCCCTCGAAGTTTGGCGCGATCCGCGAACTGGTGACTTACCTGACGAGTCCAGAGGTGCAGGAAAAGATGGCGATCCAACTCGCGACCACGCCGGTCGACAAGTCCGTTCTCGCTTCACCTGCGGTCCGGAACAATCCCGCGCTCCAGGCCTCGATGCAGCAGATCAAGCACGGACGCCCAATGCCGATCGTGCCGCAGATGCGCCAGATCTGGGAAGGGATGCGCGGCCCCTACCAGCTCGTCATGAACGGCGCGATCACCGCAGAAGAAGCCGCCCGTCGGATGCAGCAGGAGGCGGAGAAGAATATCGCTGACAGCAATCTGTAGCTGTGCGGAGATCGGCCAGGATCAAAGGCCAGCGCCCGGAGCATAATTGCGAAACCATGCCATGAAGCAGAGGAGCGGGTAGATCTGCTTCCGATGATCGCAGTGCCCTTCGAAATGTTCGTCGAGGATTTGCCGGACAAAGCCAGGATCAAAAAGACCGGTCTCGGCGATGGCGGCGGCGGAACAAAGATCCTCGATCGTGTCCCGCATGTTTCGTTGCAACCAGAGCGCGACCGGCATCATGAACCCGGCCTTGCGCCGGTTGATGATTTCGTTAGGCAAAAGACCGCGGACCGCCCGCTTCAGAACATACTTGGTCGTTAGGCCACGCAGTTTATCGGCCGGCCGGATGTGCGAAGCGTATTCGACCACATCCCGATCGAGGAAAGGCGCGCGCACTTCCAGCGAATGCGACATGCTCGCCCGGTCCACTTTGAGGAGGACATCATCCTGCAGGTAAAGTTTCATGCAGAGATATTGCAGACGCTGGAAATCGCCTTTCAGCCCGCTTTGGCGAATATAACCGGAGATGTCTTCGAAGGCATCCTCGCGCAAGAGGCGCTGTTGCAAATCCGCGGAAAGGAGCTGCTTCTTTTCCGAGTTCCCGTAACAGCCCAGCCAGAGTAGAAAGCGCACTTCGGGCGATAATCCCAGTCCTTTGACGAACTGCTGCATGAGAAACTCCGCGCTGGCGTAACGATGCGAAACCGGCAACCGCTGGACGATATGCCGCAGCCAATCGCGCCAACCGGAGGGGAGGAAAGAAAGGTTCTGCACCAGCTTATGGGCCTGGAAAGCGGCATAGCCGGCGAACAACTCATCCGCACCGTCTCCACCGAGCACGACTTTGACGTGCTCCGCAGCCAGTTGGCTCAGGAAATAGGTCGGCACGATTGAGGCATCGGCCAGGGGCTCATCAAGTCTCTGCATGATTTCGGGGAACAAATGCGCCGCGTGCTCCAGGGTCAGAGTTTGTTCGTGATGCCTGGTCCCACAAAGAGCTGCCACGCGACGCGCATAGCGCGATTCGTCGTAGCTGGGATCATCGAAACCAATCGAGAAGCTGTGCAACTCGGTCGTAGATTCCTGCGCGGCGAGCATCGTGACGGTGCTGGAATCAAGACCCCCCGAAAGAAACAAACCGACCGGGACGTCGCTGCGCAGCCGCTTTTTCACCGAGTCACGCAGAAGATCGAGCAAATCCTCGGCCCATTCGTCGACGTTCCGGTCGCTGATCGGATTGTCCTCGAGGGGAATGTCCCAGTAACGATCAAGGTGGAGCCCGTTGCGATCGAAGAAGAGGTAATTGCCGGGCTGAAGCTTGTAGACTCCTTCGAAGATCGTGTGCGGAGCCGGGATATAGCCGTAGGTGAAATATTTGCTGACCGAGAGCGCTTGGAGTCGTCGCTCGACGCGCGGATGGGCTAGCAACGCCTTCAGTTCTGATCCGAAAATGATCTCTGAGTCGCGCGTGCAATAGTAGAGCGGTTTCACTCCGATGCGGTCGCGCGCCAGGAAGAGCCGCTCTTCCGCGCGGTCCCAAATCGCGCAGGCGAACATCCCGTTGCAGAGTGACAGTGCCTCCACGCCGTCGAGCGCGAATTGCTCGAGCAGCACCTCGGTATCGGAATGAGTGTGAAAAACGCAGCCGCGCTTCTCGAGCCCGGCGCGGAGTTCGACGTAGTTATAAATTTCGCCGTTGTAGACGATGTGATAGCGCTCGTCGCGACTGCGCATCGGCTGGGCGCCCCCTTCGAGATCGATGATGCTGAGGCGACGGTGCCCCAGCCCGATGCCACGCCCAAGGTAGATGCCTTCACCGTCCGGCCCGCGCGGAGCCAGCGGCTCGATCATTCGCCGAAGCAGAGTTTCGGCGTCGGCCACCGACTTGTGGAGCTGAGTGAATCCGGCAATTCCGCACATGATTGTTCTTTGCCTGGCCAGATTTTAGTCGTACGAGATAGGAATCACGATGCTGACCCACAGTTGAGCGACAAGATAATTCGATGGCGATCGATTCTTCATGGGCGCGAAATTTTCTTGAGAGCCGGCGCACGTTATGGCTGATCGGTAGCATCGCCATCTGCTTTTTTGCCCTAGCGAACTTGCCATGGAATCTGGATGACTACGACCAGGCGCTCCAGGCCTACACCTCGTTCGAGATGATCAAGGCAGGTCACTGGTTCTTCCAGCACACCCCGCATGGGCTGATCGCACAAAAGCCGCCGCTTATTGGCTGGACCTCGGCCGCGACTTTCCTCGTCACGCGATCGTGGAACGTGGCCTGGCGGCTTCCCTGCTTCCTCGCGGCGACGACCATGGCCATTGTCTTATTTCGCGCCGCGCGCGCGGCCTACGGTGCGGCGCCCGCCCTCGTCGCTCTGGCGGCCTTCGCGCTCAATCTGCTCAGCGTGCGCCTCGCGACGCTGGTGCGAACGGATATGCCGCTCGCGCTCTCCCTTTTTTTGCCCGGGCTCTTGATCTGGCAAAAAATCCGCGCGCGCGAAGCATGGTCGCGACGCGATCGCTGGATCATGTTCGCGCTCTTTGCTGCATCGATGCTGATCAAAGGGCCGATGAATTTCGCCTTTCTTCTCCCCGGCATCGTGCTCTTTCAATTACTCGTCGCGAAACGGAGCGGCACCAGCGCCTGGTGCGGTTGGTGGCCCTGGTTGGCTTCCATCGCGATCATTCTTGGCTGGACCATCTGCGGCATCAAGTTTGTCCCGGCGTTCTATCACGTCGTCTTCGAGAAGGAATTTCTCGGGCGCTTTGAGAGCGGAGTGCATCGTGCGCAGCCTCTCCTTTTTTATCTGCCGCACCTGCTGCAGAAGTTCGCTCCGTGGTCGGTGCTGTTGATCGCGTTCGCCTGGTTTGCACACCGCCGCGGGAACGGGAGTGTGCGCCATTTCTTCCGCAACACCGCCCCGGAAACTCTTTGGCTGCTCTTCTGGAGCATCGGAGGAATTATCCTGATGTCGCTCATCCCCTCCAAGCGAGTCGATCGCATTTACCCGGTGCTACCCCCGCTCTGCCTGCTTCTTGCCGCCCAGGTCGCGCATCTCTTGCAGGACGATGCGACCCGCCGGCGCGCCCTGAACTGGAGCGCGATCGGCGTGGTCTTCTCGATTATCTTTAGCGGCGTCTACGCTGCGGGAAAGATCGTTTCGAATTATCGCGATCACGCTGACAATCTGGAAGAATTCAGCAACAAGGTTAACGCTGAAGTGGCCGCTCACCACTGGCGTTTCGAAGTCATCGAGGGCAAAGGCGGAGGCAGCCAGGGAATACTTCTCTACGTGCAAAAGCTTCATTTCACGCCGCCGGAGGAAGCGGTCGCGCAATGGAACTCGGGCGCTCTCGATGCGCTGGTTGTGCCAAAAAACCAGATCGCGACAATCCTGCCGCAATTGCAAAATGCCTCGCTCGCGCCTTTCACGACCGTAAAGCGAAAATCCATTCCGCACGTTGGCTATCTTCTCGTGACGCGCTAAGTCTCTGGCAAAATGAGCGGCGCGAACTTCAGAGCCCGATTCTTCATCGCCTTCCTCCTCGCCCCCGCACTCCTCGTCATTCTCGCGGTCGTCGCCTTCCCGTTTGCCTTCAACGTTCTCCTCTCCTTTTCCAACGCCAATCTCTATCACATCCGCGACTGGCGACTGATTGGTTTCGCGCAGTACGTCTCCGTTTTTCGGCAGCAACTCTTCTGGGCCATCCTGCTCAAGACGGTCGTCTGGACGCTGGTAAACATCGTCTTTCACGTCGCGATTGGAGTCTTTCTCGCGGTCGTGTTGCACCAGAAATTCATCCGCGGGAAATCCGCCTGGCGCGTCGCCCTCATCCTGCCCTGGGCCCTCCCGCAATACATCGGCGCGCTCACCTGGCGCGGGATGTTCAATTACGAATACGGCTCGGTGAATTTGCTCATCACGAAATATCTGCACCTCGCCCCGGTGCAGTGGCTGACCTCGCCCTTCGAAGCGTTTCTCGCGGTCATCATCACCAACATCTGGCTCGGGTTTCCCTTCATGATGGTGATCGCACTTGGCGGCCTGCAATCGATCCCGGATGAGCTCTACGAAGCGGCCGACGTCGATGGCGCGTCGCAGTGGTTTCAATTCTGGCACATCACCGCGCCGCTCCTCCGGCCGGTCATGATTCCGGCCATCACCCTTGGCACGATCTGGACTTTCAATAATATCAACGTCGTCTGGCTCGTTTCGAACATGGGCGAACCGGCCGACTCGACCCAAATCCTCGTTTCCTACGTCTACAAGGCGGCCTTTACCATGTATCGCTTTGGCTGGGCCGCGGCCCTCTCGGTCGTCATCTTCGCCATCCTCTTCATCTTCGCGCAGGTCTTTCTCAAGAATACGCGCGCAACCGAACCGGTTTATTGAGGACGATTTGCGGGCTCGACTCGCGGATCGCGGCGGATGATAATGGCCGGCGGAGGTCGCTTATGACACGCATTTTCTTCGCCGCCCTGCTCGGCGGCACCGCCATGTTTATCTGGACGTCGGTCGCGCACATTGTGCTTCCGCTCGGGGAAGCCGGCATCCGCGAAATCCCGAATGAAAGCGCGGTGTTCGATGCGTTGCAGGCCAACATCGGCGAGCAGACCAGCCTTTATGTTTTCCCGGGTCTCGGGGTTGGCCCGACCCCGAGCAAGGAGACGAAGGCTGCCGCGATGAAGCAAATGAGCGAAAAGCTGGCGCGCCATCCCTCCGGCATCCTGATGTATCATCCGGCCGGCTCACGCCCCCCTGGTGATCGCGAACTTATTAGTGACCGAGTATGGAACCGAACTGGTCGAGGCCTTTCTCGTCCTCTTCCTTTTGGCCCAGACTCGCCTAACGAGTTACGGCGCGCGGGTCGGCTTCGTCCTGCTGGCCGGTCTCCTGGCGGCGATAGCGACGAATATTTCCTATTGGAACTGGTATGGCTTCCCTGCGGTTTACACCGCTTCCTACATGTCTATCCAACTCGTCGGCTTTCTCTGCGTCGGCCTGGTCGGCGCACTTGTCCTCAAGCCAAGGGCCGGCTCCGCCGTGCCCTAGGACTGCTGGGCGGCTTCAAACTGCTTTTGTTTCAGCGCGTAGACGATGAAACAAATGCCGCCGACGATGAGCATGACCGAGAGAGTCTGCCCGCGGGTGAACGGACCGGTCAGGGGCGCATCCGGCTCGCGGAACATTTCCACCACGACCCGGACGACCGCGTAGAGCAGGAGAAATATCCCGGCCAGCATTCCGCGCGGTTGCCTCGTGCGCAGACGCAGAAACCAGAGGCAAGCGAAGAGGAAGAGGCCTTCCAAAAGCGCTTCGTAGATCTGCGAAGGATGCCGCGGGGTCAGGGTCTGGTGCAGAATGTTTTGCAACGTTGGATCGGTCCGGGCTTGCACGATGATCTCGTCTAGACCGCCGATCTCCGGTCGCACCGCATGCGCCGCCGCCAGCGAGCGCGTCCCGATCTCGGGCAGGTCGAGCGCTTCCTTCGGGAATTGCATCGCCCACGCCACCTTCGCGGCGCGGCCGTAGAGCTCGCCGTTGATGAAATTCGCGCAGCGTCCGAGGAATAAACCGACCGGGGCGACGACGGCGATGTTGTCGGCCAGGCTCAGCCAGGAAATGCGCTGTTGTCGCGCGTAGAAAAATGTCGCGAGAGTGAGGCCTATCATCCCGCCGTGGCTCGACATTCCACCGTCCCAGACCCGGAAAACAAAAAGCGGATCGGTCAGGAGCTGCTCGGGCCGGTAGAAGAGAACGAAGCCGAGGCGGCCGCCCACAACCACGCCTAACGAAGCCAGCAAAATAAAGTCACCCACCTTGTCGGGCGCGAGAGCGCAATAGCGGCGTTGCGAGAGCCAGCGCAGGAGGAGGAAGCCGCAGAAAAAGGCGAAGAGATAAGAAAAGCCGTACCAGCGAATTCCAAAGCTCGGCCCGAACCTGACCATGAACGGGCTAAAATTATCGAGGTAATACGCGATCAAGCGGGCAAGGTAGATCAGGGATAGTCGCCGCGGAGAAGAAAAATTTTGCCGCACGCCCTGCGCCCGGGGCAATGTACCGGTCTCACGTGAGATCGCTTCTTTGCTTCCTCTTCTTCGTCGCCATCGCAGCGAATCTCCGCGCCGGCGACCTCGACCCGGCCGCGGTCCGAAAAGCGGCGGAATATTCGGCCAAACATCGCGGCACTTCCTTTCTCGTTATTCAAAACGGCAAAACGCTGCGCGAGGAATATCCCGGAAAAGCAAACGCAGAGACGCCGCAGCGGATTTACAGCGGAACGAAAGCGTTCTGGAATCTCACCGCCCTCGCCGCGGCGGAGGACGGCATCTTGAATCTGGACGAGGAGGTGGCAAAAACGATCGCGAGCTGGCGAAAAGATTCGCGCAAGTCGCGCATCACCATCCGGCAATTGCTCGATTTCTCGTCGGGACTCGCGCCCGGTTTCAACCTGCAGGTGAACGACTACGGCGATCGCGACCGGGCGGCATTGAAATTGCCGATCGTGGCCGAGCCCGGGAAAGCGTTTATCTACGGGCCGTCGCCGTTGCAGGTTTTCCATCAGGTGCTGAAAGAGAAATTGAAGGAAAAATCGCCGACCGAGTATCTGGAGCGGCGGGTCTTGAAAAAGATGCGGCTCGGGCCGCAGCGTTATCTCGCCGACCGGGCGGGCAATCCCCTTCTCTCGGCCGGTTTCGTTTTGAGTGCGCGGCAGTGGGCCAAGATGGGCGAGCTTGTTCTCGCCAAGGGCAAGCCGGTGCTAAAATCGGAATTGCTCGCGCAATGCTGGCGTGGTTCGGCCGCCAACAGCGTCTTCTCGTTAGGCTGGTGGAATAATCGGGCCGCGCCCGGCGGGCGAGAATTCGATTTCGAAGAGATGCTCCACCCCAAATGGTCGCAGCAGACTTGGCCTGATGCCTGTCTCTGCCGCGACGCGCCGCCCGACCTGGTGGCTTGCATCGGCTCCGGTTACCAGCGCCTCTACGTCATTCCCTCGCTCGATCTCGTGGTCGTAAGGAACGGCGCCGGCGGCCGCTTTTCGGATGCTGGATTTTTGCGTCTTCTCCTCGGCCGGTGAAGCCGGTTCAGGGAGCCAGAGAGTAGAACTCAACCAGCGCCACTCCGCTGGTCTCGTTCACGCCCCTCACGATCGCGGTGTAAGCAGTGCCGGCGGGGCTCGCCGGCAGGGTCGCGACAATAGCCGACTCCGCGTCGTTCGCGGGCGCGAGCAGACTGCTTGTGATCTCCGCTTCCTGGGTCTCGTGCCAATTGTCATTGGAGGCGAGAAGAGCGCCGTTGCTGTCGTGTAATTCCAAGGTGGGATCCGGCAGCGCGCCGCTCACTCCGGCCGCGCCTAACGACGGCCCGATCGCGCGGATGATCGTATTTTGCGCTTCGTTCCCAATCACGATGATCCCCCCGATCAGGACTTCATTATCTGTTCCGACCACACCGCGAGTCGAGATGTTGGCCAATCTGGAGTCCGCTCCGGGGTCGAGATCATATACCTCGACCAACCCGATGCCGGTGGTGTTATTCGCCCCGCCCATCACGGCGGTGTAGGCGATCCCGGCCGGACTGGCTGGCAAAGTCGCGACAATGGCCGATTCCAAGTTATTCGATGGCGGGACCGAGCTGGCAATAATTTCTGCCTCCTGGCTGCTCCGCCAGTTGTCGTTGGAAGAGATGATCGCTCCGTCCGGCCCGTGGAGCTCGAGGGTGGGATCAGCCAGATTGCCGGCAATCGGCAGCGCCGGACCGATCGCGCGCACGATGACTCTTTTCGGCTGCGTACCGGTGATGATGAAACCTCCGATGGCGACGTTGCCGCCTGTTCCCACAATCAAACGCGTGGAAATATTCGCCAGGCCGGCGGCGGGCGTCGGCGTGGGAGTTGGGGTTGGGGTCGGAGTTGCAGTTGGCGTCGGGGTCGGCGTTGGGGACGGAGTCGGGGCCGGGGTTGGCGTTGCCGTTGGAGTTGGCGTCGGGGTCGGGGTCGGAGTGGGTGTCGGACTTGGAGTCGGCGTCGCTGTAGGCGTTGGCGTTGGTGTCGGAGATGGCGTCGGCGTCGGAGAAGCAGTCAGCTGGAAGGCACCGATGCGCGTCCGCCAATTGAACGAGCTCGTGGCCGAGTAGTACTCGGTTGTAAACCAAAAGGTGGCGTCATCGCTCGGGTCGACGGTCAGCGCGCTGTAATCGCCCCAGCGATTGCCGCTCCCCGTCTGGCTGCCGGTGCCATCGAAAAGATGCGCTTCGCCCTGCGCCAGGGTGTGAAGCGGATCGCTCGCAAGCCGGCCCGCATAACGAATCTGGGGATTCATCGCCTGACTGGAAGCGCTAAAGCCAATCGCGAGGTTTCCCTGCCCATCCATTGCCGCGCTCCCCAGCCAGCGCCATGTCGTGTGGCTGGTAAGTGCTTTCCTGGAAAACCGTGACCGGTCCATCCGTCACTCCGCGCAGTTCAAACCAGCGCAGCGCGGCTACTCCGCCCGAGCTGACGGAGAAGGTCCCGACTAACGACTCGTGATCGACAAAGTTGCGGTAAGCGAGGCGAAACATAAGCCGATCGCCGATGCCATCGAGTTTGTCCGCTTGCGTGCTATCCGATTGCGGAACGCAGGCGCGCTTGGTCGGGCATAGCTCGGTGAAGCCGGCGGCCTCGGGCGCGTCGAATATCGTGAAGGTGGAATTCGCCGGCGTGGCAAAATTGACGTGGAAGTGATAAGCCGTGTATTGATTCCCGCTCGGGAAACCGAGGAAGGTATTCGGCGCGCCGTCCGGCGGCAGGGTAAAGCCATCGAGATCGGCGGGAAGAAAGGGGGCCACCGAACTACCCAGCGGCGCGACCGGGCTGATAAATGTCGCAGGGTCGCCCGCCAGCATCGCGGTGCGATCGAAGGCGAACGGTTGCGGGCCCAGGTAAGCCGTGCCCGCAGCGTTGAACACATTCATGCTCATGTAATAGGCGTCGAGCCAAACCGAGAGGTGCGGATAATCGAAAAATTCCGAGCCGAGGTGAAAGGCATAACGATTATAAGTGCCGGTGGCGTCCCCGGTGGTGGAGACCGCGACGCATTCATCGGTGATCGGCGCGCCGCCGCTCACGCTCGCGAATTGGCTGATCACCCAACGGTCGGCTAATTGATCATAGAGCACCACCGGGTCACCGGCCCCGCCGGTTTCACAGGCGCCGCCAAAGCCGCTCCAGAGCGAGGAGATGCTGCTCGGCCCGAGGACAGAATCCCCGGTTGCCTTGTCGAAGACCTGGCAACCCGCGTTGACCATCTGCACGTATTGGGTGAGGCCGACAGCTCCGTTTGTGTCCGGAGGAGCGCAGTTACAACCGACGCCAGGGAAAGTGATGCCGTCGAAATCGAGGATCGCTGCTGGAATACCGGGCGCAAAGGCGCGGAGGAGGGAGCCGCGATCGACCACCCGATCCGGGCTATCGACATGCGCGTTCGGGATCTTCGGATTTTCCGCCGCCTCCCGGTCCTGCCGCCGGCTTGGGCTATCGATCAGGGCTAGCTCACGCAAGGCGCCCGAAACATCGTTGCGGTACGAGCTGTTGGCCTGCATTCGTTGCGGGCTTAGCGCCAGGGCTGACTCAGCTGACAACACGGTGCACCCGCACAAACTGACCAAGGCAAGAACCTTCTGCATCCGAGCTTCACAAGCAGGAGCTATTCCGGAGGAAGGTTGGGTCGTGCAACGTCACAGGATCTGGATGTCGCCGCTCGTGAGCGTCCACCGGCGGAATAACCATTGCTCAGGCTGATGGTAAAGGTATCCGTCCATCGCCAGCTCGATCACGCGCTAGCTGGAGCGACGTTCCCCGGGCGACACGTAATAGACGACCAAACCGAGTGCAACCGTCGCCAAACCCCAGAGCGAGGGAGCGCGCGTCGCGGCATTCTCCAGTAGGTGCCACAACATCCACACACTGACGGCAAGAAAGATAGCCGGCGTGACCGGATAACCCCAAGTCCGATAAGGCCGCGGCAGGTCCGGCTGCCGCCAGCGCAGGACGAACACTCCCAGCACTGTCAGGGCCGAAAATAGCGTAAGACTAAATTGCACGTAGCTAACCACTTTTTGAAAAGTCGTGACCAGGATGAACAGATTCACGATTGCGAATTGCACGAGCGTGGCGCGCACCGGAATGCCGCGCGCGTTGCGCCGCGCGAACCAGGAGAGCGCCCGCAAATCCTCTCCCATCGTCATCGTCACGCGCGGTCCGATCCACATCATCGCGCTCACCGCCGAGACCAACCCCAGCGCGATGAAAACGGCCATGACCTTGCCCCCCGCCTCACCAAAAATATGCTCGCCCGCGATCAAACCGACTTCTTGTTTCCCGATCATCTCCACCGCCGGTGTGGTGCGCAAAAAGACGGCGTTGATGCCGAGATAAAGTACGGTCACAATGAGTGTCCCTAGTCCAAGCGAGAGCGGAATGGTGCGCGCCGGATTGCGGACTTCGCCCACGATGTAGGTGGACGCGTTCCAGCCCGAGTAGGCATACATGACCCAGTAAAGGCTAACTGCGAACGGCGCGCTGACGATGAGCGTTGGATCGGCCTTGACCGGCAGGAACGAGATCGGCTGCGTGCCTTTCACATAAAATCCGGCGGCGATAATGGCCAGAATCAGTGCCACCTTTAGAAGGGTGGAGGCATTTTGAAATCCGCTTCCGAGGCGCAGGTCCCAAAGCAGGACTAGAGTGGTGATCCAGACCACGGCGAGCGACAAAAAGAGCGGGTTCAATCCCGGCAAAACGCCCGCCAGGTAGGTGCCGAAGGGGATCGCTGCAATCGCCACCGGCGCGGCAAAACCAACCGTGGCCGAAATCCAGCCGGCCATGAACCCGACCGAAGGATGATAGATTTCGCGCAGAAAATGATACTCACCACCGGAGCGCGGGAGCGCCGTGCCTAGTTCCGCATAAGCCAGCGCGCCGCAGAGTGCGCACACTCCACCGACCGTCCACACCGCCATGATGGCGAATCCCGTCGGCAAATCGCCTACCTGAAAACCGAGGCTGGTGAAAATCCCCGTCCCCACCATGTTGGCGATGACGATGCAGGTCGCGGTCAGGAGCGAAATGCTCCTTCGTTCGGGTGCCGCGTCGTCTTTCACCGGCGATCATCTAGCGGCTGCGCCGACCGGTTTCAAACGCCAACCTGCGAAAAGAGGAACTGCCGGACGACAAACCGGGCCGCTCCCCCTAACGAGCGCAACAGACGCCGAGACCGCCCACGGCGCCGGATGAATTTTGCCCAAAGCAAATGTAACCTTTTGCTGCCGAGCGTGTCTTTCCCTTGATGTGGACCCGCGTTGCAACCGCCGCCCATGTCAGACGAAAGCTTTGATGAGCAAACCTGCCTGCAACGGGTGGCGGAGGGCAATGAAGATGCCGCGCGCGAACTTTTGCATCACTTCCACCCTTTTGTGGCCCGTCTCGTGCGCTCGCATTTGCCGCGTCGGATGAGTGAAGAGGACCTGACCCAGATGATCTTTATCAAGATATTTCAGAACCTCGATCAGTACTCGGGCAAAGTGCCGCTCCGCCATTGGATCTCGCGCGTCGCGGTCAATACCTGTTTCAACGAGTTGCGCGCGGAGAGGCGGCGCCCGGAATGGCGGCTGGCGGATTTCGACGCCGAGACTTCGCTCGCGATCGAACAACTGGCCCGGACCGAAACGGATCTCGCCGCGCCCGATGAGGAACGGGTCGCGAAGGAACTGCTGCAAAAACTTCTGGCCCAGCTTTCGCCGCAAGATCGCCTCCTCGTGACTCTGCTTCATCTGGAAGAGCGTTCCGTCCAGGAAATCCACGGCCTGACCGGCTGGAGCCGGAGCGCCATCAAAGTCCGTGCTTTCCGAGCGCGGGCGAAAATGAAGAAGATGCTGAGCAAGAGCGGAGTCCTCAGGCCTAACGCCATCACATGAATACGGAAAAATTACTGCAGCGCGTTTTTGCGCTTTGCCGGCGAACCCCCGACTTGGAAGTGATCCCGGTGCCATTCGGCCTCGAGACAGCTGTCCTCGCGCATTGGCGCGACGCCCTCAGGCAGCGCACCGCAAATGGCGGTTTGTTGGGCGGCCTGCGCTGGGGCGCCCTCCTCGCCTGTCTCATCGCCCTCTTCGTCGGCGTGATTGAAAGCGACGAACTGGTCGTTTTTAAATATCGTTTCGATCCCGAGGCGCGCGTCGCCGATTCCGCCGTCGCCAGCTATGATTATGAGTAAGTCCCGCGTCCTCCGCGTCACCGCTTACGCCGTTCTTATTTTCCTCGCCGGGGCGATCACGGGCGCGCTCGTCGCGCCGCGACTCGGACGCGCCTTCATGCGCCCGCCCGATTCGAAACAGATGTCGCGACATATGATGGAGCGACTGCAATCGGGTCTCGACCTGACTCCGGAACAGGAAGCGAAAATCAAACCGCTGGTCGAAAAAACCGGCAGCGATATGGACTCGATTCGGCGCGAAACGAGTAAAAGGGTGGGCGATCGAATCGCCCAAACCAACGCCCAGATCCTGTTGCTCCTGACCCCCGAACAGAAAGAGAAGTTCATCAAAATGGAGGCTGCACACCGCAAGCGCTTGGCACGCTGTCACCCGTGTGGGGACGCGCAAGGAACCATGCCGCATCCATGAGCCCGCCGGGCAGCGCCCATCCTCATGCGGGCGCTGCTGCGAATCCTTAACGAGGGCACATCCTTCTTCAGACCCGAAATCCTATGAAAATATTATCTATTTTATTGTTAGGCGCGGTCCTTGGCACGAGCGGCTGCGTGGTCGGACCGCCCGTCGCTCCTTATCCAGGCCGTGCCACGTTTGCCGTCGCCGTCGGGGACCGGCCCTACTACAACCGCGGGCCGTATTACGTCCAATACGGACGCCATTACGCCTGGGTGCCGGGACATTGGACCCGCCAGCATGGACGCCGCGTCTGGGTCCACGGGCAGTACGCCCCGCGTCGTTAGGTCGTTTCCGCTCGCTCCGGCAAAGAAGATTCCCAAGAAAAAAACCGGCAGAGAGCGGTAGCCGACGCCGCCATCCGGCCTAACGAGGGGCGATCCCGCTCAGTCGCGGGAGAAGAAAATCGCAGTTTTAAAGTTCCCACTTCTTCGGCAATTTTTGTTTGAGCGTGACGACGTCGGCGAAGAGGTCGCCCATTTTCTCCACCCGCTGGAGCGTTTGCTGACAGTGGAAGACGAGCTGCTTTGCTTTCTTTTTCTTTAGCGTCTGTTCCACTTCCTCCCACGTCACCGGGGTCGAAGCCGTCGGCTCGTCTTTCGCCCGCAGCGAGTAAACGCAGATGGTCGTCTTATGGTCGTCGTTCTGGCTCCAGTCGACGAAGATTTTTCCTTTGCGCAACGCTTTCGACATCTTCGAGACGACCAGTTTCGGATGCTCGCGCTCGAGATATTCCGCCAGGGCGTGGGAGAGCGCCTTGGTCTGGTCGTAGGTAACCGAGGTGTTGAGCGGAACGTAAAGCTGGAGGCCTTTGGAGCCGGAAGTCTTCGCAAAACTTTTCAATTTCATCGCCTCGAGAATTTCGCGCAGCCACAGCCCGACCTGGCAGCACTGCACGATGTCGGCCGGCGCGCCGGGATCGAGATCGAAGACCATCATCGTCGGCTTGGTCACATCTTTTTTGCGCGAGAGCGAAGTATGCAGCTCGATGTCGGCCAGGTTCGCCGCCCAGACCAGCGTGGGGAGGTCCTGGGCCAGGCAATAATGCATGTCGCGATCATTGCCTTCGCTCCAAACCTTGGCCGTCTTGACCCAGCTCGGCCGGTGTGTCGGGCAATTCTTTTCGTAGAAAAATTCTTTGTCCACCCCGTTGGGATACCGCTTCATCGTCAGCGGCCGGTCTTTCAGATGCGGGAGCAGGACGGGCGCGATCTGGATGTAGTAGTGGATCATCTCGCCCTTGGTGAAACCGGCTTTGGGCCAGAGGACCTTGTCGAGATTGGAGACCGCGAGTTCGCGCTTTTCGACGACCAAAACGGTTTTCTTGCTCATTGCTTACTTATCGCGCGTCGGTTCGGCATCGTCCGTCTGGAGCACAGCTAAGAGAAAAAACGCTCCGGCGAAAGCATCGGCTGCGGCTGGCAGATGCGGGCGACGCAATGCTCCCAGGTTTCGTGCCCGCTCAGGATAAGGATTTCGACCCGGAGAAAATAAATCGGCACTTCCGGTTTCACTAGGCGAGGAAACCGAACGGCGTCCTTTTCCGTGGTCACGATCATGTCGACGTCGCGCCGAATGCAGCGATTGATGAAGCTCTGCAGTTCCGCTTCGGTGTAGCGATGGTGATCGGTAAAACGTTTCGCCAGCTCGATCCGGGCTCCGAGTTTGCGCAGCCCATCCTCGAAACTTTCGGGCGCGGCGATGCCGCAAAAGGAGCCAATATAGGTATCGGTCAGGCGGTCGAGGGGCAGTTGTTCCGCGCTGTAGACCTCCTGCAAATAAAGCGGCTGATGCGCGCACTCGATGATCTCGGCGGTGCGATTGTAGCGCCGGATGCGCGCAATCAGCTCGTCGTTAGGCTCGCCCGTGCTTTTGGTGATGAAGATGTAACTGGCGCGGCGCAGATTGCGCGGCGGCTCCCGCAGTGTGCCGCGCGGGAGAAGAAATTCATTCCCAAATGGCGCCTGCCGATCGATCAGGACGATGTCGAGCCGATGCTTGAGGTGAAGATACTGCAGGCCGTCGTCGAGCAGCAAAGTGTCGGCTTTCATCTCGCGGATGGCGTGGAGCCCGCTTTTCACCCGGTCCTTGTCGACTAAGACGATGACGTCCTTCAGGTTATTCGCCAGCATGTAGGGCTCATCCCCCGCGGTCAGCGAATCGAGCAGGAGCGATTGGCCGTCGGAGACAATCCGCGGCGGATCGGGCGCCACTCCGCGAATGCGATCGAACCAGCTGCGCTTGGAAGGTTTCGCCACGCTCTTGTAGCCACGGCTGAGGATGGCGACACGCCGGCCGCCCGCCTGAAGGGCGCGGGCAAATTTTTCCACGATCGGCGTCTTGCCCGTGCCGCCGACGGTGAGGTTGCCGATGCTGATGACGAGGCAGCCGAGGGCGCGTTCGCGCAGGATGCGTTTACGGTAAAGAAATAGCCGGAGCTGGACGAGACGGGCGTAGACTAACGACAGGACGAAAAGCAGCCCGCGCAGCATGGTCGCACGCGCCCCGTGCTGCCGCCCGAGGATGACGTCGATCGCAAACTGCTCGAGATTTTCAAGCCAGCGGCGCATCGGGAGCGAGGATCGAAATGACAATGCGGACGCCGTCGTTATCAGCCGCGGTCACGCGCGTTTCCGCGCCGGTCAGGCCGGAAGCCTCGAGCATGGCGGCGGCGACCTCCTCCGGCGCACGCAGGGTCAGGCAGGCAATGGTCGAACCGGAACCGCTGAGAAAGCCGCCAAGCGCGCCAGCTTTCTCGGCGGCGGTGATGACGCGATCGAGGAAAGGAACGAACTTTGCTCGAAAAGGCTGGTGCAAATGATCGATCAAGGTCCCCTGCAGGTTTTCGTAGTTGCCGCTGGCGAGAGCGGCGGTAATGAGACAAGCGTTGCCGCAGGACTCGACTGCGCGCAAGCGATCGATTTCGTTAGGCAAAACCCGCCGCGCTTCCGCGGTCTTGATTTCGAAGGCCGGAATGAGGAGGACGAAGCGAAGCCGGGGATCGAGCGGGAATTTCTGGTGCCGATTACTTCGGGCCACGACAAAGCCGCCAAACTCGGCCGGGGCGGCGTTATCAGGGTGCCCCTCGAGTTCGGCACAGAGCCCGAAAATCTGCGCCCGCTTGAGAGGCCGGTCGACCAGCGCGTTCAGGGCGTGGAGGACGCCGAGGCGGATGGTGACACTGCTGCCGAGACCGCGCGAGCGCGGCACTTCACCGGCAACGGTGCAGGAAAAAGCGAACGGTTCGGAGCGCGCCGCGCTGAAAAATCGGCGCGCCGCCTGTTGCGCCATCGTCCCGGCCTGGAGCCGGTCGGCACGGGTGACGGTGACGAAATTGTAGATCTGCAAGGCCACACCGAGGCAATCGAAACCGGGGCCGAGATTCGAGGTGGTGGCAGGAACGCGCACCGTGATCTGTTGCTTTTTCAAAGGAAACCGCCTGAGAATACCGGCGAACGACTAATGGCCGCCCTGATTCTAACGCGGGAGATTGCTGCGGCAAGAAGCGGGCCGCGCGCGCGATGAAAGACTGGATCGATTTTGGATTGGTGCGCGATTTCGCGGCGGAGAACACTGCCGCCTACCGCATTTGCACCAAACAAGGCGGCTGGGTCGAGCGCTACGGAAGCGACGTCATCGTCTCCTACAAAAACGAGGCCAACCGGGAAGAAATCCTGCACGAACTGCGCGAGTGGTCCCTCCTCGTCGAGCAACCGTGGCAACGCGTTTTTGGCCGATTTTTGCCCAGGCAAAACGACGAACGCAACCCCCCCGTTCTTCTTTCCGGCCCGGCCGATTTGTCGCTGCAAACGACGGTCCTGGAACGCAGCGTTTGTTACGGGTTGGATTTTGGGGCCGGTTATTCCACCGGGCTTTTTCTCGACCAGCGCGAGAATCGCCAATTTCTGCGCCGCGCTGCTCCACGGCGGCTCCTCAATTGTTTCGCCTACACCTGTTCCTTCTCCGTCGTCGCGGGGATGGCCGGCGCGGAAACGCTCAGCATCGATCTTTCCAAGAAATCGCTCAATCGCGGTCGCGACAATTTCATGCTCAACCGGGTCGCGACCGACCGGCATCGCTTCATGGCCGACGATGTCGTCTCCGTCCTTCCGCGGCTGGCGCGGAAAGGCGAAAAGTTCGACACCATCATCCTCGACCCGCCGACTTTTTCCCGTTCCAAGACCGGCCGCGCCTGGCAGGTGGAACATGATTTTGAAATGCTCCTTCTTTCCGCGCTGGAGGTGGCGGCGCGCGACGCGAAAATCCTGCTCTCGACCAATTGCACCCGGCTGAACGAACGCGCGCTCGAAGTGATGGGACGCTTTTGTCTCAAGGCAACTCGACGCGCCGGAAGCTTCCAGGCGACACCGCGGCTGCCCGATTTTCCGGGCGGGGTGGCGGCCCGCTCAATCTGGATGATATTGCGCTAACGATTTTCAGGACGCGCAAAAGGCGGTCAACATCCGAAAGATACATATATGGACAGGGAACAAATGACCGGAGCTTCCGGGGATATCGCTGAGCGGGGACTTCAATACACTAAGGACCAGTGGGATGAGCTCCTCTCTCAAACCGAAGACTTCGTTCGGGCCAACCCGACGCGTTCGCTGCTTTACGGTGTCGCCGCTGGGTTCATCATCGATCGACTGCCCATTTTCCGGATCATCAGCGCTTTCCTGCGCCTTTTCCTCATGGCCTTTAAGCCCGCCATCCTGATTTACGGCGCGATGAAGCTGTATCAGACTACGAAAGAAGACTGATGCCCGCGGGGATTTCTCCCTGCTAAAATCTTGATCGCGGTTCGTAGAGGCGGCCGACACGGCCGCCGCTACACCGGTCACTTGTCGAGGGTGAAGCCGACCTTCACCGTCACCTGCCAGTGATTGATCGTGTTCTCCTCGATGTGCCCGCGCGTTTCGACGACCTCGAACCAGCGCATATTCCGGATGGTCTTGGCGGCGAGGGAAAGCGCATTTTGGACGGCATCCTCGATGCCCGTCGTGGAGGAACCGACTAACTCGATCTTTTTGTAAACGTGTTCGCTCATCCCGGAAAATCGGCGGGGTCGTCGAGAACTCAAATGGCAGTTTGGCTGCGCTTCGCCGCAACTCCGGGGAGCACTGGGTGCCAGCCCGTCGTTGGAGGCAATCTGCCTCCAACCTTCTGCGCGGAGTGATTGGCCCGACGGTCCCCAAACTTGGCCGCCACCTGAGATCCACACGAATTGCGCTTGCGCGCAAACGTAGCCGGCTGACAGCCAGCCACGGACGGGCTGGCTGCCCGTGCTCCCCCGGAGAAGATCCTCCCGCACGCCACGCGGGAACTTTGCGTTGAGCCAGCCGCGACGGCTAGTTAGGGTGATTCCGCGCTCATGGAAAAAAATATCGAGTCCCACCTCAAGGAAACCCGCGTCTTCAAACCGGCCCGCGGCTTCGCGGCCAAGGCCCGGCTCGGCAGCCTCGAGCAATACCGTCGCCTCTATCGGGAATCGATTCGCCAGCCGGAAAAATTCTGGGCCCGCGAAGCGCGCGAGCTGACCTGGCAGCAACCGTGGAAACAGGTGCTGGAGTGGAAAGCGCCCTTCGCGAAATGGTTCGTCGGCGGCAAACTCAACGTCTCGGAAAATTGTCTCGACCGCCATCTCGACGGCTCGCGCCGAAACAAGGCGGCCATCATTTGGGAAGGCGAACCGGGCGAGAAACGCATCCTCACTTATCAGCAACTGCATCGCGATGTCTGCCGCTTCGCTAACGTCCTGAAGCGAAACAAAATCCGCAAAGGCGACCGCCTTATCATTTACCTGCCGACGATTCCGGAGGCGGCAATCGCGATGCTGGCTTGCGCCAGAATCGGCGCGGTGCATTCGGTCGTCTTCGGTGGTTTTAGCGCCGACAGCATTCGCGACCGGATCGCGGATTGCGGCGCGACCGCGGTCATCACGGCGGACGGGAGTTATCGCCGCGGAGCCGTTGTCCCGCTCAAGCATAACGTCGACGAGGCGCTCGCGGGCCAGACCACGATCAAACGCGTGATCGTTTTCCGCCGGGCCGGGAACGAAGTTCACATCGAGCCGGGCCGCGACGTCTGGTGGCATCGCGAGCTCGAATATGTCGACGCCGATTGCCCACCGGTCGCGCTCGATAGCGAGCATCCGCTTTACATTCTCTACACCAGCGGCTCGACCGGAAAGCCGAAGGGCATCCTGCACACTACCGCCGGTTACCTGGTCGGCATCCACAGCACCTGCAAATACGTTTTCGATCTGCGGGAGGACGATCTGTATTGGTGCACCGCCGACGTCGGCTGGGTCACCGGCCACAGCTACGTCGTTTACGGTCCGCTCGCCGCCGGAGCGACGGTATTGATGTACGAAGGCGCGCCAAACTGGCCGGAGCCGGACCGCTTCTGGCGGATCATCGAGGAATACGCGGTCACCATTCTCTACACCGCGCCGACCGCGATCCGGGCCTTCATCCGCTGGGGCGACCAGTGGGTGAAGAAGCATGACCTCACCTCTTTGCGCCTGCTCGGCTCGGTCGGCGAACCGATCAATCCCGAGGCCTGGATGTGGTACTACAAAACGATCGGCGGCGGTCGCTGCCCGATTGTCGACACCTGGTGGCAGACCGAGACCGGCAGCATCATGATCACGCCTCTGCCGGGCGCGATCCCGACCAAGCCGGGCAGCGCCACCCTGCCCTTCTTTGGGGTCGACGCCGCGGTGGTGGACGAGGCCGGCGAGGAAGTGCCGCCAAACGTGGGCGGAAAACTGATCGTTAGGCAACCATGGCCGGCGATGTTGCGCTCGATCTACGGCGACAAGGCGCGCTACAAAAAGCAGTATTGGGGCGAATATAAGGATTGTTATTTCACCGGCGACGGCGCGCGACGCGACAAGGACGGTTATTTCTGGATCGTGGGCCGGATCGACGACGTGCTTAACGTCGCCGGCCATCGCCTCGGCACCTCGGAGATTGAAAGCGCGCTGGTCAGCCACGCGGGAGTGGCGGAAGCAGCCGCAGTCGGGCGCCCCGATGAAATAAAAGGCCAGGGAGTAGTCGTTTTCGTCACGCTCAAGAGCGGGATCAAGCCGACCCGAGCCTTGAAGGAGGAGCTGCGCGCCCATGTCGGCCAGCACATCGGCGCCATCGCCAAGCCGGACGAAGTGCGTTTCGTCGAAGCGCTCCCGAAAACGCGCAGCGGAAAAATCATGCGCCGTCTCTTGAAAGAAATCGCGAGTGGTAAAACTGTCACCGGCGACACCACCACGCTGGAGGATTTCAGCGTCCTGGCAAAGTTAGGCAGCGCGGAGGAATAACCGCGCTTACTTTACTCTCGTGAGTTTTATTTCGACCGGGCTGCGGGAGCTGACGCTGAAAGTGCGTCGGCAAAAAACCCGCATGGCGCTCAAGCACGAGAAGCGCCTCCTGCAAAAATCGGAGATCGCCCTCGGGCGCGAAGGGACTTCGGAGGCAGCCAAGTTCCCGGAGGTGCGGAACGAAATCGTCGCCCTGAAAAAGCTCGAGCAGGAACAAAAAGAGGTCGCGGTCCGGATCACGAAAATCGAGGAAGCGCTCAAGCAGATCGATTCCCAGCGACAGGAAAACTCGCGCACACAGACGGCCGAGCTGGCCAAACTGGAAGAGGAAAAACGGCCTCTGGTGCAACGGCGCGACGAAGCGAAAACGATCGCCGAACGTTGCGACAAGGAGCTGGCCACAGTCGATCGCCGGATTTCGGAGAACGACGCCGTCGACCGGGAATTGCTCAAAAAAGTCTCCGCCCTCCAGGAAGCGCAGCCGCCTCCGGCGGACTTGCAGGCGCAGATGGATCGGCTCAGCTCCGACCGCGCGCGCTTGCCGCGAGAGAAAGCTGAGATTACCCAAGCCCGGCTCGGGAGCGCCGATGCCTGCCGCAATGCCAGCGAAAAGCTCAAGGCGGCCGAAGCGCTCGTGGCCCAGGCGGAGAAGAACATTGCGCGCGTGCGCGGCGAATTCGAAGCACGCGATCGCTCCCTGAACGAGAACGCCCGCGCCCAGCAGGAAGAAGTCAAAGAGGCGCGCCAACAGCACCAGACGGTCGAGGAAAAAAAGAACCCGGCTTATCTCAACATCGGCCGGCATCTCGCCTCCCAGGGCATCGCCCCGCCGAGCGCGCCGCATCTCCTGACCGAGGTGCAGCAGCGGCGGGCCGCGGTCGACCGCCACGCCGAGCATAAACAAGAGCTGGCCGATCTTTCGCGCCACATCGACAAACAAGAGCTGCGTAAATTTTATTTCGCGATCGTCTCCATCCTCGCTCTTCTCGCCATCATCCTGCCGCTTGTTTCCAAGTCACCCACGAAACGCGACTGGCTGCCGCGCGAAACCCTGGCCATTCTTTCCCTCGACATCGAGCAGTTCAACAAAGGGCCGCTGACCACTCGCTGGCGCGAAGAACAGCCAGAACTCTGGCAGAAAGTCGCCACTGGTTTACTCGGCCCCGCCGCCCGCACCCCCGCGCTCAACCTGGCCGAGAGCGGACGCCGGGTGACGCGCGCCCTCGCGACAAACGAGCGCGGCCCAAACCGGGAATATGTCCTGGTCGAAGCGCGCGGCGATCTCGCCCCGGTCGTCCGCACTCTGACCCAGGACGACAGCTTTGCTAAAAGCACCGTCGCCGGCCTTGTCGTCTTTCAGCGGCCGGATGTATCGGTCGCGCGACTCGGACCGAAGACCCTCGCCGTCGGGTCGTTAGGCGAAGTCGATAAACTGGTCCAGGTGCGACTCGGAACCGAGCCCGACCTGAAGACGACCGATCCTTTGCTTGAACTCTTCCAAGGCCTCGACCCGGGCAACGCGCTGCGCCTGGTGGCGCGGGACCCGAACGATCTCGCCAGTTCCTTCAGCCCGATGCTGCCGACGGAATTTTTGCAGGCGGCGAAATTGATCGCGCTGGAGCTGAGCCTGGCCACACCGAGCAAAGCGCACCTCGTCGTAAAAGCGGGCGACACTGCGAAGGCAAAGAGCTGGGCCGCCAGCCTGCAAAATGAGCCGGGCCGCTGGCTCACGATTCCCGGATCCGATTTCGTGCTCTCGACCGAGGCGCCAAAAGTAGAGCAGAAAAACGAGACGCTCGATCTGCATTTCGACATTCCGGAAGGGGCCGCGCGCCTTCTCCTGCAGCGCCTGGCCAAAGTGCAACCGTCCCCCGCGCCCACCCCCGCCCCGCAATGAAGTGTCTGGTGCGACTCTCCGGCTGGACCGTGGCCGTTCCCCTTCTCTTCTCCTCCCTCGCTGCGGCCGCTCCGGCTTATGACAACCTGATCGATATTCGCTCGGCCGATCCGACCATTCTCGTCGAGCTGCGTTATGCCACGCCGCGCAACATCACCGGGCGCGCCCTTTATCCGCCTGATCTGCCCGCACTCGTTAGGCCGACGACCGCTGCCCGCTTGGTAAAGGCGCAACAGTTTCTGCGCGCCCGCCATTACGGACTCAAGATCTGGGACGCCTACCGTCCGCTATCAGCACAGGTGGAACTCTGGGAGCGCTCCCACAATGGCGCTTTTGTGGCGGACCCGCTCACCGGCAACGGCTCGCTCCACACCTGGGGAGTGGCGGTGGACGTCACCCTGGTCGATGAGCAAGGCCGCGAAGTCGCCATGCCGACGGCCTTCGACGAGTTCACCTCCGAGGCCAAACTGCATTACCGTGGGGACGATCCGGAGGTGCAACGTCACCTCAAAATCCTCCAGGCGGCGATGCGGCACGGCGGCTTTTATGGGATGCGAACCGAGTGGTGGCACTTCGTCGCCTACGATTGGAAAAAATATGCGCCGATTCGCGAACCCAAACGAATCAGCGATTAGAAACGAAAGAGATTGATGTTCGCCACACTTCTTCAGGATCTCAGTCAACCCGAATACCTCCACGTCCTGATCAATCCGCTCCCGGTTTACGGGCTCGCGGTCGGCGTCATCGGGCTCATTATCGCGATCACCCAGGGGAGCCGGCGGGCCCAGATCGCGACCCTCGCGCTCGTCGTGCTCTGCGGCGCGATCGCCGGGCCAGTGGTGTATTTTGGGGAGGAAGGCTACGACCGGGTGCTCTCGATGGCCGATGACCAGGGACAGGCCTGGTTGAAGGTGCACGAACACCGGGCCGATCAGCTCATCTGGGCGTTTTACCTCCTCGCCGGACTGGCCGCCCTCGCGATTTTAGCGTCGATGAAGTGGCCGAAAACTGCCAAAGCGCTGACGCTCGTGACCCTCTTTTGGTCTTTCGTCGTCCTGGGGATGGGCGGCTACATCGCGCACGCCGGCGGCAAAATACGACATCGCGAATTTCGCAACGATCCAGCCCCGGCCGTGCCAGGCGAAGCAGACGAGCATTAACGACGTGCGCGTCGATATCGTTACTCTTTTTCCCGAGGTCTGCCGGGTCCCGTTAGGCGAAAGCATGATGGGCCGGGCTCAGGAATCGGGCGCGCTCCCGCTCCGGATTCACAACCTGCGCGACTGGACGAGCGACCGGCATCACGTCGTCGATGACGCGCCTTTTGGTGGCGGCCAGGGAATGGTGATGAAACCGGAGCCGATTTTTGCCGCGGTCGAATCGCTCCGCACAGAAGAGAGCATAGTCGTGCTGATGACACCGCAAGGACGGCGCTTTGACCAGGCGCTGGCCCGCGAATTTTCCGCGAACCAGCATCTCATCATCCTCTGCGGCCACTATGAGGGGATCGATCACCGCGTCATCGAACACCTCGTCGACTGCGAAATTTCGATCGGCGATTACGTCCTGACCAATGGCGCCATCGCCGCGGTCGTCTTCGTCGATGCGATCGTTAGGCTGCTCCCCGGCGTCCTCGGCCACGAACAATCGGCGGCGGACGACAGCTTCGCGGGCGGGCTCCTGGAAGCGCCGCACTACACCCGCCCGGCAGAATTCCGCGGCTGGAAAGTGCCGGAGGTTCTTCTCTCCGGTCACCACGCGGAGATCGCCGCCTGGCGAAAACGAGAAGCGGAACGCCGGACGCGCGAGAATCGACCGGACCTCCTCGCGGAGGACTAACCTCATTTGTTCGTTAGGCGGGGCTTACTTGAAGGAAGTGTCCTGGTATTCGATCAGGGGCAAGATCGCGTCGACGTCCTTCTGGCTGTAGAGCACAACCTTCTGCGTCACATGCAGGCTGTCTGGATGTGGTGGCTGGTTATGACTGGGATAAGTCAGAGTGTTCACGGCGGGCTCGGGCTGGCCGTTGGTGTGATCGGGACGAGGATATGGCTGCTCGCCTTTTCTTTTCTTTATTCTCATCCCTTTCTCCCACCTGCCGGGGCTCCCTTTGAGAACGGCCTCAAAGGATTCCACGCTGGTGAGCAGAGTCGGATCTTTGAAGTAGAGCTTTATGGGCAGCTGTAGCGGAACAGGCCCGCCGATTTGCATGTTATGCGCGGTGCAGGCGGCCACCGCCAGCACGACCGCGCCGATAGCCGCGTGTGAGGGTTTCATGACTCCGTTTCACGCCTTTCGCCAAAAAGTGTCAACTCTTTTGTAGGTTGGGGCTTGGGACAATCGCCCTTCCTCTTCATTGGCACGGCAAGGGAATTCTCCTTTGCCCTTCTCTTCCCTCTCGACCAACCTTCTTTCATGAAACGCATCCTGGCTTTCGGCTCCGCCCTCCTGCTTGGCGCCTCTCTCACCCTCGCGCAGCCCTCGCAGATCGCCCTGGTTCACGGCACCGCGATCAATCCCGCTGATGGCAGGACAGTGAGCGACGCAACCGTTCTGATCGAGGGCGACCAGATCGTTGCGCTCGGTTCACCTAACGAAACCAGGATCGCACCGACAGCGAAACAGATCGATTGTACGGGCAAATTTATTCTCCCGGGCTACATCGACACCCACGTCCATTTCTTTCAATCGGCCGATCTCTTCGCCCGGCCCGATGTTGTCGATCTGACCAGCGTTCGACCTTACAAGGAGGACGTCGCCTGGACCAAAGCTCACCTCGACGACATGTTCGTGCGCTATCTCCGGAGTGGAATCACGAGCGTGATCGATGTCGGCGGGCCAATGTGGAATTTCGAGGTCCGTCGGCGGGCCAAGTCGACCGCCAAGGCTCCACGCCTCGCGGTCGCCGGACCGCTCATCTCGAGTGTGGCGCGGCAGCAACTTGATCTTGGCGATCCGCCGATCGTGAAAATCGAAACACCTGAGCAGGGGCGGGAATTCGTCCGCAAACTGGCGCCAGAGAAACCGGACTACATCAAGATCTGGTACATCGTTCCCACTCCCGCCCCGTCGCCCGCGGCGGCGCAGAGCGACGCGGAGCGAGCCGCCCTCTTTCGGCCGGTCGTGAAAGCGGTCATCGCCGAGAGTCACGCTCGCCATCTCCGGGTAGCGGTTCACGCCACCGAACTGGAAGCGGCGCGGGCCGCGGTCGAGGAGGGAGCCGATCTCCTCGTGCACAGCGTGACGGACAAGCCAGTCGACGCCGCCTTCGTTAGGCTGATGCGCGAGCGGGGCACGATGCTGACCCCGACCCTGGTCGTATTCGAACGCTACGGCCGCACTTTTGCCAACAAGCTGACCCTGACGGCGGAAGAGAAAGCCTGGGGCAACCCGGAAGTTATCTCTACCCTCGACGTGACGCAGCTCCCGCCCGACAAAGTGCCGGACCGGATCAAGAAAGCGCGCCAGGAACCGGAAGACGTCCTCGACCGCATCCGTGAGACTTACGAGATCGCTTTCAAGAACCTGAAGACATTGCAAGATGCCGGCATCCCGATCGCGGCCGGGACCGACGCGGGCAACATCGGCACGATTCATGGCCCGGCTCTCTTTCGTGAATTTCAGCTCATGAAGAAAGCCGGCCTAACGAACGAAGAAATTCTGCGCAGCGCGACCGCGACCGCAGCCAGGGCATTCGGCGGAGAGACTGGGGCAAAGATCGGCACGCTCGCGCCCGGGCATTACGCCGATCTTGTTATCCTCAATTCCAATCCCTTGGAGGACATCGCGCACGCCTCCGACATCCTGAGTGTGATCAAGAACGGCATTGTTTATCCTGCCGGGTCGCTCCTTACTAGATAAACGCGGCGCGACGGCTAACTGACGTCGGGCGCCGCCTTCTGCCGGCTCAGGAGCACTTCGGCGAGATCGAGAACCTTGACGTTTTCGCCTCCCTCGGTGCCGGCCATGCCATCGCTCATCATGTTCAGGCAAAACGGACAACCCGTGGCGAGCGTTTGCGCGCCGGTCGCGATCGCTTCCTCTGCGCGCAGAGTCGAGACGCGTTGCGCGGGCGCTTCCTCGAACCACATCCGGCCGCCGCCCGCCCCGCAGCAAAATGTCTTTTTCCCGCAGCGCGGCATTTCGCGATAATCCCTATCCTCAGCCGCGCCGAGGACAGTGCGTGGCGCGTCAACCACTCCATTGACGCGCGCCAGGTAACAGGGGTCGTGCAAGGTGATCGGGCCGCTCTCGCTCGATCCCGCGTCATTCGTTAGGCAGCCGGCTTCGATCAACTCGGCGAAAAGAGTGGAGTGATGTTTCACCTCGTACTGACCGCCGAATTGCGGGTATTCGTTCTGGAGCGTGTTAAGACAATGCGGGCAGGCGGTAACGATCTTCTTCACCTGGCGCCGGCCTAACGTTTCGACGTTCGTTTGCGCGCGCTCCTGGAAAAGGAACTCGTCGCCGATCCGCCGCGCCGGATCGCCGGTGCAGGTTTCCTCTTTGCCGAGGACGGCGAAATTTACCCCGGCTTTCCGAAGAAGTTGGGCAGTGGCACGCGCGACTTTCTGCGCGCGCGGATCGAAGGAGGCCGCGCAACCAACCCAGAAGAGATACTCAAAATCAGGATTCGATTCGGCCGTCGGCACATCGAGCCCTTCCGCCCAGGCGAGGCGCTCGCCGTTAGGCCGGCCGTAGGGATTGCCTTGGTTGCCGATCTGCTGGAGCGAGCGCGCCGGCGGGCCAGAGAGTTTGCCTTCGCCGACGAGGTAACGCCGCATGTCGCTGATCAAATCGACGTGCCCGATCAGGACCGGGCATTCCTGCACGCAGGCCTGGCACATGGTGCAGGACCAGAGCGTGTCGGGATTGATCGCGACCCCGTGCAATTCTCCGCCGTGCGCCATTACGCTGCGCAGATCGGTCACGATAAATTTCGGCGAAAGCGGTTTGCCGGAAGCGGTCGCCGGGCAGACGTCCTCGCAGCGGCCGCACTCCATGCAGGCGTCGAGGCTGAGAAGCTGTTGCTGATTGAAATCACCGATCTGGGCCGCACCGATGAGGCCGGTCTCTTCGACCGTCTCCATTTTCAACGGCACCAGTGCACCCATCGGACGCTCGGGCCGGGCGGCGATGTTGAGCGGGCCGGTGATGACGTGGAGAAAACGATTCACCGGGATGGTGGCGAAAAAGCCCGCCACCAGAATCGTGTGCAGCCACCAGGTTGCGAGGTGCATCGTTTTGGCGGACTCGATGTCGATCCCGCGCAGGAAGGTGGTATCGATCAGCCATCCGACAGTCGACCACCGCGCGAGCCACGGCTCGACCTGGGTGTAATGCATGCGCAGCGCCTCGACCGCAAAACCGGTGAGGCCGAGCGCGAGCAGAATGCCGAGCAGCCACCAGTCGCGCCAGTTGTGACCGAGGCTCGCTTTGCGCGCGAAGGCCCGGCGATACATCGCGAGCAGAACGCCGAGGCAAAAGACGACGCCGAAGACATCCATCGTCAGCTCGTAGATGAGGTAATACCAGCCGTGATGGAAGTCGTAGGGCCCGTCGTAGGCAATGCCGAGAAGGGTGGTGCCGATAGTGAGAACGAGGAACCCGCTGAAGAGCGCGCCGTGCAGAAGAGCGCCGAGTGTTTTCTTGTGCACGCGTTTTTGCGCGAGCGCGTAAACGGTCAGCCGTTGGAGCCAGACGCGCGGACTGCGCTCGAATCCGCCGGGTCGCCCTTGGCGCCATTGTCGGAAGTGATCGAAGACCTGCCACGCGAGAACGCCGAGGCTGACCGCGATCATGATAAAGAACACGACCTGCATCCAGGTCGAGATGTTGCCGAAGACCTCGCGCGTGGCCTCGTTCACAGCGTGCCCGTTCATTGGCGAAAGCATTCCCGGCTACGAAGCAGTTTCAAAGCCGAATCGTTGGCGCAGTTTAGTTACTGCGCAAGGCTTCAATCAACTGTGGAACGATTTGATGGACGTCGCCGACCAGGCCGTAGGTCGCTATTTGAAAAATAGGGGCGTCGGGATCCTTATTGATCGCCACGATCACGCGCGAATCCTTGATTCCGGCGAGGTGCTGGATCGCGCCAGAAATGCCGAGCGCGATGTAGAGCTCAGGTGCGATCACCTTGCCGGTTTGGCCGATTTGGTAGTCGTTAGGCGCGAGACCGGTGTCGACCGCGGCGCGGGTCGCGCCGATGGCGCCGCCGAGGAGATCGGCCAGACCGCCGACAAGACGATCGAACGATTCCTTATCCTTGAGCGGGCGTCCGCCGCCGATGACGACGCGCGCTTCGGTCAGATCAGGCCGATCGGAGACGCGTTCTTCGCGGGAGACGAACTGCATTCCGTTAGGCAAAGTGGCGGCGTCGACGGCGAAATTTTCCACCGGGGAAGAGGCGGCGCCGGCCTCCGGCGCCTCGAAGCCGGCGGCGCGAATCGTCAGGACGCGCTTGTCGCCCTGTAACTGCACCGTGGCCAGCATGCTGCCGGCACTAACCGGCCGACGATAGGAAATTACGCCTTCTTTTTCCTCGAGCGCGACGACATCGGTCAGCATCGGGGCATCGAGCAGCGCAGCGGCGCGGGGGAGAATATCTTTGCTGAAAGTGGATGAGGTCGCGAGGAGCGTCGTCGCTCCAACCTTGGCGCAGGCCGCGGCAATGACGGCTGCATAACGATCCGCCAACGGCTCAGCCAGAGCAGCGTCGTCCGCCACGAGGACGGTGGAAGCGCCGTAGGCGGTGAGCGATTTCGCCATTTCCTCGAGGCCGCTCCCGAGAAGAAACAGCACATAATCGCCCCCGAGCTGGCGCGCGGCGGTCACGGCATGGAGCGACGGGCGCTTCACTTGCCCGCGATCGTGTTCGATCAGGATGAGGGTCTTTGCCGGCATCAAAGCACCTTCGCCTCCTGTTTCAGCTTCGCGACCAATTCTTCGACCGACTCGACTCGCGCGCCGGCGGTTCGTTTCGGCGGACGCACGGTGGCAAGCGTGGTCGTTAGGGGCGCGACCTGCACTCCGAGCTCTTCACAGGTCAGAACCTCAATCGGTTTCTTGCGCGCTTTCATCAGGCCCGGCAGCGAAACGTAACGCGGCTCGTTCAGGCGTAGATCCGTGGTGATGATGGCCGGGAGGTTGACCTCGATCACTTCCAGGCCGCCATCCGTCTCGCGGGTGCAACGGGCGCGGGTCCGGTCCTCCAGAAATTCAATCTTCGAAACAAAGGTGGCCTGAGGCCAGCCTAACAATCCCGCGAGCATCTGCCCGGCCTGGTTGGAATCGTCGTCCACCGCCTGCTTGCCCATGAGCACAACCTGAGGCGCTTCTTTATCAACCGCGGCGCGAAGGATACGCGCGACCGCGTAGGGATCGAGCGGGCGCGTGTCGTCGATTCGAATCGCGCGATCGACTCCCATCGCCAGCGCAGCGCGGACCTGCTCGTCGACTGTCGCCGACCCGATCGTTAGGCCAACAATCTCGCTCGCTTCGCCGCGTTCCCTTATGCGCAGCGCTTCCTCGATCGCAATCTCGTCAAAGGGATTGATGACCGATTTCGCGGTCGTGGCGGACCCGCCCGGCGTCGCCTCCGCGTAGGGGTCGGGCACGCTCTTGAACGGAACGAGGATTTTTGCGACCGGCTCCGTCACAAGCCGATGAGCGAGGCGATGATGTTGCGTTGGATTTCGCTCGTGCCGGAGTAGAGCTTGGCCCCGATGGCGTCGCGCAATTCGCGCTCGACCTCGTATTCCGTCATGTAGCCGTAACCGCCGTGAATTTGGATCGCGTCCTCGGCGCATTTCACCCAGGCGTCAGCGATGTGCAGCTTGGTCATGGCCGCCTCGAGATAAACCGCCTTCCGATGACCGGCGACCCAGCCGAAGTGGTAGAGCATATGGCGCGCACTTTCGACCCGAAGTTTCATGTCCACGATCTTGACCGCGACCTGCTGGAATTTGCCAATCGACTGACCGCCCTGTTTGCGTTCGTTGGCGTAACGAATGCACTTCTCGAGCAGGCGCTGCATGGAGCCGACCGCGCTGGCCAAAATGCAACCGCGCTCCCAGGTGAGCGAGCGGGTGAAGAGAAAAGCGCCGCCGCCTTCCTTGCCGAGCAGATTTTCCTCGGGAACTTCGCAGTTTTCGAAAAAGACTTCCGACATCGGCGAAGTGCGCACGCCCATTTTCTCGATCTTATGCGAGGGATCGAAGCCCGGCATCCCTTTCTCGACGATAAAAGCCGTCACCCCATCGGTGCCGCGCGATTTGTCGACATTGGCGAAGACAACCAGGACATCGGCCACCGGGCCATTCGTGATGAAAATTTTGCTGCCGTTAAGGATGTATTTGTTGCCTTTTTTCGTCGCGGTGGTGGCGAGGGCAAAGGCGTCGGAGCCGCTGTTCGGCTCGCTCATGGCGTTCCCGCCGATCAGCGTGCCGTTGCATAAGCCGGGCAGGAATTTCTGCTTCTGCGCTTCGGTGCCGTTGTTCACCAGCGGGCTGACCGCGGTCCACATATGGGCGTTGATGGAAAAAAGCAGGCCGTTGTCTTTACAGGCGTAACCGAGACGCTCTAGCGCGCCCACGGTCGTGAGCGGATCCTGACCGAGGCCGCCGTATTCGGTCGGCACGAGCAATCCCTGGATGCCAAATTCGCCGCATTTCTTCCAGGCCTCGTGATTAAAGATGGCCTTCCGATCGTTCTCGATGACGTCGTAATCGAGCTGCTCGCGGGCGAAACGGCCGACGGCGTCGAGCAATTCTCGTTGTTGATCCGACCAGGAAAAATCCATTATCTTTTTAGTTCCTTTGAGTTGTCACCGCGGCTTTTTGCCTTCCCAATGCCGAGCAAGGCCGATGCCGTCTGCCACGGGCGTTCCTGCGCTGCGGTAGGCGGCAATTCTAGAGGGGCCGCCACAGGCGGTCAAGCGAGCGGCCGCTCCTCCCCGCCCGCAGTTTCGCTAACTTATCCGGGCCAGACGTCGGAGCGCGGCCCCTCGTCGCGACGCTCGATCCGAATGTGCCAGGATCTCGCTCAGCCTAACGAACAAAGGTCCTCTCCGAGTTCCCCCGTCGCATTATTCCGGCCGGCCATGACTGAGCACGCCGATAAACTCCTTCAGAAAATCAATTTTCGAAAGCCGCTCCAGGCGGTCGAGGGAAAATGCCTTGCTCACTCTTTCCTCGAGCAGCGAGAAGGCGTCCGGCACGAAGAGATCCTGCCGGAGCACGCCAAAACGCAGGACGAAAGTCGACATCAGGGCGCTCGCCCCGCGTTCGTCGGCCAGGCTGCTGTAGGCCATGACCGCATCGAAAAGGTAAAGCTCCGTCCATTGTTCACTCAGTTCGTAAGTCTCATCCTTCTTGGCGTATTTGAAGAACATCACCGCATCGCTCGGATCCACTCTCGCCTTGGCCGGGGCGGCGGGGACATAGGCGGCGGCGTAGGGCCAGGTGGCCTTCTCGCGGATGGCTGCCAGCTCGAGCAAAAGGCGATGAGCGGCTGCCGCCAGGGCGTGAACCGAGACGTGGTCATCGTCGACGAACCAAAGCCAGATGGCAGATTCGATCTGGCGCCGCGCAGCTTCCAGCTTGGTCACTCTAACGAGACGAGGTTTGATGCATCTATCCATGGGTCGGCCCGGGCGCGCGCAGTTTAAACTAAGCCCCCGGGAGCGTTAGATTTGAGAATGCCTCGGTCCTCGATTGTAGTGACTTTGATTTCCGATTGTCAATGGTCTTGCGCATTGCTGAGTCCCGCCGCCGCCGCCGAGCGTTTTACGCCGGGCAACAGATTAGGCGTGCATCCCGAACTCCCGCCCCCCACCATGCCGCCATGAACTTCAATAAAAACATCGGGATGCTCTTGCTCGCGGTTTATCTCATCGTGGTCGGCATCGTCGGCCTGACCGGGATCGGCCCTGGCATTCTTCTGCCGATTCTCGCCCTGATCACGGGCGTTCTCATCCTCATCGGCAAATAACGCGCTTCCGTGAGCCCGTCCTAGAGCACACCGACGGCGCGGGAGATAAGCAGGACGACGATCGTGAGCGAAATAAAGGCCTGGAGCATGGCCAGCATTTTCGCCCATGGGCGCAGGATCGGCGCGTCGGTCGGGCCGAAAGTCGAGCTGGTGGTGAAGGCGATGAAAAGATAATCGACAAAGCCCGGGCGCCAGCCGTCGATCGCGAATTCTTCCCGCAGTGATTTCTCCACCTGCATCTGGGGAAAAACGAAGCCGCGGCTGCCAAATCCGCCGCGTTTCCGGCGCGCCTGCGGGCCGCCTTCATCAAGCCGCCAATACCAGAGCGCAAAGACGAGGACGTTGCTCAGCCAGAGAGCCGCGCCGGAGCCGAGCAGCTTCATCGCCGGTTCCTTGTGCGCGGGCAGCGTGGTGATGAGCAGGAGGACCGAGCTCATGAGCGAGAGCGTGATGATGGAGCTGATGACCGTCCCGAGAATGTGATTCAAGGAATGCCGGCCGGTGCGGTGCGCGAAGACCGTCGGCACCAGCAGGACCAGGATCACGAGTGGCAGCAACCAACGCGGACCGATCCCGAGCCAGCGCGGCAGGGCAAAGGTGGTGCCGACCGCCGCGAGCAAGCCAAGGAGCGCCTGCCAGCGTGGTTCCGGTTTATCGATCTGGGTCTGCGCTTTCGCCATCGCCCATCGCTATAGCATCAACCTCACAAGGTGCGATCCGAATTGTTTCCCGGTTGTTTCCCTATTGAATCGGCGCCGGAGCCGGGGCAGGCTCGCGCTTGTGCTAGTCGTCCCAATCATCGCGCGTCAACTCATGGGATTTCGTTGCTCTGGGTCAAATTTTGCCGGGTTCTTCCGGCCGGGCGCGTGATTGTTTTTCACGATTCTCGCTCCGCCGATTACGGCGCGCCCGGTCACCCGGAACGTCCCGCCCGAATCCGGGAAAGCGCGACATTTCTTCGCGGCGCACATCCGGCCTGGGAATGGCGTGAGCCGAAGGAGGCGACGGAGGAAGCTCTGCTCCGCGCTCACACCTCGGAACACGTTGCGCGGGTGCGCGCGGCGGAGCACGATTTCGATGCCGATACTCCGGCCTACCGCGGCATTTTCGCGCACGCGGCGCGCGCTTCTGGCGCGGCCTGCGCGGTGGCCCGGGAGTCGTTAGGCGGAAAGCGCAGCTTTAGTCTCATGCGCCCGCCGGGGCACCACGCGACCCGCGACCAGGCGATGGGATTTTGCTTTTTCAATCACATCGCGGTGGCGGCGCTCGAGGCCCTGGCCCAAGGCGCAACGCGGGTCGCGATCTGGGATTTCGACGCGCATCATGGCAACGGCACGGAGGCAATCGTGGCCGGTAATCCGGGCATCGCTTTCGCCTCCGTTCACCAGTTTCCCGGATATCCCGGCAGCGGCACGCGCTCGTCGGGCCAAGTTTACAATTTCCCGGTCCCGCCCTTCGCTCCGCGGTCGGAACATCGCGCCGCGGTTGAGCAGGCGTTGCAAAAGCTCCTGCAATTCCAACCCGAACTCCTCCTGGTCTCGGCGGGCTTCGACGCCTACGCGGGCGATCCAATCACGCAGATGAGCCTGGCGCCGGAAGACTTCGCGCTTTTTGGCCAATGGCTGCGCGAAAGCGGCACCCCGGCGGGCGCGATCCTGGAGGGCGGCTACAGCGACGCGCTGCCGGAGCTGATCGATGGCTTCCTCTGCGCCTGGTCTGCCTGAACCGGCTCTTCTTTTTCGTTAGGCGGGCAGCGTTTGAAAACAACCAGGGTCCCGCCCACGCCGGCCAGAATGCTGGCGGCGAGAATGCCGATCTTGGAGGTTTCAATCTCGGTGTTATTGGAAAAGGCGAGGCTGGCGATGAAAAGCGACATGGTGAACCCGATCCCGGCCAACATCCCGATCCCGAGCACCTGCCGCCAGTTCACGCCTCGCGGCAGGACTGCCAGCCGCGTCCGCACCGCCAGCCAGGCAAGGGAAACGATCCCGATCGGTTTGCCGAGGACGAGGCCGCAGATGACCCCGAGGCTGATTGGACTAACGAGTTCCTTGAAGGCGTCGCCGCCGAGATAAACACCGGCGTTGGCGAGAGCGAAAATCGGCATGATGGCGTGCTTGATCCAGGGCGCGAGGGCGTGCTCGAAGCGCAGCATCGGCGCCTCCGCGTAATGCGCGTCCTGCGCCAGCAGACCCAGCGCAGCGCTCCGCGTGGCACTGGCCTCGACCTCGTCCTCGCACTCCGTGGCATTTCGGAATTCATCGAGAATTCTGCCACTGCGCTCGAGAAAGGCCCGGCTGTCGATGCGGCGATGGCTCGGGATCGTTAGGGCAAGAAGCACGCCCGCGACGGTGGCGTGGATGCCGGATTGCAAAAAGGCCAGCCACAAGCCGATGCCAAGAATGGCGTAGATCAGCGGGTCGCGGGCGCCGATCCGATTCATGACGATCAAAGCGAGAAAGAAAATCCCGGCGACCGCGAGGCTGATCCAGGAAAGTTCCGCGGTATAAAAGAAGGCGATCACGAGCACCGCGCCGATGTCATCGGCGATCGCAAGCGCGGCGAGGAAGACCTTGAGCTGGGTCGGGACGCGATCGCCGAGCAAGGTCAGGACGCCGAGGGCAAAGGCGATGTCCGTCGCCATCGGCACGCCCCAGCCATTCACCCCGGGTCCGGTGCGGTTGAAGAGAAAATAAAAACCGGCCGGCAGCAGCATGCCGCCGATGGCGCCGAAGAGTGGCAAGGCCGCTTTTTGCAGGGACGCGAGCTCGCCGATCAGGACCTCCCGTTTGATCTCGAGTCCGACGAGGAGAAAGAAAATCGCCATCAGGCCGTCGTTGATCCAAAAATGGATTTCCTTCGAGAGCGTCGCCTCGGCGAAGCCGACGGTGAGCTTGGTATGCCAGAGGTCGAAGTAAGCGTGCGACCAGGGGGAATTGGCCCAGATCAGCGCGGCCAGGGTGCAGCCGATGAGGAGAATGCCACCGGAGGATTCCAGCCGGGCGAATTCCTGGAACGGTCTGGTCAGCGCCTCGATCGTGGTCTTACCCGGGAGCGGGAGCTGGCTCTGGAGCTTTTTCACCTTTTTATCGGGCTCATCCATGGCGTGACGCGTTGCACTCCCTCCGTCGCGCCATTGAAATTATTTGGCAAGCGCAACCGGTGCGGCGATTAGTTCGGCTGTTTCGGGCCGTAGCACAGCTTGGTAGTGCGCTTGAATGGGGTTCAAGAGGTCGCGAGTTCGAATCTCGCCGGCCCGATAACTTTTCAATCCCACCGGCGCGGCCGGTTGTAGCTGTCC
>JBKJNW010000104.1:0-11102 GCA_046593335.1 Chthoniobacterales bacterium | reverse complement strand
CCAAGATCGCCAGCGCCGAGCAAATGAAAGTCCACACCATGCTCGTGATCGGAAACCGCGACTTGGAAGCGGGCGCAGTCAGCGTGCGCGTGCACGGCAAAGGCAACCTGGGCGCTCGACCGAAAGCCGAGGTCGTCACGGACCTTCTCGCCGAGATCAAAGAACGGCGCGGATAAGTCATTTTTCGGCTGAGTTTCGCCGCCTCCCGGAACGCGATCTTTGTGCTGATCTCCCACTGCCGGAGTTGATCCGCGATTTTTTGCCCTACCGCTTCCGCTTTTTCCGGCGGAAAGCGCGGCGTCTTCCGCTCCGGAGAGTCGATCATATGACCGCTGCAGATCGCGACCCGGGCAAAGGGCGAAGGACGCGACGTCATGGTCGCACTACAGCTTCCCGCCACTGCCGGAGCAAGGATATTTCCGCGAGCGACCGCCTCGTTAGGCAGGCAGCCAGGGAACACGGCGGACCGGAAATCCGCTTCGTATTCGGAGTGAGCACTTCGATGCCATTGGATGTATGGCCAGTCCGTATTGATATTGCGGGACCCGCGATCGCTTTGAGCTGATCCGGCCGGACTGGCCCATCTCGCTGTCGTGGGGTCCCTTAAAACCGGCGTGCGCAGAAGCGCGCTTTTTCCTTCCCGTAATTGCTGCAGCCGCAATAATCTGCGACGGAAGATGATGGAACGAATCCGAGTTGCCTCCCTCCAGTATTTCATCCGGCCGGTTCAAACTTTTGAGCAGTTTCGCGATCAGGTCAGCGCGCTGGTCGACACCGCGGTCGATTACCCTCGGCGACGTGCGCCGGCCGATGCGCGAGCAGATCATCGATCTCGCCCGCGCCGTCCCGCACTACATCGAGCTCTTCAGCGGATTGGCGAAGGAGCACAGCATCTACATCGTGGCCGGGACGATCCCGGCCCTCGATGCCGAGCGCGACAAAGTCTATAACGATTCGCATTTCTTCAGCCCAAGCGGCGACTACGGCGTGCAGGGCAAACTGCACATGACGCGTTTCGAAGCAGAAGAATGGGATATCTCGCCGCGCGAAAGGCTCAAGGTTTTCGAGACCAACTTCGGCAAAGTCGCGATCGCCATTTGTTACGACATCGAGTTCCCCGAGCTCTCGCGCGCGGCCGCTCATCAGGATGCGCAGATCATCATCACGCCCAGTTGCACCGACGATCGGCAGGGGTTCCTCCGCGTCCGCTACTGCGCGCATGCGCGTGCGATCGAGAACCAGGTTTACGTCGTTCAATCATGCACCGTCGGATCGCTCCCGATGGTCCCGGCGGTTTCGCTCAATTACGGCCAGGCCTCGATCCTCACCCCGAGCGATTTTTCCTTCTCCCGCGACGGCATCCTGGCCGAGGGGACGGTGAACCAGGAGATGATGGTGATCGGCGAGCTGAACCTGAAAACGATCCAGGAAGGCCGCGAGTCGGGCACCGTCCTGCCGTTGCGCGACAGCAAGCGCACCCAGGACGTGCTGGCCCAGACCGAGCTGGTGAAGTTATGACGGAACCCTCCGCGTCGCGGCCGGAAATCGTGGTGCGCAATACGCGGCCAGAGGATTTCGAGCAGATCATCGAGATGACGCGGGAAGTTTATCACGACAGTCCGACCTGGAAGATCGAGCAGCTGGCTTCGCATCGCGAAGTTTTTCCCGAGGGTCAGTTCGTGGCGGTAGAAAAAGAGGCGGAGCGCGTCGTCGGAATGGCCGCGAGCTTGATCGTCGTCTGGGACGATTACGAGATGCGGGCGAGTTGGCGCGATTTCACCGACCACGGCACCTTTCGCAACCACAATCCGGAAGGCCGCACTCTCTATGGCGCGGAGGTGATGGTGCGACCGAGCGTGCAAGGCCGGGGCGCCGGGAAGCAGATCTATAAAGCGCGCCGCTCCCTGGTGCGCCAGCTCGGGCTCCTCCGTATCCGGGCCGGGGCACGGCTCTGTGGTTATCATCGCTACGCTGATAGCCTAACGGCGGAGCAATATGTTTTGCGCGTGATGGCGGGTGATTTGAGTGACTCGACATTGTGCTTCCAACTCAAGCAGGGCTTCGTCCCGCTGGCCGTGGCGCCGGATTATCTGCATCACGATCCGGAGAGAGCCTGGGCTTCGCGGCGGTCATCGAGTGGTTGAATCCCGAGGTGGCAAAGGCGCAGGATTTCAACGTCCGGCATACCAGCTTCACTCAGGCGTAGCCGGCTAGGCCAGGTCGTTTACAACTGCGGCGGTTAATCGCCTCCACGCAGCCGAGCAACGAGCGCGAGGATGTCTTCGCGTAGCGCAAACAGGCCGCTCCGAAAACGCAGCAGCTGATCTGAAGAAAGATATTTCGCCGGTACGCGATCGGAAGCAGTCAGGCTCTCGTTGAGAATCATCAGGATGCGTTTCAGCCGCGCGATCGTCATCCCTGCGTCAGTTTCCCAGCCGCGCGCAACGCTGCCGAGCGCGCCGGCAAGTTTCGCGGTTAGATTCATGCAGTGACCGACGAAATCGCCCAAGGCGTCGTCGTCGCAGTTCGGAAAGTGTCCGGCCTCTTTTAATTCATCGAGCAACTTATGGAGGAGCTCGTGGGCCCGCGCCTGGAGCGGATGGACAATCCGGTCGCGTTCGTCGCGCACCCAATCGATCCCCTCGCGCGCCGGATCGGGTGGCGGCTCCTCGAATTCATCCTCCTCCTCGAAGCCTGGTGTCATTTCGGACTCGATGTTTTCGTCCTTGGCTTCGGCCTCGGCATCGAGCGCTTCCTCCAGCCAATCCCAGCCCATCTCACGCGCGATGATCCGCTCCGAGTCGGGATGATCGGCATATTTCTCCAAGAGCGCGCCGTAGCGATCGGTGCGCGCGTCGCTCTCGCGCAAAAATTGTTCGCAGCGAAATTCGTCTCATTTCTCTTCCTCTCCGGCATCCTGCATCTCGCAGGCGCCGTCGCCGGCTTCCGCTTCCGCGGCGAGACGTTCACGCGCGGACAGCTCTTCGGCGTTGAAGCGCCAGACTGGATCGGAAATTTCGAACCGGTAATCTGCACTCTCGATCACGACGCAACCGCTCAAGGCGGAAAACCACTCGAGGTAAAGAGCGGAAGCGAGATGCTCGGGCGGCGTCTCGCCTTTTTTCAGCAGAGCGAGCACTTCCTCGAAAGGGAGATCGAAGACGCGCACCTTGTGCGCGGCGGTGATCCTGCCGGCGGTCCCGCGCTGTCGCGGCGCAGGCGGTGGCGTGGTCAGCGGAGTCGGCTCGGGGTTCTCGAACCGGAGCAAACAGCCGGCGAGGTCGGGGTGACAATCTCCCGCCAGATCGAGCACGATCGGTTCGGCGACGCCCGCGATCCAGACGCGTCCGGTGACGCGACCCCGGGTGCGATTGTCGACTTCGCCGCGCACGACATTTTCACCAATTCGCCAGGCCATCTTGGAGAATTTCAAATTACGCAACGCCGCGACCATGGGAAAGCATGATGTCGCACACCGCAGCACGCAGCCGAGCGCGCGCAGCAACGTCCGGGGGCGGGAGGCGATCCGGCGGCGCATTTCCACTGCACGAGTGCGACGTCTGGCGTATCGATCGAGCATGGAACTCGACCTCGAAGGAGAACATGCCAGCCGCGGCTACGCCATGCTGGCCTCGCTCATCACTCCGCGCCCGATCGCGTGGGTGACCTCGCTCAGCGCCGACGGAAAGCTCAACGCCGCGCCCTTCAGTTTCTTCAACGCGCTTGGGGCCAATCCGCCTATCATCGGCTTCGCGCCCGGTGATCGTGACGATGGAGAACCGAAGGACACCGCGCGCAACATTCGCGAGACACACGAGTTCGTCGTCAACCTGGTCGACGAAGCCGTCGCCGACGCGATGAACCAGACCTCCGCCACGCTGCCTTACGGGACCAACGAACTGGAAACGGCCGGCCTAACGACGGCGGCGTCGTCCGTGGTGGGGCCGCCGCGGATCGCGGAAGCGCCCGCCAGCCTGGAGTGCGCGGAATGGGGTACGCTCCAGATTGGGGGTAATCGCCTCATCATCGGACTCGTTAGGCGAGTGCACGTTCGCGACGAGTTGATCGATCCGCAAAAGTTGCGCATTCGGAGCGAGCGCTTTCACGCTATCGGGCGCATGGCCAGCCCGAACTGGTATTGCCGCACGGGCGACCGCTTCGAGATGGTGCGGCCGGACTGAGAGAACCATGCACGGCTTCGCCATTCCCGACCCGGCAATCGAGAGGAGACGTTCAATTAAACCGGCTGCCCTTTTCCGTTTTGGAAACTTAGGAGACTGTGATAGTTTCCTTGGTATTGAAAACTTCCAATCGACCCGGGAAGGTCAAGGCACAGTCCGCCACCGGCAAACTCGGCCCGCACCCGCGCTCGGACGCAGGCCGGCGGTCGCCCGTCCGGCGCATTCTGGAAGCGGCCCGGATCCACTTCTTCAAACACGGTTTTCGCAACGTTACGATGGATGACCTTGCCGCCGAGTTGGGGGTGAGCAAGAAAACCCTCTATGCTCATTACCCGAGCAAAGACGCGCTCCTCGAAGCGGTCCTGGACGCCAAATATGAAAGCATCCGCGCCGCACTCGAGCAGGCGACGGCGCAACGGGCGCCGCATTTTCCCGAAGCGCTGCACACTCTCCTCAGCAGTCTGCGCGGGGAGCTGGATGAACTGCAACCGGCCTTTCTGCGCGATATGCGCAAGGCGCCGGAAATCTTCAAACCGCTCGAGCAACGCCGCGCCCGTCTCATCCGACATCATTTTGGAAGACTCTTTCGCCAGGGCCAGCGGGACGGTCATGTGCGCCGCGATCTTTCGGCCCGGCTCATGATCGAAACACTCCTTGCCTCCATCCAGGCGATCATGAATCCGGCCAAATTAACGGAGCTGAAGATGGCGCCGCGGAACGCCTTCGCGGGCCTGATCGATCTCCTCCTCCACGGCGCGGTCGTGCGCCGTAAAGGGGCACGATGAATCGCCGGCGCCCGCTCGCTGCCTTCGCTCTCCTGGCCCTCGTCGTCGCTGGCTGCCAGAAAGCGCCTGACGATTTCGTGCAGGGCTACGTCGAGGGTGAGTTCGTCTATGTCAGCTCGCCGTTAGGCGGAACCCTACAGCAGCTTTTCGTTAGGCGAGGCGACGAAGTGAAAACCGGCCAGCCACTTTTCACTCTCGACCAGACGATGGAGGAAGCCGCCCGGGACCAGGCGCAGGCGGCTCTGACCATGGCGGAGGCGGATTTCAAACGGCAGGAACAACTTTTCCGCAGCGGGCCAGTCGCGGCGCAGGATTTCGATCGGGCCCGCTCGACCCGCGATCAGGACCGCGACCAACTCCGGCAGAAGGATTGGAACCTCGCGCAGATGAAACAGGATGCGCCGAAAGCCGGACTGGTTTTCGATACCCTCTTTCGCGAAGGCGAATGGGTTGCCCCCGGCAAACCCGTCGTCATGCTTCTGCCCCCGGCCAACATCAAGGTGCGGGCTTTTGTTCCTGAAACAGAAGTAGGCGCACTCCGCGTCGGGCAGGAGGCGGGCGTCACGGTCGACGGAGTGGAGGCGCCGTTTGACGGCAGGATCAGCTACATCTCACAACGCGCCGAATACACCCCGCCGGTCATCTACAGCCGGGAGAGCCGGAGCAAACTCGTCTTTATGATCGAGCTCCACTTCGACCCGGCTGTCGCGGCCAGGTTGCATCCCGGGCAGCCGGTCGATGTCCGATTTCGTTAGGCAATGAAAAACGGCGAGCAGGCGATTGACGTGCGCGGCATGACCAAGCGTTTCGGTGAGCGCACGGTGGTCGACCACGTCGATCTGCGGGTGCGGGCGGGAGAAATCTACGGCTTTCTCGGCCCTAACGGGAGCGGCAAAACGACTTTTCTCCGCATGCTTTGCGGTCTCCTGCGCGCGGACGACGGCAGCGGGCAGGTTCTCGGTTACGACGTCATCACGGAGAGCGAAGCGATCAAGCGCGAGGTCGGTTACATGACGCAGCGCTTCAGTTTTTGGGAAGACTTGAGCATCCAAGAAAATCTCGAGTTCGTGACCCGGATGTATGACATGAAGAATCGTCGCGCCGCGGTTCGGGAAAGCATCGCGCAGCTCGGGCTGGAAGGCCGTCAGCACCAGCTCGCGGGGCAGCTTTCCGGCGGTTGGAAACAGCGGCTCGCCCTCGCCGCCTGCCTCATTCATCGCCCGAAACTGCTCCTCCTCGACGAGCCCACCGCGGGGGTCGATCCGAAAGCGCGGCGTGATTTCTGGGAGCAGATTCACCTTCTCGCGGCCGACGGCCTCACCTTTCTCATCACCACGCACTACATGGATGAAGCCGAGCGCTGCCATCGCCTGGCCTACATTTCCTACGGCAAATTGCTCGCCGACGGGACGGTCGACGAGGTGATCGCGCAGGTTGGCCTAACGACGTGGGCCGTGACCGGCCCGGACGTCCTTGGGCTGGGGGCAAAGCTGCGCGACCTGCCCGGGGTGCAGCAGGCGGTCGCGTTCGGGAATGGGCTTCATGTCAGCAGCGACGATCCCGCTGCCTTGGAGCGTGCGATCGCTCCCTTTCGCCAGCCGCCCTACGACTGGCGCCAGATCCCGTCCGGGTTGGAAGACGCTTTCATTAACCTGATGCAGGAATCGACCGATAACTTCGCGCCGGAGCCATGAGGGGTCACTTCTCCTTCCAGCGCCTGCGCGGCATCATCGTGAAGGAATTCACCCAGATGCGGCGCGACCGGCTCACCTTCGCCATGATGCTCGGCATTCCGCTCATTCAGCTCACCCTTTTTGGTTACGCGATCAACGCCGATCCGCGCCACCTCCCGGCGGCCGTCCTCCTCGCCGACCGCGGACCGCAGGGCCGGACCGTCCTCGCAGCGATGCAGAACAGCACTTATTTTGATTTCGTTAGGCAAGTGCAGACCGAGGCAGAAGGGCGGGCGCTCCTGGCTCGTGGCGAGGTCCAGTTCGTGGTCAGTATCCCGGAAAATTTCAGCCGCGATCTTCTGCGCGGCGATCGTCCCGCCATCCTGGTGGAGGCGGATGCGACCGACCCGGCCGCGACCGGCAACGCCCTCGGATCGTTAGGCACGGTGATTAATAATGCGGTGCAAAACGACCTGAAGGGCCCGCTCGCCTCGCTCAAGGCGACGGAGGGCCCGATCGATTTGCGCGTCCACGCTCTCTACAACCCGGAGGTGGTGACGCAATACAACATCGTGCCCGGGCTGATGGGCGTGATCCTGACCATGACCATGATCCTCATCACCGGCCTCGCCATCACCCGCGAACGCGAGCGCGGCACGATGGAGAATCTCCTCTCCATGCCGACCCGCCCGAGCGAAGTCTTGATCGGCAAAATCGTGCCTTACATCATGGTCGGTTACATTCAGGTCGGCGTGATTCTGCTCGCCGCCCACTTCCTTTTTCACGTCCCGATGCAGGGCAGCATCGTGCTTTTACTTCTCGTCGCGCTCGTCTTCATCGCGGCCAATCTCGCCCTCGGCATCACCTTTTCCACGGTCGCGAAAAACCAGCTCCAGGCGATGCAGATGACCTTCTTCGTTTTTCTGCCCTCGATTCTGCTTTCCGGTTTCATGTTCCCGTTTCGCGGCATGCCGCACTGGGCGCAGCTCATCGGGGAAGTTTTCCCGCTGACCCATTTCCTGCGCATCGTGCGCGGGATTTTGTTGAAAGGAAACACCCTGGCCGAGATCTCGCTCCAGCTTGGTGAGATCGCGCTCTTCGCGGTCATCGCCCTGACGATTGGGGTGAAACGCTACCGCCAGACGCTGGATTAAAAGATCTGTCCTTGCTCCGACGGCTGCCGGAGTAAAAACTGCAGGGCTGTGGAACTCCGCCCCGCCCTCAAGAAACATTTCGGCTACGACGCTTTCCGTCCGTTGCAGGAGGAGATTGTGCGCGACGCGCTGGCCGGGCGCGACGTCTTCGCTCTTATGCCGACGGGTGGCGGGAAGTCGCTTTGTTTTCAGCTCCCGGCCCTGCTCCAGCCTGGCCTAACGATCGTGATCTCGCCGCTGATCTCGCTCATGAAAGACCAGGTCGACGCGCTCCAGGCGAGTGGGGTGGCGGCGACGTTTTTGAATTCCACCCTCGACGGAACGGAAGCGCGAGCCCGTTTGCGCGGTCTTTACAACGGCGAGTTCCGTCTCCTTTATGTCGCGCCCGAACGGCTCATGCTCGACTCGTTCATCGAGAAGGTGCGGGAATGGAAGGTCGCCTTGGTCGCGATCGACGAGGCGCATTGCATCAGCGAATGGGGGCACGATTTCCGGCCGGAATATCGCTCTCTGGCCCGGCTGCGGGAGATTTTGCCTAACGTTCCGATCATGGCCCTGACCGCGACCGCGACGGAGCGGGTCCGGAGCGACATTCTGGAGCAGCTCAAGTTGCGCGATCCGAAATGCTACGTCGCGAGCTTCGATCGGCCGAACCTGAGTTACAAAGTCCTGGCCAAGGCTTCGCCCTACGATCAATTGCGCGAGCTGCTCCGGACCCGGCCTAACGACAGCGGGATCGTTTATTGCGCGAGCCGGAAAGCGGCCGACTCCGTCGCGAGCAAATTGAGCGCGGACGGAATTTCGGCCAAGCCCTATCACGCCGGGCTGGAAGCTGAAGATCGGGCGCGCCACCAGGAGATGTTTCTGCGCGACGACGTCCGGGTGGTGAGCGCGACGATCGCGTTCGGGATGGGGATCAACAAACCGAACGTGCGCTTCGTCGTGCACTACGATCTGCCGAAGAACATCGAGAGTTATTACCAGGAAACCGGCCGGGCCGGGCGCGACGGATTGCCGAGCGACTGCGTCCTGCTTTTCAGCGCCGGCGATGTGGTCAAGCAGACCCGTTTCATCGAGGAGAAAAGCGAGGCGGAAGCGCGCATCGCGCGGGAGCAGTTGCGCCAGATGGTGCACTACGCGGAGACGCGGGAATGCCGTCGCACCACCCTCTTGCGTTATTTTGGGGAGGAACGGCCTAACCAACCCTGCAACGGCTGCGACAACTGCCTCGAGCCGCGCGAAACCTTCGACGGCACCGTCGCGGCCCAGAAATTTCTCTCCTGCGTCCTGCGGGTGCAGCAAAAAAGCGGCTTCGCCTTCGGGTTGAACCACATCGTGGAAGTGCTGACCGGGGGCGAGACCGAAGCGATCCGCCAGCGCGGGCACGACGAGATCTCGACCTATGGAATCGGCCGCGAACTCAAGCGCGATGTCTGGCAGGCAATCGGCCGCGAGCTGCTTCGGCTCGGCCTGGTCGAAGTGGCGCCGGGGAAATTTGCCACGCTCCAGGTGACCACCGCCGGGCGCGAGGCATTGCGCGGCCGGACGCCGATCACATTGACCAAGGTGGTGGAAAAGCCGGCCACGAAATCGCGCCGGCGCGCGGGCGAGATCGAGTGCGACGAAGCGCTCTTTGAGGATTTGCGCCTCCTGCGGCGGAATCTGGCGGATGAACGAAACGTGCCGGCCTACGTCATTTTCTCTGACGTGGCGCTGCGCGAAATGGCGCGCAGCTACCCGACAACGGCGACGGAATTTCGCCGCATCCCGGGTGTGGGAGAACAAAAGTTGAAAGACTTTTCCGAGCCATTCCTGGCCGCGGTCACGGAATATTTACAGTCCAACCCGCGCCAGAATTTCCCCGTGCCTAACGAACGACCGGTCTCCCGCAGCCGCGCGTGGCGGAGTTGAGCTCGAAGAAGACTTTTCTTCCTGTTTTCCAAGCTCACGCCAGAGTGATACCGTCGTTTTGCTCGCATGGCATTCTCCTCTCCGGCTCAGTCTCGCGTCGTCCGCTATGGAGCCGGAGCGGTGGCGGCGCTGATTACGATCGGAGCCAACCAGGTCGCCTCGCAGCATTTCACGGCGCAATACCCGTTCATGTTCCTCATCGCCGGGGTTCTCTTTGGCGCCTGGTTTGGCGGCCTCGGCCCCGGGATTCTAGTCACGGCGCTGACCGCTCTCTCGGCCATCGTGTCTCCGCACTTCTCCGGTGCGGCGGGTTCTCCGCACGAGATGGCCTTCTATTTCCGGCTCTTCGTTTATCTGGCGGAGAGCGTCCTGATCAGCCTTTTTTGCGGCAGCGTCCGGAAGCGGGAGGAGAAGATGAACGCCGTCCTGGCCCACCGCGAATCGACCACGGGCTCGCTCGAGGAACGGGCTCGTCTTACCCGACTGGAGGCGGAGATCGGTCACCTCATTACCCAGTCGGAAACGATCGAGGAAGTGCTGCAGCGGTGTGTGCAATCGCTCGTGCGGCACGTCGACGCCGCCTTTGCCCGCATCTGGACCTATAACGAAGCGGAGGAAATGCTCGAGCTGCAGGTCAGCGCCGGGCTTTACACTCACATCGACGGGCCGCATGGCAGGGTCCCGTTAGGCCAGTTCAAAATCGGGCTCATCGCTTCCGAGAAAAAACCGCACCTCACCAACCAGGTGATCGGCGATCCGCGGGTCAACAATCAGGAGTGGGCGCGGCGGGAAAAGATGGTCGCCTTCGCCGGCTATCCGCTTCTTGTGGGGGACCGGCTCTACGGCGTCCTGGCGATGTTTGCGCAGCGGAAGCTTTCCGAGGCCAGCCTGAGCGCGCTCGCACTGGTTTCCCAGGGCATCGCGCTCAGCCTGCAACGCCAGGAGGCGGAGGCGGAACGGGTCAAGTTGCTCCAGGAAGCAGAGGCCGCGCGCGAAACGGCGGAAGTCGCGAACCGGGCCAAGGATGAATTCATCGCCACCGTTTCGCACGAACTGCGCACTCCGCTCAATGCCATTCTCGGCTGGGCGCGCCTGCTCGAGACGGGCGACCTAACGACTCCGGAAATCGCGGAAGCGGCCTCGGTCATTGAGCGCAACGCGCGCTCGCAGGCGCAGCTGATCGAGGATCTGCTCGATGTCTCACGCATCGTCTCGGGGAAATTGCGGCTCGATTTGCGCACGATCGATTTACCGGAAGTGGTGCGGACGGCGGTCCGCGTTGTGGAACCGACCGCGGCCGCGAAATCGATCAAAGTCGATTGTGTGCTCGACCCGCAGGCGGGCCCGATCTCGGGCGACGCGGAGCGCTTGCAGCAGATCGTTTGGAATCTCGTCTCC
>JBKJNW010000101.1:0-8045 GCA_046593335.1 Chthoniobacterales bacterium | reverse complement strand
GGCGATGATGGCGTCCGCGGCTTTCACCGGGTCGCCCGGTTGTTTGCCATCCATCGTTTCGAGCAGGCGCAGGAATTTGCCGCTCGTCCGCTCGTAGTCGGCGATCTTGTTTTCGGCTCGCGTGAGCGAGCGCCCGATGAAGCTGGTACGAAATGGTCCGGGCTGCACGATCGTTACTTTAGTCCCAAATGGTTGAAGCTCGAGTGCGAGCGCTTCGGAGACGCTTTCGAGCGCGGCCTTGCTCGCTCCGTAGATGGAAAAACCAGGGTAATTCGAGATCGTGGCCGCGGCGGAGATATTGACGATGTGCCCGCTGCCCTGCGCGCGGAAAAAGGGCAGCGCGGCCCGAATCACTTCCAGCGCTCCGTAAAAGTTGGTCTCGAAATTCCGCGCGATTTCTTCCCGGCCGAGTTCTTCGAAAGCGCCGATGAGGCCGTAGCCGGCATTGTTCACGACGACATCGAGCCGGCCAAATACCTCTGCGGCCTGCGTGACCGTGGTGTTCACCTGCGCCGGGTCGGTGACATCAAGCGCGAGCGCGCGGCAGTTCTCGGGATGACGCGCGCTGAGATCCTCCAGTGCCTGCACATCGCGCGCTGTGGCGATGACTCGATCGCCATGCGCAAGGGCGCGCTCGGCCAGGGCGCGTCCGAAGCCGCTCGAGCAACCGGTGATGAACCAGACGCGTGGCGATGTGGCTGTTGTGTTCATGTCGTTAGGCTGGCCGGCACCATGGCGTCTGCTTCGAGGAGGGCTTCAGCCGCCGCCCAGCCGGAGAGAGCCGCGCCTTCGACACGCGGTCCGGCGAAGGCGTCTCCTGCCAGCACGAGCGGCGGCCTTGTGCTCAAAATCACGCACGGTTGCTCGTCGACCCGGAGCGGTTTGCTGTAGCGCCAGCCGTGCACTTCAAACTCCAGCACCACCGCGCCTAACCATTTTTGCGCGGCCTCGAGGAGGAGCCGACCGCTCGCCGAGCGGTCGCGATCCCAACGCTCCAGGCTGAAAGCGTGACTGGCGTGAATGGTCACGGCGGGCTCGGTCGAAATTCCTTTCTGCTGATTATCCGCGATCCAGGCGATCGGTCCGGCAGCGGGAGCGAATCCGCCGGGAGCAGGAACGCGCGAAGGACCCGCCAAAACCGCGAGGACGGCGAGACAGCGTTGGTAAATGATGCTCGTTAGGCGAGCACGCACTTCCGGGCGGAGCGGGATCCGGCCGGCGTCGAGGAGGTCGAGAGACTGCGGAACGGGCGGGGTGAGGAGGAGCGCCTCGGCTCGAAAAATCTCGCCGCTTCCGGTTTCAACCCGCCAGTGGTCGTCCGCCTGCCCTAACGAGACTACTTTCGTGTCTGTGCGAATGGAGAGGCCGTGCGCGAGATGTTTCGGCACGGCCGTCATCCCCGGTTGGCCCCGCCAGCGCACGTGGCCGTCGGCGTCAGCCGTAAAACCGCGACACCACTCCGCGGCCGCTCCGATCTCCTGCCAGTGTTCGATCGCCGCTGCGAAACGCGAATCGCGCGCGGTGAAGAATTGTGCGCCATGATCGAAGGTCGCCTTGCCAATGCGGCGGGTCGCCATCCGGCCGCCAACGCCGGGGCCTTTGTCGAGCAGGAGGACACTACGCCCGGCGCGTTGCAATTCGCGCGCCGCACACAAGCCGGCCATGCCCGCGCCTACGATCAGGACGTCGAGATTCCGTTCCGAGATTTGACCGGTGGCGCTCATCTTTCATTGGTTCGAACGCGAAGGCGTGCGAGACGCACTAATCGGACCGAGTTTCTTCGGCGGGCTTTCGCGTTAGGGTGTGGCGAAATGTCCGCCGTCACGCCTAACGAACAAGAGCGAATGGCGGTGCGGGCGCGACCGGCGGCCCGCCCGGTCATGTTCATGCAGTGGCGCGATCTGTTGTTTCTGCATTGGGAATATCCCGTCGCGGCGATCCAGGCGACGCTGCCGGACGGTCTCCATTTCGATACTTTTGATGGCCGGGCTTATCTCGGGGTGGTCCCATTTTTCATGCGCAATGTGCGGCCGCGGTTTGTCCCGAGCGTGCCGCGTCTCTCGCATTTCATGGAGCTGAACCTGCGCACTTATGTGCATGACGAGGCGGGCGTGCCGGGCGTCTGGTTTTATTCGCTCGATGCCAACCAATGGCTGGCGGTGAAAATCGCGCGCCGCTTCTTTCATCTGCCCTACGAACATGCGGTGATGGAATCGAGCCGCACGAAAGCAGGCGCGATCCGGTATCGCTCGCTCCGCGTGGGAGCCTCCGCGCCGACGATTTTTGAATATGCGGCGGGAGAGGTGTTGCCCGCCGCCGCACCTGGCTCGCTCGAGTTTTTTCTCGTCGAACGCTACCGGCTTTATGCGAGTGCCGACGGCTGCCTCCGTCGCGGCGCGGTCTTTCATCCACCGTATCCGCTTTGTCGCGCCGAGGTTTCCTCTTGGGACGAAAATCTCCTCACACTCGATGGCTTCCCGGCACCGGGCCGCGCGCCCGATCACGTTCTCATGTCGCCCGGAGTGGACGTGTCCGCATTTGCCCCGCAGGAGGTCCCTCGACTTCGTGCGGACCAGTAGGTAAAAGATTTACCCGAGTGGCAAGCAGTTCTTCTTCGACGACCGCGCCGACCAAGTTCGGCACGTTTGGCGGCGTCTTCACCCCGAGCACCCTAACGATTCTCGGGGTGATCATGTTCCTCCGCTTCGGCCTCATAGTAGGCGAAGCGGGCCTGATCCAGGCGGTCATCATCGTGCTGGCGGCGAAGTTGATCACGACCCTGACTGCGCTCTCTGTCTCCGGTCTCGCGACCAACACTAGGGTGTAGGGTGGCGGCGCCTATTACCTGATCAGCCGCAGTCTCGGGGTGGAGTTCGGCGGCGCCATCGGCGTCGTCTTTTTTCTCGCGCAGGCGATTTCGGTCGCGCTCTACGTCATCGGTTTCACGGAGGCGTTTCAGAATTTGTTTCCCGGCCTTGGGCTCTCCGCCCGGGCCATCGGCACGGTCGTGAACGTGGTCATTTTCATCTGCGTTTACGTCGGCGCGAGCTGGGCGATCAAGGTGCAGTACGCCATCCTCGGCATCCTGGCGCTCGCGCTGGGCTCGTTCTTTTTCGGCGCGATCCCGGCCGCATCGGAAGCAACGCTGCGCGCGAATCTGCACTCAGCCTATCCCATCGGGGACAGCGTCTTCGTCATGTTCGCGCTCTTTTTTCCGGCCGTGACCGGGATCATGACGACGCGGCCGAGAAAGCGCTCGAACGCCGCGACGAGGAAGAGGATAAGCTGCGGAAATTTATTGCTGGGGAAGATCTGCAGGCGTTCCCCGCGGTCGTGCTCGACCCTGACCTAACGAACGGGGTCGAGTCGCTCTTGGAATGCTGTGGGATCGGCGGCATCCGTCCTAATACCGTCCTGCTCGGCTGGGCCGATAATCCGAAGCGGCTCGGCCGTTTCTGCCAGGTATTGCGGCGCATCGCGGAGCTGGAGCGGAGCGCGCTGATCGTTTACTGCCCGGATGAAGAAAAACGGCTCCTGGCCGCGCCGCCGGGCTCGATCGATGTCTGGTGGCAAGGCGGGCGCAACGGTTCCCTCACGCTTCTCCTCGCGCATATGCTGACGCAGAATTCGGAGTGGCGGAATCACCCGATCCGGCTCGTCTTCGCCGTTGCCGATCTGGAACAGGAAGCGAAGGCGCGGGAAAAACTGGGCCGTCTCGTGGAAGCGGCCCGTGTCTCCGCCACCCTCGAGATTGTGGCCGGCCCGGACGCGATCGCGGCCATGCGCGATCGTTCGCAGGATGCCGCGCTCGTCTTGAAAGGGTTCGATCCGCCTAACGAGGAAGAAGACCTCCCGGCGTTGGAACGGATGCGAACCGAGATCGGAGATCTGCGGCGGGTGATTATGGTGAACAGCGCGGGCGGCCACTCGCTCAGCGCCTGAGCCGCCTGACGATTGCGGCGCCTAGCTCGTCGCCGCCGCGGCCTTGGCCTGAGCGCGCTCGTTCCAATCGGCCCGGAGCGTTTTCATCTCCGCCCGCAGCGCCATCATGCGCGCCGGCACGCCTTTGTATTTTTTCACCGTGCCGTTGACCTTGCGGTCGACCGCGCCCTGGCTGACCAGCCCCTGGAGTTTCTCGTAGGAACGGAGGCGGAGCATTTCTTCGCCGCCACTGGCTGCGTTGCGCTCGCGCAGGTTGGCGAGGAGAATGTCGAAGAGCGGCTTGAATTCAAAGGAGGTCTTGGACGAAAGAACCGCTACCAGCTCTTCAGTGATGATATCGGGGGCGCGACGGGAAAAGAACGTACCGGATGGTTTAGCCATCGCGGACTATAGCGCAAAAATCAAGAATAACGACTGAAGAAGTGCCCGGAACGAAAGAAAAATGCCGGTTTTGGGGGTAAACGGTGCCCGTTAGGGGTCTTTTCGCCCGCTGTGCGCATGGACAATGTGCAGCCCGACTAGGCGCGCCACCAGCACCATGAGGTAAATCTGTCCCGTCACCGCTTCGAGCGTGGCGAGGGTCCGGGCGGTGGAGGAACGCGGCACAATGTCGCCATAGCCGACCGTGGTCAGGGTCATAAAGCTGAAATAACGCATCTCCAGGACGCGGCCGACATAGGCGTTGGCCGAAACCGGGTTACGGACGAGGAACGACCCGGGCTGCAGTTCATCGATCAAGGCGTAAGCAAAGGTCCAGGCGTAGCCAAGGAGGAGGTAAACGCAGACGGACGCGAAGATTTTGTCGAGCGTAATGCGGGCGCCACGCAGGACATAAATCAGGATCGTGACGCAGAAATAAAGGATCAGGACGACGACGCAGCTGTGCGAGAAAATAGCGGCCCAGCGCTGCTGCGTGACCAGAAGCAGCCCGGTCGCGACCACGGAGAGCCCGCACAGCCCGAGCGCGGCGAGAAAGAAATCCCTCCGTTCGCTCAACGCATACGAGGCGGCGACAAGAACGACGGCGGCGAGGATGTCCATGATGAGAACGCCGTGCCGAAACAGCGCCGCCACCGGGGTGAGGACGAAGAGCGTGAGAATCGAAACCAGCAGCGCCAGGTAGCGCCATTGCTCGCGAGGTGTGGACATGTTCGTCTTCAGCCTGCGCCAGTCGCTCGCCCCGGGGCAAGCCTTGGATTGAACGAACTGGCCTAACGAAGCCGTGCCCTACGGCTGCTTCTCGTAAATGCCGAGGAAGCTGGTCTGCCAGGTCTGGCCGTTATCTTTCGAGATCGACCATTCTTGTTTCACTTTACCGTCGGGCATTGGGGTGTACGAAATGCGATTGATGAGCGCGCTCTGACCGCTCTTCGGCTCGTCGCTGATGACCATGACCCCGTCCTTCAGGCCGCCGTGCAGATGCAGAATGGTGCCGTCGCCGCCGACCCAATCCTGGTGCCATTGGTGGTCGGACTCGTCGTAATAGTTGATGCTCATCCCGCCCTTGCCCGAGGCCGCGGTCCACTGTTCGCGAATGGCGCAGCCTTCGGCTTGCCGGCTGATCTCGCTCGTCCCGACCTGCTGGCCCTGGGGGTTCTTGACTGCCCATTTGCCTAACCAGAAGTCGAATTGCCGGAACTCCGCCGCCTGGCAGGCAGGCGTGGGAGACGGCTTGGCGGAGCTAGCCGGAGCCGGCGTTTGCGCGAACGCGGAAGAGACAAAAAATAGCGAGCCAAGGAGAAGCAGAATGTTTTTCATGATCTTCGGTTTCGAGCGGGTGCCAGAAATTGATTTCCGGTCGTGCAGACAAGTTGTAGCCGGGGGCGTTGACCCCAGCAAGCGTGAGACGTGGTCACGCGCCCGACGAACCGGGGTCAACGTCCCCGGCTACAATTTCGAAACCGCCGCTACAACAAAGTTTGCTCGGAAGCCAGCTCGGGTGTGGCCCGCATCGGCACAAGGCGGAGGGCGCTGCCCTGCTCGAGCGCGCTCTCGGCTGCGCCCGCTTCGTGATATTCCGCGTCGCCATTCACCTGCCAGAGATCGTAAAGCTTTTCCTCGGCCAGGATGTTCTCAACGCAGAGCATCGCCGTCATCATGGCGTGGTCCTGGTTGTTGTATTTATGCATCCCGTTGCGGCCGACGAGATGGAGATTTGGGTAATGCTGGTCCAGCTCCGTTCGGATGGTGGCGACGTGACGGGCATAATCGTCGTCGTAAACCGGGTAGGCTTTCTTTTGCCGGACGACGCAGCCATCGACCACATCGCCGGCCTGGGCGAGGCCGATCTGGGCCAGCTCGCGTTTCGCCAACGCGATCAATTCTTCGTCGCTCGAAGCCCAGAGCCCGTCGTGTTCGAAACAAAAATACTCCAGGCCGTAGCAGGCTTTATCCGGCTCCGGCACCATCTCCGGCGACCAGGAACGGAAGTTCTGGATCCGGCCGACCTTTACGCTCGGGTCGTGGATGTATATCCAGTTGTCGCTGAAGGCGTCGTCGGCGCGCACGATCAGCATGACAGTGAGGAAATCGCGATACTTCAGGCTCTCGGCGGCGTGGAGCACCCGCTCCGGCACGGCGGGGTTGAGTCCGAGAATCAATTCCCGCATCGGCGCGGAGGAAATGACGTGCTCCGCCTCGAGCAGATGCTCGTTCCCCTCGCGATCGAGGAATTGCACGGTCCAGCGTTCGGTCAGTTCGTTATATTCGCAGCCGGCCACCCGGCAGCCCATCCGGATTTCTCCGCCTAACGACTGCATCTTTTCCGCGGCCGCTTCCCACATCATCCCCGGCCCGCGCCGCGGATAGCGGAAGGAGTTGATCAGGGTCTTGATTACCTGCGTCTTGTCGCGCGGCTGGCGCTGCGGGAAGAGGGCATTGCGGATCGCGCTCCCTAACGACAGGCCCTTGATCCGCTGCGCCGCCCAGTCGGCCGAGATCTCGCGGCAGGGCATGCCCCAGACCTTCTCGGTGTAGCTCTTGAAGAACGTTTTGAAGAGCCGGCGGCCGAACTGGTTGCTCACCCAGTCCTCGAAATTGCGCGGGTTCTCGATCGGGAAAAGCCGCGCCTTCAGCCAGGAAAGGACGCAGGCGATGGAGCGAAACACTCCCAGTTTCACCAGGGCCTCGAACGGCTTCAGCGGATAAGCGAAAAATTTCCGCCCATAAAAAATCCGCGAGGAGCGCGGCCGCTCCAGCATGTCGTGCGGCAGGATTTCATTCCAGAGATCCTCCACCGCCTTCGATTTCGAGAAAAAGCGGTGCCCGCCAATGTCGAAGTGAAAACCTTTGTAGCGGGCGGTGCGCGAGATGCCGCCAACATAGGTCGGGTCCGCCTCCAGGATCGTGACCTCGACCTCGTTCTTGGAGAGTAAATAACCCGCCGTCAGCCCGGCCGGGCCGGCCCCGATGATGGCCACGTTGGTTTTCAATTCCATCTCAAGCGATCCAGTTTCCTCTAGTAAAATTCCAGACATAAAACCCCTGCAAACCCAGCCCGGCCAGGCAGGCCAGCGCCGCCAGGGTCATTGCCGCCGCCCGCACATACAACGGCGGGAGCCGAAACTCCCGCAGATAATGGAGCAGGCCGAGAACGATCAAGGCGTGCACACAAAGATCGTAACGGAGCATGCTTTCGAGCTGCACCGAAGCGACTCCGGCGACGGAAAGATAATAGATCACGAGCGCGGCAAAATAGAATCCGAGCCGTTTCTGCCAGCCACTCCGCCCGCGCCAGGCCGCGACCAGCTCCGCCAGCGCGATTGCCAGAAACGTCACCCCGGCGAGCGCGCTCGTGAATTGGCTGGCCTGGGTCGGGTCGTTAATCGAGGGCAGGGCAAAGTGATAATTCCCCGGCCGAAAGACCGCGAAATAATCGGCATCGATCGCCCAGCCGGCCTCCTGCGTCAGCATATAAAGATCCCAGCGGCCCCAGCGGAGCTGGCACCAGGCGAAAAAGGCCAGCCCGCCGAGAGTCGAGAGCAGCATCACCAGCACCGGCCCGCGCAGGCGGGCAAACCATTCCCTCAGCTTGTCGTTAGGCCGCCAGGCCTTGGCCACCAGCGCGTGCACCACCGGAAAAGCGGCGCAGGGCAGCCCGACGA
>JBKJNW010000138.1:0-3515 GCA_046593335.1 Chthoniobacterales bacterium | reverse complement strand
ACGTAGGGAAGGGGCGCGCCCGAACGAAACCCTGAGAAGGTCGCATAAGCCACCTGCGCGTTTGTCGGATCGACCGTGACGCGTGTCACCCACGTGCCCGGCACATCGGAGTCGGTCACCTGTGTCCAGTTTCCGCCTAGGTTGGTCGTGAACCAGAGTCGCCCGTCGTCAGTTCCGGCCAGGACGCGATTAGGATCGGTCTTGGCTCCAGTCACCGTCGTGACTGTGCCAAAGGGGTAATTCGGATCACGCCCCGGACCGCCAGTGAGATCCGGGCTGATCACCGACCAGGTGACAGCGTGGTTGGCGGATCGATTAACCTGGTCGCCGGCGTAATACATCACAGCCGGATTTGCGGGATCGAATTGTAGCGGACTGAGCCAGTTGCGGCGGGAGGAGATCGTGGCGCCGGTGAAGTCGGAGCTGGAATCGCCGCCGTTGGTCGACCGGTTGCAAAAACCGTACTGGCTGCAGCCATAGACGAAGTTTTGATCCACGGGATCGATCAACGCCTCCAGTCCGTCGCCACCGACGTAGGTGTTCCAATTAGTGCCGGGATAGGAACGGTTGACGCCGTTATCCTGTGCGCCGCCGACCAGGCGTGTGCTGTCCTGTTCGCTCACGTCCACGCTGTAGAATTGCGTGAAAGGCTGACTCACCGCGGCGACCCATTGATCGTTCGAGCCGTTGACGTCGGAACGATAAGTCCCGCCGTCGTTGCCGAGATAGACCCGACCGGGCACTTTCAGGTCCCAAGCCATCGCATGATGATCGGCATGCGGACTAAATTCACTCGTAAAAGTGGAGCCGCTGTTTTTCGACTCGCAAAGAGAGACGCCGCCCGCGAAGACATGCGTCTGATCAAGAGGATCGACCCAGACGCGGCCAAACCACCAACCGTAACTCGATTGCGCGCCGGAGAGCGTCGAACTTGTCGGGAGCTTGGTCCAGGAATCGCCGCCGTTATCCGATTGGTAGAACCCTTGAAAAAGACCGCCCGTCAGAATGACGATGGCGTAAAGCCGCTGCGGATTCGAAGCGGCCAGGGCGATCCCGATCCGGCCAATGGTCGGGCCCGCAGCCGGCAGGCCACCCGTTAGGCGCTGCCAGGTCGTGCCGCCGTTGATGGATCGGTAAACGCCCGAACCCGCTCCGCCGTAGGTGCGCAAATCCGGTTCGCGAAAGTGATCCCACGTCGCGGCGAAAATTCGACTCGAGTTCGTCGGATCGATCGCCAGGTCGACGGCGCCGGTGGTGTCGTTATCCGGCGCGAGCACTTGCGTCCAGGACGTGCCGCCGTCGGTCGATTGATAGACACCGCGTTCGCCGCCGTGGTTGTAGAGCGCACCGGCGACGGCGGTAAAGATGTGCTGGGCGTTCGCCGGATCGACCACGATTCGGCCGATCGCGCCTGAGTTCGTTAGTCCGACGAGTTGCCAAGTCGCACCGCCATCGACCGAGCGATAAATGCCCGTGCCGCCGTAGGTGATGCTTCCGCCGCCCGGGTTGGCTTCACCCGTTCCGGCAAAAAGTGTCCCGCTGGGAGTGATCGCGAGCGCTCCCATCGACTGTGGGTTTGCTGCTGGCCAGATTGAGGTGAAACGCGCGCCTTTATCCGTGCTTTTCCAAACTCCACCCGTCGCCGCGGCGACATAGATCGTATCGGCCGCGACCGGATCGACCGCGATGTCGACCACGCGGCCGCCAATATTGGTCGGCCCGACGAATTTCCAACCGGCCCGGGCGGGCTGGGAGCCCGACGTTTCGGCGGCGAGGTTGAGCGCAGCGGCCTGCGCGCCGGCCTTCTCGAGGGCGCCGGCCGGGATTCCGCCGTGCGTGACGCGTTGTGAGACAAACCAATCTTCCGGCGGGCTCTCGCGCTGCTCCCCCCGGCCTCGATCGTTAGGCGCGATCCGCTCTTCGAGTGGAGCGGCCGGTCCAGCGATCTTAAGCGCGATCGCGGCTGCGGATAACGCGGAGACGAGAGCGAAAATCTGCAGAGATCGCATTTTCATACGGCTGCATTCTTCGCAGGATGCGAGCGCCGGCGTCAAGCCTCCCCAAATGCTGGAGGCTCCCTAGTTTTGGGGTGGTGGCGCTTCGGCGTGAGCCTTTGGTTCGCCCGACTGGGCGAGTCCGCGCCGTTCGAGGAGCGGCTCGATGTAGGGATCTTTGCCGGTGAAATTGTGGAAGAGTTTCATCGCGTCCTGGCTGCCGCCGCGGGAAAGCAGGGTCTCGCGGAAATGATCGCCGTTTTCGCGCTTCAGGCCGCCGTTTTGCTTGAACCATTCCACGCTATCGGCGTCGAGCACCTCGCTCCAGATATAGCTGTAGTAACCGGCTGAATAACCGCCCGCGAAGGCGTGCGAGAAATAGGCCGTGCGATAGCGCGGCGGGACCGGGGCGAAATCGACTCCGGCTTTCTTCAGCGCGCTCGCTTCGAAGGCGAGGGCATCGTTAGGCACTTCCGCGGGCTTGAGCTGGTGCCAGGCCTGATCGAGCAGTGCGGCGGCGAGGTATTCAGTCGTTTTGAAACCCTGGTTAAACTTGTCTGCCGCCAGGACCTTATCGAGCAGCTCCTTCGGCATCGGCGCGCCGGTTTGGTGATGTTTGGCGTAGTTCTGCAGGACCTGGGGCCAGATGGCCCACATCTCGTTCACCTGCGAGGGATACTCCACGAAGTCGCGCGGCACACTGGTGCCGCTGAAGCGCGGATATTTCACGTTCGAGAACATGCCGTGCAAAGCGTGGCCGAATTCATGAAACGCCGTCCGCACTTCATCGTAGGTGAGCAGGGTCGGTTGACCGGCTTCCGGTTTCGGAATGTTGAGGTGATTGGCTACAACCGGCTTCGTGCCTAACAATTCGCTCTGGTTGACGTATTCGTTCATCCAGGCGCCGCCGCGTTTCGAGGGGCGCGCATAGTAGTCCATCAGGAAAATGGCGAGCGGCTTGCCATCCTTGTCGAAGACGTCGAAGACCCGGACGTCGGGCTGGTAAACCGGCAGGTCTTTGCGTTCCTTGAAGGTGATGCCGTAGAGCTGGGTGGCAGCGTAAAAGACGCCGTCGATCAGGACGTGGTTCAGTTCGAAGTAGGGTTTGATTTGCGCCTCATCGAAAGCGTAGCGCTGCTGCCGGACTTTGTCGGAGTAGTAGGCCCAATCCCAGGAGGCGAGCTGGAAGCCGCCTTTTTCCTGGTCGATTAACTTCTGGATGTCGGCTGCTTCTTTCTTCGCGTTAGCGACGGCGGGCGGGGCGACCTGGCCCAGCAATTTGTTGACCGTGGCAACGTCGTGCGCGGTCTGGTCTTCGAGTTGATAAGCGGCGTGGCTCGGGTAACCGAGAAGCGCGGCCCGATCGGCGCGCAGCTTCACCATGCGCAGGACGACGGCGCGATTGTCGAACTCGCCCCCGTGACTGTTGCGGGCGAGCGAGGCCTTCATGATCCGCTCCCGAAGCGGGCGATTTTTCAGGTCGGTCAACGGGGGTTGCTGGGTCGTGTTCTGGAGCGGAAT
>JBKJNW010000247.1:0-2789 GCA_046593335.1 Chthoniobacterales bacterium | reverse complement strand
AACCTGGTGCAGATCGCGCACAACGTGGTCATCGGGAAGCACTCGATCATCGTCGCGCAGGTCGGGATCGCGGGCAGCGTGCGGATCGGATCCGGGGTCGTGATCGGAGGGCAGGCCGGGATTATCGGTCACATCGAGATCGACGACGGCACCATGATCGGCGCGCAGACCGGCGTCTCCAAAAGTCTGCATGGCGGCACTTGGTGGGCGACGCCCGGTGTGCCGCTGAAGGAAGCGATGGAGCATCTCGCCTGGGTGCGGCGGCTCGGGAAACTGTTCGCGCGGGTGAAGGCGCTGGAAAAAAAACTGTAGCCGCTTCGCTACCCCTCGGAGCACAGGCATCTTGCCTGTGGGGAGGGTAGGCGTCTCGCCTGCCGAATAGGCGGACGCGGTTCGGTGCGGCCCCGCGTTCGGCCGTTCTGCTACGGAACCAGGAAAATTTTCCCGCTGTAGGGATCTTTCACCTTTTGTCCGGGGCTGTAACCGGTCACGTCAACGTAGCCGCCATTCTTGTCGAAGGGGCTGAAGACGTAGCCCGGCTTCCCGGGGACCGGCTTGGCGTAGGGCAAATCGGAACCTTGCGAAGAAGCGGTCCGTTGCGTCGAGGTCGTGGTCGGCGGCTCGCTCTGGCTGGTCACGCGCGGAGTCGCAGTCGGGCGCGAGACCGGCGGTGGCGGGTTGTCCGTGGCGACGACCCGGCGCTGAGTTTGGACCTGCGGTGGAGGTGGCGGGGGTTGCTGCTGTTGCTGTACGACGTAGGGCTGGGAAGGAGGATAAGCCGAATCGGAATAGGTCTCGGTCGTCGTTGTGGTGGTGGTTTGCTGCGGCTCTTCATTTACGCCGAGCTGGCGGCGGACGTATTGATGCGGCGCGTCCACGACCCGGAAAGTGGAGACGGCGGCGTCGTGCATCGTGCCGCAGGAAGTGAGCGCGAGGAGCGCAAGTGGCGAGGCAAGAATGGTTAATCGTTTCATGGGACTCATTAGTAATTCGCTCAATCAGACGTAGGCGGGCGGGTAAAACTTCATTTCGCCGCTGGCGCTGGATAAACCGAGGGGCTTCGATTCCCATCCTGGTCGACCGCGGCGACACCAAAAAGATAGTTGTCCTTCGAGACTTTTGGAACGGTGAAACGGATCTCTTTCCCGGCCGAAACGGAACGCTGCCAGAGCGAGGCCGTGGTTTCCCGCCAGACCACTTCGTAGCTGGCGAGGTCAGGCTCCTGGTTGGCCCGCCAATGCAACGTGGTGTCGTTCGTCAGCTCTTTCGTCTCCACCTCGACCCCGCGCGGCGCGGCCGGCCCGAGGGCGAGCGCGCCTAACGACGCCGCATTGATCCGCGCGACCTGCGCGACGTATTCGAAATCGACAAACTCCGGCCGGTCGCCGAACTGAACGCCGTTCTCCTGTCGGACGTCCTGATGTTGATGGCGAAAATCTTCGTTCGGCTCGGTCATGCGCACCGCCGGGTAGCCGGCTTCGAGGAAGGGCGAATGATCGCCGCCGCGCAAGTATCGATCTTTGCGATAGACGATGTCGACCGTCATTCCGGGCACGTAACGTTCGCCCTGCGTCTTGATGAAACGGGCCAGCTCGCGAGCGGGACTGTCGTTTTCACCACCGGTCTTGATCTGCTGTTGCCAGGCGGTGGACATTTGCTGCAAGGGAGGGACGCCTTCGGCGAAGAGGCGCACACGGGTGCTCGCGAACTGACCGCCTTCGGCGTGCGAGCTGCCGATGATGTCGTTCGTGATCATGCCGGCGATGTTCCAATTTTTCTCCTTCGCCATCCGCGCCCAATGGGTCGAACCGAAAAGGCCCTGCTCTTCCCCGGCGACCGCCATGAAGACAATGGTGGCGTCCCATTTTTTCTGGGACATGACGCGAGCCAGCTCGAGGACGGCGGCTACGCCGGAGGCATCGTCGTTTGCGCCCGGCGCATCGGCGGTGGCGTTCATCGGATCGCTCACCCGCGAGTCGTAGTGACCACTCACCACGTAAATGCGATCGCGCGCTTGCGATTGTTCCCCCGGGAGAGTGGCAACGACATTCACCACTTGGGTCAGGTCGGGGTTCCGTTCGCCGGGCGGCTGAGTGAATTCATCCATCGTCACCTGGAGGAGGCCGCCGGAATCTTTGCGGTAGCGTTGGAATTCCGTTTCCAGCCAGCGCCGCGCCGCACCGATCCCGCGCGTCTCACTCGTTGGATCGGAGAGGGTATGGCGGGTGCCGAAGCTGACCAGTTTGCGAATGTTCGCCTCGATGTTTTTGGCCGAGATCTCCTTCACCACCGCGCTGACCTGCGGATTCGGTTTCGGATCCGGCGCTGCCGGAGCACAAAGTGCCGTGGCGCAGGAGAGGGAAAGGAAAAGGACGGTCCGGCCGAGCATCGGAAACGGTAGTCGCGGATGGACCGAGCGTCGAGCGGGACGCCCCGGAACGCGGCGCTTAGCGCTGCTGCGTGACCCACTGTGTGGCGTAACGAACCACTTCCCGCGCGCTTGGGACACCGAGCTTTTCCTTGATGTTGGCACGATGGGCTTCGACGGTTTTTTTGCTCAGGTGCAGCTCGCCCGCGATCACGTGCATGTCGTGGCCTTCACCGATGAGTTGAAAAACTTCGAGCTCGCGATCGGTCAGGCGATCGACCGCGGAGCGCGCTTCGCCGCTTCCGTTGATGTGATCGAAAAGCATCCGCTTCGTCATGCTCGGGCTGATGTAAATCTCACCGCGGATCACGCTCCGGACGGCCTCGAGAATGGAATCGAGCGCTTCCCGCTTCATGACGTA
>JBKJNW010000185.1:0-10052 GCA_046593335.1 Chthoniobacterales bacterium | reverse complement strand
CAAAAGTCGTATTCGAGAGCCCGACCGAGATGAGCCCGATCTGGCCCTGGGCCTCGTCCGGGATGCCGGCAGCATTCAGCGGCGCGATCTGAGCCGCCTGCGCAAAACCGGCCGCCTCGTGCGCCGCCGGGAGAGCATTGCTACCGTCAGGGTAAAGTCCGCCCTGAAAACCCTGGTAGGTCGCCGCACCGAGGTCCGGTAGCGGGATGTTTCCGGTAAAGACGAGCGAGCAATCAGCCTTCGCCGCGCCGGGTGTGAGCCCGAGCAAAGCGAAGACGAGCAAACTCCACCATTTCCATGTTCTCAGAGATTGCATTTTCTTCTTTGCTATGAAGCGCAGCGGTGGCCCGGAACAAGGGGGGATTTGATTTCTTTCAACATCGTAATCTCTCCGTCATGCTGGATTTCGCTACTCCATGCACCTTGTAACGGCTTGGCGGCGCGGGCCTCCACCGTTATGTTTGATAGAGAGAGTAGCAACTTAGAGACCAGGGACCCGGCCAGCGGGTGAAATCTCCCGACCCGAAAAATAAGTTCGATTTTATCATGCACGTCCTAATCGTTGAAGATGAACAGAAGATCGCCGCGTTTATCCGGCGCGGTCTCACGGAGAACGGCTTTGTCGTCGACGTCGCGGAGGACGGCGAGCAGGGACTGGAATACGCTCTCGCCCGCAAAATGGATCTGATCATCCTCGACGTCGCGCTGCCGAAACGCGATGGCTGGTCGCTCCTCGCCGAACTTCGCAAGGCCGAAATTCAGACTCCAGTCTTGTTTCTGACCGCACGCGACAGCGTTCCCGACCGCGTCAAAGGCTTCGACCTCGGCGCGGACGATTACCTGATCAAGCCGTTTCATTTCTCCGAGTTGCTCGCACGCGTCCGATCCCTCCTGCGACGTTCGCCGGAAAGACGCGAGGAGACAATCACGGTGGGAGACCTGGAGATCGATCCCCGGCGGCACAAAGTCACGCGCGGGGGCACGGTCGTGAACCTGACGCCGAAGGAATTTTCGCTGCTTTTGTTCCTCGCCTCCTCGGCCGGTGACATCGTTTCCCGCACGGAGATCGTGGAACAGGTATGGGACATCAATTTCGATACCGGCACCAATGTGGTCGACGTCATGATGCGGCGTTTGCGGGCCAAGGTGGATGACCCTTTTGAAACGAAAATGATCCATACCATCCGCGGTGTCGGGTATGTCCTCCGAGCCGAATAAATCTGCCGTCGACTCTCCTCCCCCACCGGCCCGACAGCGCTCCTGGTCGATCGCGATCCGGCTTGTGCTCCTCTTTACCGTTGTCGCCGCCTTCCTCCTCCTCCTGGCGATGGGCGCGGCCTATTGGACGGTGGTGCAGCATGTCGTGCACGATAACGATCGCTATATCAGCGAAAAGTTGGCTGCGATCCGAGCCGACATTGCGGCCGATGCCGGTGCGGAGTCGCTCAATCGCGAGCTCAAGATCATTCGCGCGGCGGATAAGACTTATGCGGTGCGTGTGCTCGACGCCGCGGGTCATGTCGTGGCGGAGACACCGCGGATGAACACCCTCCTGCCGATCTCGGTTTTCCCGACAGATTTCTCCGTCCGTGGAGAGCGGCCTCTGACCGTTTCTTACACCAAAAACGGCAAGTATTTCGCGCTTGTCACCGCGGTCGCCGAAGTCGGCGCGCAAAAGCTCACCCTGCACCTGGCGCAGGACCGGACGCACGACGAGCGATTCATCGCACACTACGCCGCTCTTCTTACCGGCATGCTGGGCTGCGCCGTTCTCACCTGCGCCGGAATCGCCTCACTGGTCACTCGGCGCGGCTTGCGACCGCTCAAGCATTTGGCCCAGTCGATCGAACGCATCGGTGCGACGCACCTCGATGAGCGCGTGCCCCTCGGCGACTGGCCGGAAGAGTTACATCCGCTCGCGATTGGCTTTAATAAAATGCTGGCTCGGCTCGAAGACTCTTTTACCCGGCTCTCGCAGTTCTCGGCCGATCTCGCCCATGAGCTGCGCACGCCGATCGCGATTCTGCGGGGAGAAGCCGAAGGCGCTTTAACCAAACCGCGCAATTCCGATCAATATCGGGAAGTGATCGAGTCGAGCCTGGAAGAGTTTCAACGCCTCTCCGCCATGATCGATAACCTCCTCTTCCTCGCCCGGGCGGAAACGAGCGACTCGTTTCAACGCAATTATTTCGATGGGCGCCCTGCGATCGACGAAATCCGTGAATTTTACGAGGCCGTGTCGCAGGACCAGGGAGTCGAGATCCAATGTCGCGGTGACGGAAAAGTCTACGCCAACCCGGGTCTTTTCCGCCGCGCCTTGATCAATCTCGTGACCAACGCGCTCCGCTTCACCCCCTCCGGCGGCAGCGTCACCGTCGCGCTCGAGCAACGCAATGGCGGCAGCGAAGTGTCCGTCGCGGATACGGGCTGCGGCATTTCTTCGCAGCACGTCCCGCACGTTTTCAATCGCTTTTTCCGCGGCGATGCGCCGCGCAATTCCCAAGGCACTGGCCTGGGACTGGCGATCGTGAAATCGATCATGCAGGTTCACGATGGCGACGTCTCGGTCAGCAGCGAACTCAACCAAGGCACAACCGTGACACTGAAATTTCCCGACGCCCAAACGAACGGGGCGTCGACCCCACAGAAAGAGGAGGATGAGGCGTAACGCTCAGCCTGCCTCGCCGCTCTTCCGCCCAAGACCGGTCCGCTGGATATTCCGTTTTTCTCGTGCATAGTAGGAGGCGTTTTTCCTTATGCGTAAATTCATTCCCCTTTTTCTCGCCATCGCCTGCCTGGGGGCTCCATCGCTTTTCGCTTTTACCCTCGAGGGGGAGTCCTGGACCTCGAATCGCACGGTCGCGATGCAGCTTTCGTTGGGCGCGGCCAAAACCCTCGGCGACGGCAGCAACTCCTTCAATCAAGTCGCCCAGGACGCTCTCAATATCTGGAACCCCTACCTCGCGCACATGCGCTTCGCCGCCATTCTTTTTTCGCCTGTCATCCCGGCCTCGGGCGATGACGAGAACTCCGCTCTTTTTGCCGCCGACGTTTTCGGCGACACGTTCGGCGCCAGCGCCCTGGCCGTCACTCTCCTCAGCTTTCGTGGCGCCGTCTTCGAGGAATCCGACACCGTCTTTAATTCCGCCTACAGCTGGGATTCGTATCGCGGAGTGCTGGCTCCGACCGTGATGGATTTTCGCCGGGTGGCGATTCATGAGTTTGGTCACACCCTAGGGCTCGACCATCCCGACCAGGACGGACAACAGGTTGCGGCGATCATGAATTCCCGGATCAGCGACATTGACACTGTAACGCCGGACGATATCGCGGGCGCCCAGGCCATCTACAGCGCCGGCCCCGCCTACCTAACGAGTCCGGATGCGCCGGTCCTGAAGAATCTTTCAACCCGCGGTTTTATCAGCAGCGGGGAAAACCTCATGATCGGCGGCTTCATCGTGCAGGGAACCCAGCCGGCCACGGTCATTCTGCGCGGGATCGGTCCCTCGCTCGCGGCCGTCCCGATCGCGGGGCCGTTGGATGATCCGATGATCACCGTTTACGATTCCAGCCAGCGCGCAGTCGCGAGCAACGACGACTGGTTCACCAGCCCGGATGCGGAGACAATCGCCAGCTTTCATCTGGATCCGCCAAACAGCCGTGAGGCGGCGGTTTATCTCACCCTGCAGCCGGGCGCTTACACCGCGGTGGTGGAGAGTTTCACCAACGCGCAGTACCCGCCCACCTCCGGAGTGGGTTTGTTTGAACTTTACGACCTCAGCACCAGCGGCGGCCGGGCCGGGAACATTTCGACTCGAGCCCAGGTGCTGGGCGGCACCAACGTACTCATCGGCGGGGCCATCATCGGCGGAACGGATCCGAAAACCGTCGTCGTCCGGGCGATCGGGCCATCGTTAGGCGCAGCCGGCATTTCCGCCCCCCTCGCCGATCCAACTCTTGAGCTGCACGACGTCAACGGCGCCTTGCTCCAGTCGAACAATGATTGGCAACAGGGTCCCGACGCCCAGGCCATCACCGACCAAAATCTCGCTCCGACCAACGCCAAAGAATCCGCCCTGCTCGCGACTCTCACTCCCGGTGCCTACACCGCCATCGTCCAGGGCGTCGGAGGCGCGAACGGGGTTGCCTTGGTCGAAGTTTACGACACTAGCCCTTCGCCCTAACGAGTTCTCGGCTACAACCCCATCTCGCGCCCGCGAGCAGCGGCTGCTTCCACCGCGGCGGACAGGCCGGCCGCCGTCCCTCGTTTTTCCATTTCCGCCAGGCCGGCGGCGGTCGTGCCGCCGGGGGTGATCACCATCCGGCGCAATTCCTCGGGCGAAAGTTTGCTTTCGAGCGCGAGTTGGGCCGCACCCCGGACCGTTTGCGTGGCCAGGCCTAACGACTGCTCGGCCGGCAGACCACAACTGGTCCCGCCCGCCGCCAGGGCTTCGATCACCGTGTAGACGAAGGCCGGCCCACTCCCGGCCAGGGCGGTCACGGCGTCGATCTGTTCTTCCTCCACTTCCGCCACGAACCCAATCGCGGAAAAAATTTCACGCGCCCGCGCCATATCGTCGTCCGTCGTCCGTGCGCCCCGCGCCAGCGCCGTCGCGGCCTGGCAAACCGCCGCCGGCGTATTCGTCATCGCCCGCATGAAACGCGCGTTCGCTTTTTCCTCCATGCTTGCCACCCGAATGCCCGCCGCCAGTGAGAGGACGAGCTTCCCCTCGAGCACCGTCCCCAGTTGCTCGATCACCTGCAACACCACACCCGGCTTTACGCCGATCAGGATGACTTCCGCCTTCTCGGCGGCCTCTGCGTTCTCTGCGGTCACAGATATCCCCACCTCGTCGCCCAACCCCGTCCGCGCCGCCTCGTTCGGCTCGCCCGCCAGGATTTCCCCCGGCTGGCAAAATTTCGCCCGCACCAGCCCACGCATGACCGAGCCCGCGAGCTTGCCGCCGCCGATGAAACCGAGCCGATACCGTCTGTCGTTGGATTGTAAACTCATGGGAAGAGCGGATATTAACCGATGGTAAGCGTTGGTGTAAATTTCGGTCTCGATCTCGCAGAAGAAATCAAGGCGCTCAAGCGGGAGCGTAACGCCGTCATCCTCGCCCACAACTATCAGGTCCCGGAAATTCAGGACGTAGCCGATTTCGTCGGCGACTCGTTAGGCCTGAGTTTCGAGGCGGCCAAGACCGATGCCGAAGTGATTCTCTTTTGCGGCGTTCATTTCATGGCCGAGACGGCGAAGATTCTTAACCCTACCAAGAAAGTGATCCTGCCCGACCTCGACGCCGGCTGTTCGCTTTCCGAATCCTGTCCGCCGGAAAAACTGGCCCAGTTCCTCGCCCAGCACGCCGACAAAAATTACTACGTCATCGCCTACATCAATTGCAGCGCCGGCGTGAAAGCGCTCTCCGACGTCATCTGCACCAGCGGCAACGCCGAGAAAATCGTCCGGGCCGCCCCGGCCGATCGTCATATCCTCTTCGTCCCCGATCAAAATCTCGGCGCCTGGGTGATCGAGCGCACCGGTCGGCCGATGGATCTTTGGCAGGGCAATTGTTACGTCCACGTCGAGTTCACCGCGCGGAGCATCGGCGCGATTCACGAGCAATATCCCGGCGCGCCGGTCGTGGCTCACCCCGAGTGTCCCTACGCCGTCCGCCTCCTGGCGGACGAGGTTTGTTCGACGGAAAAAATGGTCACTTACTGCAGGGAGTCGCCCGCCCGCGAGATCATTGTCGTGACCGAAGCGGGCATGCTGCACCGATTGAAAAAGGAGATTCCGGACAAGACTTTCATCCCCGGCCCGACCGATCGTTGCGCCTGTGCCGAGTGCCGCTTCATGAAAATGAACACTCTGCAAAAAGCCTACGACGCCCTGCTGAATCTCCAGCCCGAGATCATTCTCGAGGAGAAACTCCGGCAGCGGGCCGAGCTTCCCATCCAGCGCATGCTGGAATTGAGCCGCTAAATTCGCCTAACGCCGGATCCCAGCCGCAGAAGACTCACTCAGCGCCGGCTCCATGAGAACTCTTTAGAGCCACATGGTTGCGAGGACCGAGCACGCTCACTTCACGACCGTCTCCTCTTACGCCTTGACACCGGCCGTCTGTATCCAGTAACCCAATGCGGTCCGTGCATGGAGTTTCTTATGATAATCTTCTTTAGAATGTTGAAGGCGACCCTTTTCGCCGGCCTGTCGTCGTTGTTTTTGGTTCCCCTGGCGTCGAGCCAGCTGGCCCCCACCGTGACGGTGCCCCGAAATCAACCGCTTGAAACCTACGATAACCCGCCCGCGGCTCCTCGAAAAATTGAGACTTCGCCGCGAATGATCTCGCAATTCGCTTCCTTCACCAGTTTCCAGGTGAACGTCAATGCGATCGGCCAAAATATCCTCGGCGACGCTGCGAACGAGTGCTCGATCTCGGTGAACCCCACAGACGGCAACAAGATGGTAGTCGCCTGGAGACAGTTCAATGATGTCACCTCCAACTTCCGGCAGGGCGGCTGGGGTTATACGACCAATGCGGGCGCGAGTTGGACGTTTCCCGGTGTTCTCGAAAACGGCGTCTTCCGCAGCGACCCGGTGACAAACTCCGATGAGGTAGGAAACTTCTTCTATCTGAGTCTCCAGTCGGACGTAAACCTCTCCTTTTTTTGCGACGACCTCTGGCGCTCGCTCAACGGCGGCCAATCCTGGACCCTGCTTTCGGGTGAGAAAGGCGCCGGTGGCGGCGACAAGCAATGGCTCACGATCGATAAGACTAGCGGCCCGGGACATGGGTTCCAATACCAGGCAGACGACGGCATTAATTGTAGCGGCGGCGGCGTGCAATTTCAGCGTTCCATCAACGGCGGGGTCACCTGGCAGTCGCCGATTGTTATTCCTAACTCGCCTGTTTACGGAACGCTCGACGTGGACACCAATGGGAACCTGTTCATCGGCGGCGAAGGATCCACCCAGTTCTATTGCGAGCGCTCGAGCAATGCGCAGATTGCGACCCAGACGCCGACCTTTGACCGCAGCACCGCCGTCAACATGGGTGGCTTCCTCGGGTTCGGAGGAATCAATGGAGTCGGACTGGATGGAATGCTATTCTTGGCGGTCGATCGCTCGGGCGGATCGACGAACAACAACATTTACATGCTGGCCAGCGTGGTGCCAAACGGGCGTAGTACCACCGACGTCATGTTTGTCCGCAGCACGGACGGCGGCCTGACCTTCAGCGCGCCGAAGAAGATCAATGACGACCCGGTCAATCCTAGTAAATGGCATTGGTTTGGGACATTTTCCGTCGCTCCTAATGGACGACTCGATGCGGTCTGGTTTGACTCGCGAAACGCTGCCAATAACACCGATTCGCAGCTCTTCTATTCCTGGAGCACGGACGCGGGCGTCACCTGGGCGCCGAACGTTGTGGTGAGCAATTCGTTCAATCCGTTCGAAGGCTATCCGAACCAGAGCAAAATCGGCGATTACATCACCATCGTTTCTGACAACACCGGGGCCAACGTTGCGTATTCCGCCACTTTTAACTTCAACCCAGTCCGGGGCCAGCACGAAGAAGACGTTTATTATGTCCGGGTCGCTCCTACGACCTCGGCCCTCACCTTGCTCAGCGCGGCGTCACGCCTAACTCATGGCACAGCGGGATCATTCGATATCGCGATGCCGCTGACCGGTGTCTCAGGCGTGGAAGACCGGAGCTCGAGCACTTACAACGCCGTCTTCACCTTCGATGCTGCCGTCACCTCGGGCGAAGTTCAGGTGATCAGTGGCACCGCCATCGTTGGCGCGATTTCCTTCAGTGGAAACAGCATGACCGCTTCACTCACTGGGGTGACCAGTGCGGAAGTCGTCACGCTGCGGGTGCAAAACATCAACGGCGACGGCCAGCCACACGGCGACGTTCCGTTTGGTTTCCTGACGGCCGACGCAAATGGCAATCGACTCGTTGACCAGCCGGACACGCAACAGATCAAGACCGCCAAAGGTCAGGTCGCGACCGCCGCCAACTTCCGCGACGATATCAATCTGAGCGGTATTGTGGATAATCCGGACGTGCAGTCGGTGAAGACCAACAGAGGCCACTCGATCCCATAACGCGAGCAAAGACCTCTCCGTGATCGCCCGCGGGAACGGTGGCTGATCGCTCGAGAATTTCGCTACGACCGCCGCTTCGCGAGGTGCGACATGGCGATGACCATGGCGACCGTGCCTAACGTCTTTACCAAGGTCGGATGTTGCGCGTAGATCTCGCTCACCCGCTCAATGATGGAGGGATCGTGCTGCTCGGCCTGGGCGGCGGCTTGCTGGACGGCTTCGGTGGGGATTTGCTCGGCCATCTCAGGTGTGATGGGGGCGGCGCTGCCGGTCGCGCCGAGATTACCGGGCAGCGAAATTCCGGTGCTCTTGGCCAGTTGGCCGAGAATTCCGGCGCCCGCTCCGCTGGAAAGAAGCGTGTTAAGCAAGTTGGCGCGTTGCGCGCCGTTCGAGTTGCTGAAGAGCTGGCCAATCATCTGGGCAAACGGGGGCGTCTGGTCGGAGTGAAACATGGCGGCCAAGCCACCGGCGAGATCTGAGGGCGGTGCGGCCTTCGCGACCTGTTGATAGTGGCCCGCCACATCACCTTCGGCCCGTGGTGCGTCCGGTTGCGAGTAATTTTGCAAGACATCGACAACTTCGTTCATCCAGCTCATGCGGGGACAGTCGCGGCCGGTCGCCAGCTTGTCCAGTGCGCTTCCGGGCACCCAGAGAAAAGACAGCTGCTTTCGTTAGGGGATTTCGGCCCGCAGTGGAAGTTTTTTTCGGCGGGTCGTTCCCTTCCCGAGATTTCAGTTTGTTTTTGCGTGAGGCGCTCCCTACTTTCTGCGCCAATGCCTCGTCCTTCGCCTTGGCTCATTCTGGTCGTCATCCTGCTTGGGGTGATCATTCTGCGCGAGTCGCGCTTGCAACAGGTCGAGGATGTTTTTCTCAGCTGGTTCATGGAACACACCGAGGCTTCCCTCCCGCCCGCCGCGGTGACCCTGGTGGAGATCGGCCGGAACGACTTCCAGCGCATGACGCCCCCGGAAGAAGCGAGGCCTTTGCCCAAGGGCCAGGCCGCGCGCCGCTCGCTTTCGCCGCTGGAATACGCGCTCTTTCTCCAGGCCGTGCTCGGTTTCAGATCCACCGTCGTCGCCTTCGAGCCGATCGTGATCTGGCGCGATCGCGACAAGACCCAAGAGCAGGTTTTCATCGACCAGGCCATGCGCGTGCCGCAACTCCTCCTCGCAATTGAGCTCGGCGGAAAAGGTCCGCACGATCTTTCGCCAGACGATGTCCTTTCCTTTACCAACGTCAGCGGGGACCGTGGTCATCTCGCACAATTTTCCGGGGTCAGCCGACAGCCGGATGACGATGTGCGGCTCATCTCGACCCCGGGTTTCACGAATCTTCCCGATGAACGGAGCGATCGTATCCGCGTGCCGCTGCTCTTCGAATATCGGGGCGAAATTGTCCCTTCCTTCCCGCTCCAGGCGATCCTGCTTTGGCTCCGAATCACCCCGGCCGAGGTCAAGATCGAGCTCGGCTCGCGGATCATTCTGCCTAACGGGTGGGAGATCCCGATCCATCGCGATGGCACCCTCACGGTGAACCCCATCGCCAAACAAAGTGTCCGGCGTCTGACCTTAAATGAGCTCCTCCTCGCCGCGCAGGAACATGAAAAAAAGCGGCCACCCTCGATCAACATCGAAAACTTGAAAGACCAGATCGTTCTCCTCCGACTGGCGGACGATCCGCTGCAACCGCCTAACGTTTTCTCGACCGCGATCGCGACCATTCAGAACGCGGCCTACGTTCGGCCAGCCCCGCGCGCGGTCGCCTGGATCATTATTCTCGTCGCCGCATTGCTCAGCTGCTTTCTCTGGATGATCTCGAAAACGAATCTCGTCCTGGGCACGGTTATTTTTGCCGCCGGCTACTCTCTGATTTCACTCGCTTTCCTGGGCAACAGCCGGCTCTGGCTGCCGACCTTTCTCCCGCTCGCGCTCCT
>JBKJNW010000037.1:0-9808 GCA_046593335.1 Chthoniobacterales bacterium | reverse complement strand
AATTCGTGCGGTGATAGTTTTGTTAGGCTGCGCGAAGGAACCTCTGCAAACGACACTTGAAAGCCAGGTTCTAGTCCTTAACCGCCTCTGGCAGGCGGTTAATATCTGCTCGGCGCGTCGTGCCTTCACCCTCCTCTACCAGGGACACGCCCAGGTCGTGGCGGCCGATCAGCAGAATAATTTCGCGACCCACGACTTCGCCAGCTGGCTCGATGTCTCGATCGCCGCGCCCGAAGCCGAGCACGAAATGGTCACGACCATCTCGTGGAAAATCCGGGTCCCGCGCGTCATTGTGCTTCTCCTTTTCGATCGGCTGCCGAAGAAGGAAGTAAAATTTACCCGGCACAACGTCTTCGAGCGCGACGGCAACACCTGCCAGTATTGCGGGAAAGTTTTCGAGCGGCAGGAACTGAACCTCGATCACGTCCTGCCCCGCGACAAAGGCGGCCTAACGACATGGGAAAATGTCGTTTGTTCCTGCATCCCGTGCAATACGCGCAAGGGCAACCGCCTGCCGCACCAGGTGCATATGGCGCTCATTCGCAAGCCGAAGCGGCCGAAGTGGCGTCCGTTTGTCCACGTTACCTTCAGCAGCCAGCAGCACGAAAGCTGGCGGCACTTCGTCGATCTCGCCTACTGGAACGTCGAGTTGAGCGACTAACCCTCTGCGTCTTCAGCGCGCGCTCGAGAGAGCGATCTCTGCGGGTCGCAACGCGTTCAAGATCGGCTGCGGATAAACACCGAGCACGAAAATCGCCGCGATCAGCAGCGTCATCGTGAAACGGGAAAGGGGGCTGACCGTGATCGGCGCGGCGTTCGCCACTGGCTCGAGCCAATACATCGCGCGCACCACTTTCAGATAGTAATAAAATCCGCAGCCTACCGTGATCACGCCGATCACGACGAGCAGCACCTGATGCTGCCGGATGGCGGCGTCGAAGATAAAAAACTTTCCGAGGAACCCGGCGGTAAACGGCACGCCGGCGAGCGAGATCATTCCGATCAACATCGCAAAGGCGAGAAAGGGCGACCGTTTCGCGAGGCCGGCAAAGTCGTCGATTTGCTCGCCGCTCGTGTTCCCGACCACGATCAGGACTGCGAAACAAAGCAGCGTCATGAGGAGATAGGCGACGAGATAATAGGCCACCGCCGCGCCCGAGAACGTGACCACGCCGATGAGGAGGTAGCCGGCGTGCGCGATACTCGAGTAGGCGAGCAGGCGCTTCAGATTCGATTGCGGGAGGGCGGCAAAATTTCCATAAATCAAGGTCAGGGCTGCGACCACCACCAGGAGCCGTCCGACCTGGGGCAGAATCGAGAACGGCGCGAGGACTCGGAGCAGAACGACGAAGCCGGCCGCCTTGGAGCCGACCGAGAGAAAGGCCGTGACCGGCGTCGGCGCGCCTTGGTAAACATCCGGCACCCAAATCTGGAAAGGGACCGCGGCGATCTTGAATCCGAGCGCCACCAGCACGAGCGAGATGCCGAAAAGCAGCGGGATGGGATCGATCTCCGGACGCGCCAAAACCGCGCCGATCCGCGCCAGGCTGGTCTCGCCCGTGACGCCGAAGATCCAGGTGATGCCGTAGACCAGAAAGCCGGTCGAGAGCGCGCTCAGGATGAGATATTTCACCCCGGCCTCGAGCGTTGCCGGATTGCGCCGGGTGAAACTCACGAGGACGTAAAACGACATCGTGACCAGTTCGAGCGAGACGAAAATCATCACGAAATCGATCGCGGAGGCCATCCACATGAGGCCGGCACAGGTGAAGACGGGGAGGGTGTAAAATTCGCCGAGCCCTGCGTGCGGATTCGCGCCCGGCACGCCGAGACGAATGGCCGGCGCGTAATCAATCGCCATCACCAGGACGAGAATGGTGGTGACGAGTGCGAAGCGTTTGAAGAAAATGGCGAGCGGATCGGCGGTGTAGAAACTCCAGAAACCAGTCGCAGCCGCAGTCGGCGGCGGCGCGAGAAAGAAACTGGCCACGAGTACGAGGACAAGGCCCCCGATGGCGGCGAAGGCAACGCCGCGGCGGTCGGTTTTGCCGGCGAAGGATTCCACCAGGAGGAGCGCAAGTCCCCAGACGAGCACGGCAATTTCGAGAGCGGGTGCGGGGATCATCGGTTCGAGGCCACGGGCGCGGTGAAAGTGGGCCGGAGGACGCGCAGGAGGGTGTTTGGGAAAAAGCCTACGACCATGGTCGCGGCGATCAGGAGCACGATGGGCAACCGAAGGGTGCGCGCGAGATCAGGCAGAGCGATCCAGCGATCGTTAGGCAAACCCATGAAGATCGCCCGGTAGGCGCGCAGCATGTAGACGGCGGAAATGACCACTCCCCAAAGCGCGAGGACGGTGGCGACCTGGAACAGGTGGAAACCCTGCCATTCCGCCCCGACACGGAAGGCGCCGAAGAAAACCATCACTTCGGCGGCGAAATTTGCGAAACCGGGGAGCCCAATCGAGGCAAACGCCGCCACCCCAAAAGCAAAGCCAGCGAAAGGCATCGTCTTGCCAAGCCCGCCCAAATCGGAAAAGACGAGCGTCCCGGTCCGGCGTCGGATTTCTCCGGCGAGGGCGAAAAGCAGGGCGATGGAAATCCCGTGCGCAAACATGAGGATGGCCGCGCCATTGAGCCCAATGGCGTTGGCGCTGGCGATGCCGAGGAAGATGTAGCCCATATGCATCACGCTGGAGTAGCCAAGCATCCAATCGAGCCGCTTCTGCGCGATCGTGACCAGGCCGATGTAGATGATGTTGCCTAACAACAAAACGATGAGCAGCGTCCGCCAGTGTTGCGCGCCTTCCGGCAGCAAAGGCAGGGCGATCCGGATCAATCCGTAAAGGCCGAATTTTTTTAAAACTCCGGCGTGCAACATCGCGGCGGGGGCGGGGGCGGAGGCATAGGCTTCCGGCGCCCAGGTGTGAAATGGGAAAAGCGAAATCAACACCCCGAAGCCGACCAGCAGGAGAAAGAAAATCTGGTTCTGCGCCCGGGGCGGAATGCCGCCGTTAGCCGCGACCTCCTGCAGCACGCGCAGGTCGAAGCTGCGCAGGTCCGCCGGCACGCTGCGGTAGAGCAGGATCAAACCGAGGAGCAAAACGAAACTGCCGAGCCCGAGGTAAATCGTGATCTTCCAGGCCGCGGCATAGCGGTTGCCCGAGCCCCAAATGCCGATGAGGAGGAAAGTCGGGATCAGCGCCAGCTCATGGAAGGCATAGAAGAAAAACAAATCGAGCGAGGCGAATGCGCCGATCGCGCCGCCTGCGATGAAAAGAAGGCAAGCGTAAAACAGGCGCTCGGATTTCTCCACTGGCGGGGTGAACCAGACCGCGCAAAGCAGGACCAGCGCGGCCAGAAAAAGCATAGTCAGGCTGAGTCCATCCGCGCCTAACAAGAACTGGAGCCGCCAGGTGGAGCTGATCGGGAAGGATCTGACCATTTGGAAACCGCCCCGGGCCGGTTCGTAGAGGAAGAAGGCAACCGCGCTGGCCAGGAGGGTGACGGCCGAGCCGAGCAAAGCGGTCAGCCGCGCCGGCGCACCGATCAGAATGAGGAGCGCCGTCAGCAGCGGCGCGATGACAAGGAAGAGCAGCATCAGTGGAAAACGGTGAAGTAGATGAGACCGATGATGCCGAGGCCAAAAATGAAGCCGTAAGCCTGGAGGTTGCCGACCTGAAGCAGCCGAAGAAGAAATCCGCTCCCCCACGTCCCGCTGCTCAGCCCGCGCACAATCGCGCCGTCCAAAACCCAGCGATCGACAAAGGAGGAGAGCGACGCGAGCAGACCCTGGGTCGATCTGATAAGCCCGCTATAAAATTCATCGATATAAAAGCGATTGCGGAACAGTTCGATGTCGATCGGCTCGCTCGAGCGGTTGCGATAGAGCAGCGCCGCGCTGATCACCCCGACGAGCAGGCAGGCAAAGGCGATCGCGGGAACGACGAGAAGATGTTCTTTCTCGTTAGGCAACACGAGGAAGCGGTCCGCGAAAAATCCGAAGCCGCCCAAGGCCGCCGGGATGGCGAGGATGACGAGCGGAATGGTCATCACTGCGGGCGACTCCGATCCGTGCGCCGCAGACTGGCCGCGGGGCGAACCCAGAAAGGTCACGACGACGAGGCGGGTCATGTAGAAAGCCGTGAGCAAGGCGGTGAAGGCGGCGCAAACAAAAATCGGCAAACTCCGTTCCCACGCGAGAGCGAGGATCGCGTCCTTGCTGAAGAAACCGCTGAAACCGGGGAAGCCGATCAGTGCGAGCGTGCCGACCACGAAAGTGAGGAATGTAATCGGGAGGCGTTTGGCCAGGCCGCCCATTCGCCAAATATCCTGCTCGTGATGGAGCATGTAAATGATCGAGCCGGAGCCGAGGAAGAGGAGCGCCTTGAAAGCGGCGTGGGTGAAAAGGTGAAACATCGCCGCCTGACCCGAGGCTAGCCCGACCGCCATTACCATGTAGCCGAGTTGCGAGAGAGTGGAGTAGGCGAGGATGCGTTTGATGTCGTTTTGCTGCGTCGCCATCAGCGCCGCGAGAACGGCGGTGACGGTGCCGATCCAGGCAATGACATGAAGCGCGCCTAACGACGCGTCGATCAGGAAACCGACCCGCACCAGCAGGTAAACGCCCGCCGCCACCATGGTCGCGGCATGGATGAGGGCTGAGACTGGGGTCGGACCTTCCATCGCATCCGGCAACCAAACGTGCAGCGGAAACTGGGCCGATTTCCCAACCGCGCCGCAAAAAACAAGGAGTGCCGCCGCCGTGAGATAAGCCGGATGCCCGGTAAACTTCGACATGCCCGCGGCGATGTCCGTGAAGACGAGCGAACCGGTCGCTGCCCAGACCATGAGAATGCCGAGCATGAACCCGAAGTCGCCCAGCCGATTAGTGATGAACGCTTTTTTCGCCGCTTCCGCCGCGCTCGGGCGCTCGAACCAATGGCCGATGAGCAGGTAGGAACTGACCCCGACCAGCTCCCAAAAGATGAACATCATCACGAAATTATTCGCGAGCACGATCCCTAGCATGGAGAACATGAAGAGCGAAAGCCCCGCGAAATAGCGCGACTTACCCTCGTCCGTGCCCATGTAGCCTAACGAGTAGATGTGAATGAGCGCACCGACGCCGGTGACCATGAAGAGCATCGAGCGGCTGAGCGGATCGAGCGTCAGCCCGAGCGGAATGGAGAAGTGCGACCCGAGATTAATCCAGGAAAGCGAGGGCGCGGCGGAGGTCTGCTGGAAAAAGATGAGCGTTGCACAAACAAAACTTCCGAGCACCGCTCCCACCGAGATAAAGGCGCTCAGCGTCCGCAAAGGACGAGTCGCGATCATGATAACGGACGCCGAGACCAGCGGCAGGAGCAGCGCAATCCAGGGCAGGATAGAGGTCATGGCAGCGCGAGCTCCGGGTAGCGCACGCGTCTCGCGTGCTGGCCGCGGTGTTCCACCGCGGCGCACTTTCCTTTGGCTCCAAATTCCAGGAAGAGCGACGCGTCTCGAAAAGTTCGCGACGGCGGAACGCCGCCGCCAGCACACGAGACGTGTGCGCTACCCAGACTGTTCCATCCACACATCTTCATCATTTTTTAGAACTTCAAGGCGTTGATGTCCTCGACGTGCGTCGTCCGTCGCGCCCGGTAGAGCGCGACGATGATCGCGAGACCGACCGCAACCTCGGCTGCCGCGACCGTAATGATGAAGAAAACGAAGACCTGACCGTGATAATTCGGCAGGCCGGCGGCGTCGACCCGGAAACGGGAAAAGGCGACGAGCGAAAGGTTGGCCGCATTCAGCATCAGCTCGAGCGACATGAAAATGATGATGCTGTTCCGGCGCAGAAGGACGCCGGCAAAGCCAAGCGTAAAGAGCAGGCCGCTGACAAAAAGATAGTGGCCGAGCGTTACCATCGTCAGCGCAGCTCCCGTTTGCTCAAGACGATGACGCCGATGGTCGCGACGAGGATGAGGGCGCCGATGATTTGGAAAGGCAGGTTGTAGTTTCCGAAAAGGAGCAGGCCGACGCTGTGGACGTCGTCGTGCGGAGCAGCCGGCAAAACCGGAAAGGGCAGCTTCGCCTGCCGGAGATGTCCGATCACGAGGTAGAGCTGGGCGAAAAAGACGACTGCCACCGCCGCGCCGCCGGCGAAGGCGACGAAGTTAATCTTGCGCCGCTCTTCCGCCCGCAGGTCGAGCAGCATGATGATAAAAAGAAAGAGCACCATGACCGCGCCCGCGTAGACCAGGACCTGGATGATCCCAATAAAAAAGGCATCGAGCGACATGAAGAGCGCGGCCAAACCGAGGAAGGAAACGACCAGGCTGAGCGCGCTCGCGACCGGGTTACGATTGATGATGACCGCGGCGCCGAAAATCAGCATGAGCGCGGAAGCGGACCAGAAAAAGAAAGGCGACATGATTCGTTAGGGAAACGCTACTTCTTCTCGTTCCATTTCAGAACGAGGCCGTGCATGACGCCGCCGATCTCGAGCAGCTTCTCTTTGTTGTGCACCATCTCGGCCCGGGTGTAGCCGGTGATGGCGTAATCTTTGCGCAGGAAAATGGCCTGCTCCGGGCAGACCTCTTCGCACATCCCGCAGTAGATGCAGCGGATCATGTCGATATCGAATTCTTCCGGATATTTCTCCACCTTGGCGAAGCGGTCGCCTAACGGAATCTCACCCGGCACGATCTTGATCGCGCGCGGCGGGCAGATGAACTCGCAGAGCTGGCAGGCAACGCAGCGGACGCGGTCCTTTTCATCTTTCACCAGGGCGGGCGCGCCGCGGTAATGGTCCGGCATGTGCGCGTCCCACTTCTGCTCCGGATACTGCATCGTCACCTTGGTCCGGCCGAGGAGCATGTTTTTGAGATGTCGAAAAGTGATCGCCATCCCGCTCACGATCGCGGGAAGATAAAGCTTCTCGGACCAGCTCAGATTTGGGCGTTGGACGGTGATGGCCATTTCCTATTTCGGCATGTAAGCGACGATGATCGCGGCGAGGAAGATGTTGACCAGTGCGATCTCGAAAAAGAAGACCCAGCCGAGGCGCATCAGTTGATCGTAACGAAATCGGGGCAGGGTCCAGCGGACCCAGATGAAAACAAGAAGCAGGACCGCGACCTTGCCGAAAAAGACGAAGATATTGAAGAGACCGCCGACCACGCCGCGCCAGCCTTCGGGCGAGCCGTTGACCAGAACCCAATGGAAACCGTGCGCATGATCCCACCACGGCATCGGGAGATGCCAGCCGCCGAGAAAGAGCGTCACGATGATGGCAGAGCCGGTGATCATGGCGGCGTATTCGCCGAGGAAAAAGAGAGCGAACTTCATCGAGCCATATTCCGTATGATAACCGCCGACCAGCTCGGTCTCGGCTTCAGGCAAATCGAACGGAAGGCGATTCGTCTCGGCAAAAATCGCGATCGTGAAGACGATAAACGAGATGAACATCGGGATGGCGAGAAGCCATTTCCAGGGATCGGTCCAGTGCCCGATAAACGGTGCAATCATCCAGCCGTTGTCGATCTGGTATTGCACGATGCTGGTGAGGCGGAGCTGACCGACGAGAAGGAAGATCGGGATGACGGCCAGGCCTAACGACAACTCGTAGGAAATCATCTGCGAGGTCGCACGCACTCCGCCGAGGAAGGGATACTTCGAGTTCGAGGACCAGCCGGCGATGACGATGCCATAGACGCCTAACGAGGCGATGGCGAAGACGTAAAGGACGCCGACGTTGATGTCGGCAATCACCATCGGGACGCCGAAGAGGGTGCTGCCGAAGGGCACGACCGCGATCGTCATGATCGCCGGGACCATGGCGAGGCAGGGGGCGAGCCAGTAATAGAATGTGTTTACGTTCGCGGGAGTGAAGTCTTCTTTCAGGATGAACTTCATCGCGTCCGCGATGGGCTGGAACAGGCCCGCCGGGCCGACGCGATTGGGTCCCAGCCGATCCTGAATGAGGGCGCTGACCCGGCGTTCCGCATAAACGGTGTAGGAAACCATCGGCAGGATGATCAGGAAAACGATCCCGAGAATCTTGAGCAGCGAGGTGAGGATGAAAAACAAGTCCATCGGTTATTGCGGCGCACTTGATTCTTCGGAGCACAGGCATCCTGCCTGCGGGGAGCGAGGCGTCTCGCCTCCGCCGGAGACCGAAGCAGGCGAGACGCCTGCTTTCCCCACAGGCAGGATGCCTGTGCTCCGGCCCTCGGTCGATCTGGGCAGAACTCTCATTGCGGATGTTCCTCCTTTTCGCGCTTACGCACTTTTTCCGCCGCCGGCTCCCCTGGAGGTCCGGGAGTTTGATCGACATCCACCACCTGCAGGCCGAGATCGCTGATCCGGCTCAAGGTCTGCCCCGCGAGCTGCGGGATGGCTTCGCTCATTTGCCGGAAGATGTCTTCGATCGTGTAAAGGCCATTGCCGCCGTCCAGCGCCTGGATGAGATCGCGTAAAATTTCCCAATCGTCCCGCGCCTGGCCCGGGCCGCTGACGGCGCGGTTGAGCCGTTGCAGGCGGCCCTTGCCGTTGATCATGGAGCCGCGTTTCTCGGCGAAGCCTAACGACGGCAGGACGGCGCTGGCGAAACCGGTCGTCTCGTTCGAGAGGATATCGACTGAAACATAAACCGGCAGGCGTTGCAGGAAATCAGCCGTGATCCCGCAGCGGATCGGGTTTTCGCCTAACGACACCAGCGCCTTGATTTGGCCGGACCAGATGGCGTCCTTGATTTGGTTCAAAACGTTACCGGATGCGGAAGCCACTCCGAGGAGGCGGGCGCCGTTCGTGTTCGGGTTGCGGTCTGCGCTGAGCAGAATGTCGTCGCTCGGGCCGGTCCGCGGGACGATGTCGATCAGGGTCGTGCCTAACAATTTGGCGAGGCGCGCGGCCAGCCATAGTTCTTCGTTGGTCATTCGGCCGGAAGCGAGAATGGCAGTCTGCCAGCCGATGTAGGGCCGGAGTTGAGCCGCCGCGCTCTGGATCGCATGCGGCCAGGTAGCGGATTGGAGCTGGTTCTGCTCGCGCACGAGCGGTTCGAGGAGGCGGCGCTCGCTCTCAAGGTAATCGAAGTTGAGCCGCCCGTAGTCGCACATCCAGCAGGAGTTGACCGCGTCGTTCTCACGCGGAGTCTGACGATAAATTTTTCCTTCACGAGTGCCGATGAGGGTGTTGCAGCCGGTCGCACAGCTGGTGCAAAAGCTTTTCGTTTCTTTGAGAAACCAGACCCGCATCTTGAAGCGAAAATCCGCCGAGGTGAGCGCGCCGACCGGGCAGATGTCGACGGTGTTGAGCGAATAATTATTTTCCAGGCGCTTGCCCGGATGCGCGGTCAGGACGGTGTGGCTGCCGCGGTCGATGAAACCGAGGACGTCGTCTTTCGCGATCTCTTTAGAGAAACGAATACAACGCGAACAAAGAATGCAGCGCTCATCATCGAGTGTGACGCGCGGGCCGAGCTCGACGTTCTTCGGTTTCTTCACTTTGTTCTCGAGAAAGCGCGAATCCTGCCGGCCGTACTCGACGCTGAATTCCTGGAGGCGGCATTCGCCCGCCTGGTCGCAGATCGGGCAATCGAGCGGATGATTGATCAGAAGAAATTCCATCACCCCGCGGCGGCATTCCTCGACCAGCGGGGAAGTGGTGCGAACGCCGAGGCCTTCTGAGACATCAGACGCGCAGCAGATTTGCGGACGCGGCATCCAGTTGATCTCCGGTTTGCCGTCGTCACCGAGGACTGGTTTGCGGTCCGGGCCCATTTTTGGCATGCCCATTTCGATCAGGCACATCCGGCAATTGCC
>JBKJNW010000131.1:0-16711 GCA_046593335.1 Chthoniobacterales bacterium | reverse complement strand
CGTTCCATGTCGTGCAGCAGCGCATTCACCCGCGACGAGAGATAACTGTAGCCAACAAAAGTCGGGGTCGCGACGACGAGGCCGGCCGCAGTTGTGAGCAGACTCTTGTAAATCCCGGTCGATAATTCCGTCACCGTCGCATAGCCGCCATTGGAAGAGACCATGCCAAAGGCTTCGATCATTCCCGTAACCGTGCCTAACAAACCAATGAGCGGAGTCAGGTAAGCGAGGGTGGCGAGCACGCCGAGAAAGCGCTCCAGCTTCGGCACCTCGAGCTGGCCGGCTTCCTGCACGATCTCGCGCAGCTCCGAGCGCGGCGCGTCATGGCGAATAATGGCCGAGTGAATCACCCGCGCCACCGGCCCTGGAGTGCCGGCGCATTCATGCAGTGCCTCGGCAAAGTTGCGGCGCTGCAAAAGATTGGAGAGCCCTTGGAGGAATTCGCCGACGTGAATCGTCGCGCGATGAAAATAGAAAAGCCGTTCTGCAAAGACGGCGATCGAGATGATGCTGCAGACCAGAATAGGCCACATGAGCAGACCACCCTTCTGGATGTAATCGATCATGCGAAGACCTGATAACTCCCTTTGCCCCTGCTGGCAAGTGGGAAGGTTTCCCACCTAACGAGTGAACGAGCGCGCAGTTGCATCAGGGTTTGGTGCGGGTCGCGGGCTTTTTCGCCGTCGTCCGCCCAAGTAACCGACCATCGCCGTCGTAAACCGCGTAGCCGGCGGAATGCCCGGACGCATCATAACTGTAAACGATTCGGTTTTGCGCGGAGTCGTCCTTCGCCAGTTGCGTCTCCTCCAAGAGATGCCAGGCCGTGTCGTAACGATAGCGGGTCTTGAAACGCAAGGTGCCGTTGGCCGCGAAAACTTCGCCGCTCTCGTAACGGCCGCTCGCATCCAGCTTGTAAATAATTTTCCCCTGCGCCTTGCCACTGGCACCGGTGGTGGTCGCGGTCGAGCGGTGATTGGCCCCGTCGGTCTGGTAAACGGTCTTCGATCCGTCCGGATTCATCGTCACCGTCACCCGCACCGCATCGTCGGCCGCCTGTCCGAACGCCGGCAGCGCGGTTCCGGCGAATGCAAAAGCGAAACTCAAAGTAAGAAGCGAGCGAAGCATGCGCAGGACCGGAATTTACGAGGCCAAAGAAAAGCGTGCAAACAGGCATTTATTTTCATTGACCCGTGGTACGCAAAGTGGTTTAAAGTGGGGAAAAGTGGGATAATCTGGATCAATTCCCCTGCTGCATGGAATCAACATCTTCATCTTTAAATTTCTATGCGGGTGAATTCCAGCACCAGCTCGACGACAAACATCGCGTCACTATTCCCTCGCGCTGGCGCCGCAATGGTCAAGTCGAGGAATTCCTGATCGTCCCGGACCCGACCGGGCAATATCTGCTCGTCATGCCGCCTGACGAGTTCGCCCGCGCCAGCGCGGTGGCGGAAAATACGCCGGGCGTTTCGCCGCGCGACCTGCGCATCTATTTACGTCAGCTCCATGCCCGCGCCCAGCATGGCTCGTCTGACAAACAGGGGCGCCTCCTTCTCTCCGACGACTTTTGCAAACTGCTCGAGCTGAAAGCCGACGTCACCCTCGTCGGCGGGCGCGGCCGTTTTGAAATCTGGAACCCGCAGCGCCGCAAACGCGCTCACGCGGAAGAGCATCCCACTTATCAGCATGTGGCCGACATGGTTGGACTTTAACCGGACGAATCATCGATGAACGCGTTATTATTTGAGCGCCCCATCCGCTTCGCCACCGGTCCGCTGCTGATCACAGAGGAGGTGCACGATATGGAAGATTTCACCTATCACCGCCCGGTCCTCGCGACCGAAGCGATCGAACTGCTCGCGCCGCGTCCCGGTTCGCTCATACTCGACGGCACCTGCGGTGGCGGCGGTCACACCGAGGCGATCCTGCGCACCGGAGCCGACGTCCTCGCCCTCGACCAGGACCCGGATGCACTTGAGTTCGCCGGGGCGCGCCTAACGAATTTCGGCAGTCGCGTCACTCTTCATCGGGCAAATTTCCGCAACGCTGGCCGTGTTCTCGATCAGCTCGGGATCGCGCAAATCGGCGGCGCCATTCTCGATCTCGGAGTCTCTTCGCGGCAGTTGGAGAATGGAGACCGCGGCTTCAGCCTCATGCGCAACGGGCCGCTCGACATGCGAATGGACCCGCGCCAGGAACTGACCGCGGCCGAAGTGGTGAACAGCTATACCGAAGAAGAGCTGACCAATATTTTCCGCGAGCTGGGCGAAGAGCCGGCGGCGCGCCGCATCGCGAGCCAGATCGTAAAACTGCGCAAGGAAACGCCTTTTCGCGAAACACTCACGCTGGCTAAGGCCGTTGAAAAGATCGTCGGCCGCCATGGGCGCCGTCACCCCGCGACGCAGGTCTTCCAGGCATTGCGGATGGAAGTGAACGACGAATTGGGCGCACTCGAGGAAGGTTTGCTTGCCCTCATCACCCGGCTCGAGCCCGGCAGCCGCATTGCCGTGATCACCTTTCATTCGCTCGAGGATCGGATCGTGAAAAATTTCTTTCGCGACCGCAGCCGGGAATGGCTCGACCGGCCGGAGTGGCCGGAGCCGCGCCCGAATCCGGATTATTCCCTGCGCCTCATCACCTCGAAACCAATCGAGCCCGATGCGGTCGAGCAACGGGCCAACCCGCGTTCTCGCAGTGCCAAGCTGCGGGTCGCAGAAAGGATCGGATGAACCGGCGCCGGCGGAAAAATTTCAACCCGATCGATGCTCCCGCCCTCGCGCGCTGGATCGTCATCGTCGCGTTCCTCGCCGCGACCGGGCTGAGCTACGTCTACCTCTCGGTCCAGCTCCATCACCAGGGCGTGCAACGCCGCGCGCTCGAGCAGGAATTGATCGCCACTCGCACCCAGAACGAAGACGCCAAGGTGCAGATCGCGGCGCTCACTTCCCGGACCGCCCTGCAACGGCGCCTGAAAGAAGGCTACCTCCAGATGATTCCGATCACGGAGCAGAGTATCGTTAGGCTAAATAGCTCGACCCGTCCCGGGGGCGAGGACGAGGTTCAGGCCGTCGTCAACCAGCGAGGCAGCCGCCCATGAAATGGAATGGACGAACCCGCTGCGCATTGGTCTGCGTTTTCTTCGCGCTCCTCTTCAGCATCTTTTCTTATCGGCTGATTTATCTCCAGCTGGTGATGCACGATTACTACAGCCAAAAGGCGGCGGAGAAAAATATTGGACGCACCGTCATCGCGGCGGAGCGCGGCGCGATCTATGACACCGGGAATGCGGTGCTCGCGCAAAATGTCCCGGTCGCAACGGTGGTGGCGGACGGCACTCTGATCACCAATCCCGAGGCCCTGGTCCCGATTCTTGCCCGAAGCCTGGAGCTTCCGCCTAACGAAGTGGCGGAGAAGATCGCGAGCCGCCGGCCTTATATCGTTCTGAAACGCGAAGTGCCCGACGCCGACGCCCGCGTCCTCGAGAAAACCTTACGACAGGAGAAACTGCGCGGCATCCGCTGCGAACGCGGGACTGTCCGGGTTTATCCCAACGGGCCGATGCTCTGCCACGTCATCGGTTTCTCCGATTTTCATCAGATTGGAATCCAGGGCGTGGAGGCGTCGATGGACCAGTATCTGCGGGGGGAGGACGGTTATCGTTACATCGAGCACGACGCGAAAGGTGACGAAATCGTCCTCTACCGCGGGCTGGAGCGAGCCTCGCGCAACGGCTGCCAGGTCCACCTCACGATCGACATGGGATTGCAGACCATCGTCGAGAACGAACTCGACGCCGCCATGAAGGAGTACACCCCGGCCAAGGCCACCATCATCCTGATGCGGCCGCAGACGGGCGAGATTCTGGCCATGGCGAACCGGCCTAACTTTGACCTCAACCTCCGCTCCGACGCGAAACCGGAGCAGATGAAAAACCGCGCCATCATCGACATGATGGAGCCGGGCTCGACTTTCAAAATCGTGACCGCAGCCGCCGCGCTCAACGAAGGCAAGGTCAACCTCGACTCGATGGTCTTCTGCGAGAACGGCGTCTGGAACATCTTCGGCCGCCCGCTCCACGATCACGGCCACAAAGGCTACGGCGATCTCAGCGTGCAGAATGTTCTCATTCACTCGAGCAACATCGGCGCTGCCAAACTGGCGATGATGCTGGGCGAACAGAAGTTCTACGAATACATCCGCCGCTTCGGCTTTGGCGATCGCACCGGGATCGAACTCCCAGGCGAAATTCGCGGGATGGTTCATCCGCCGCGGAGCTGGAGCAAGATTTCCATCACCCGCATCCCGATGGGCCAGGAAGTCGGGGTCACGCCTTTGCAAATGCTGATGGCGATGGCCACGATCGCGAACGGCGGCAAACTGGTTCAGCCCCGCATCGTCAAAACCGTCATCGACGAAAAAGGCAACGTTTCCGGCAATCTCAGGCCGACGATCGTTAGGCAAGTGATCTCGCCCGAGACCGCCTCTCAGATCGCCCTCGCCCTGCGCGGGGTGGTGAGAAAAGGCGGGACCGCGGTCGAGGCCGCCGTGCCTGGCTTTATTATTTCTGGCAAGACCGGCACGGCGCAAAAAGCCGCCCCGGGGGGCGGTTACGAGAAAAACAAATACGTCGTTTCGTTCAGCGGATTTCTTCCTGCGGAAAACCCCGCTTTTGTTGCCCTCGTCGTCCTCGACGACGCCCATACCAAGGACCCCAATCTCAATTACGGCGGCACCGTCGCCGGACCCATTTTTTCCCGCGTCGCGGAACAGGCGGCGCGCTATCTAGATCTTGAGCCGCATGAGGAAATTGAAACGCAAACCCCGGCCGGACGAGTCGCCTTAACTAATGCCCGTTAGCTTCCCCCGCCTCGCGTGTTCACGCCTCATGCAGCTCAAAATTCTCGCAGACTCCATTCCGGTGCAGGAAATCCTGGGCCCGCTCGACCGCGAGGTCGACGGCATCTTTTACGACTCGCGCCGGGTGCAAAAAAACGGCCTCTACGTCGCGGTCCGCGGCGCCCATGTAGATGGCCACAAGTTCACCGAACAGGCGATCGAGAGAGGCGCGTCGGCGATCGTGGTGGAACGCCCAGAGTCGCATTCCCGCGCCACCTCCATTGTGGTCGCGGATAGCCGTGTCGCGCTGGCCGACCTGGCGTTCACCTTTTTCAAAAATCCCGCGCTGCGCCTGAAGATGGCCGGGGTCACCGGGACCAACGGCAAGACAACCACCACCTTCCTGCTCAAGCACGTCTGTGAAAACGCCGGCCTCCGCAGCGGGCTGATCGGAACGGTGCGTTACGAAATCGGCGAGCGCATCCTGCCCGCCACCCGGACCACGCCGGAGTCGCTCGATCTCCAGGAAATGCTCGCGCAAATGGCCGGGGCCGGCTGCAAAGCGGCGATGATGGAAGTCTCCTCGCACGCCCTCGCGCAGCAGCGAACCCGCGGCCTGGAATGGGACGTCGCCGTCTTCACCAATCTGACCCAGGACCACCTCGATTTTCATCAGACGATGGAAAATTATTTCGAGTCGAAGGCGCAGCTTTTTACCGGCTTGAAAAACCAGCCGAACAAAAAGAAGGCGACCGCGGTGATCAATATCGACGACCGCTACGGCGAGCAGCTCGTGAAACGCCTCGGCGACGACGTCCCGGTCATCACCTATGGAATGAGTGCGCGGGCCGATTTTCGCGCTTCCAATTACCGCGCCGAATTCAGCGGCACCTCTTTCCAGCTCGATGCCCGGGGCAAGATCTACCTCGTCCGCGTCCCGCTCATCGGCCGTTTCAACGTCATGAACGCGATGGCCGCGCTCGCCGCCGCCAACTCGTTAGGCGTAAGCCTGCGCGAAGCCGTTCTCAGCCTGGCCAAGTCGCCCCAGGTCCCCGGCCGTCTCGAGATGGTGCCGGCGAAACGCCAGTTCCAGGTCTTCGTCGATTACGCCCATACCGACGACGCGCTCCTTAACGTTCTCAAGACCCTGCGCGAGCTCGGACCGCGCCGCCTCATCGTCGTCTTCGGAGCGGGCGGCGATCGCGACAAGGCGAAGCGGCCGCTGATGGGCCGGGTGGCCGATCAAAACGCCGACTACAGCATCATCACCTCGGATAATCCGCGGAAGGAAGATCCCCTCGCCATCATCGCCGATGTGAAAAAAGGTTTTCGCTCGGAGAATTACGAGGCCGTGCCTGATCGCGCGGAAGCGATTGCCCACGCCATCGCCCTCGCTCAGCCGCGCGACATTATTCTGATCGCCGGGAAAGGGCACGAGACCTACCAGGAATTCGCCGATCACACGATCCCGTTCGACGACCGCCAGATGGCCATGCGCGCGTTGGAAAACCGGCCGCTGGAGTTTTGAAAGTGTTGTATCCTTCCACTCAGCGTCGCAGCGGACTCCGGGGAGCGCACGCGACCCGCGTGCTGGTGATGGCGACCCGCCATCACGAACTTTTGCCTTTACTTCGTTCGTCGCACGGATGTTTGCGGCGAGTCGCCGCAAACGGCACGCGAGTCGCGTGCGCTCCCCGGATGAGATCGCCGCGCTGACCATGGACCCGCTCACGCTAGATCAAATCGCGCAGTTTGCTGGCACCGCCACGCCAAAGCGCGGAAGCGATCTCGCCATCACCGACCTCAGCACCGACTCGCGAACGGTGAAGCCGGGCGATTTCTTCGTCGCTCTCCGTGGCGATAATTTCGACGGGCATAAATTTGTCGAGCAGGCGATGCAGCGCGGCGCCTCCGGCGCGATCGTGGAAACAAACTGGACCGGCAAACCAGGTCCCGACTTTTCCCTCCTCCGGGTCGCCGACACCCTCGTGGCCTACCAGCAGATCGCGGCCGAATACCGCCGCTCGTTAGGCATGAAGGTCGTCGCCATCACCGGGAGCAACGGCAAAACGAGCACGAAGGATTTCACCGCCTCTGTCCTCGGGCACCGCTTCCGGGTCACCAAAACCGAAGGCAATTTCAACAACCACGTCGGCCTCCCCCGCACCATGCTCGAAGCGACCGCGGCCGACGAAATTGGCGTCTGGGAGATCGGGATGAATCATCCCGGCGAGATCGCGCCTCTCGCGCAATTGGCGCGGCCGGACGTGGCCATCATCACCAACATCGGCATCGCCCATCTCGAGTTCATGGGCACGCGCGAAGCGATCGCGCAGGAAAAAGGCGAACTGGCGGCGGCGTTAGGCGCGGAAGGCACGCTGATTCTGAACCGGAGCGATGAATTTGCTGATGCCATCGCGAAACGCACCTCGGCCCGGATCATTTTCGCCGGCATCGACGGCGGCGAAGTGCAGGCGCGCGGAATTGTTCAAACGGCGGAAGGCGCGGAGTTCACCATCCTCGAAGGCGCGCATCGTTGTCACGCCGTCCTGCCGGTGCCCGGTTTGCACATGGTGCAGAACGCCTTGCTCGCCATCGCCGCCGGGCGCGTTTTCGGATTGTCGCTCGAGCAATGCGCCGCCGGGCTCGCCGCCGCGCCCGTGACCAAGGCGCGTCTGCAAATCAAGAACATCCACGGCGTCCAGTTCATCGACGACAGCTACAACGCCAACCCCGACTCGACCAAGGCCGCCCTGCGCACCCTGGCCGAACTCGAGACCGAGGGCCAGCGCATCGCCGTCCTCGGGCAAATGGCCGAGCTCGGGGCGGAATCTGCCCGCGGCCACCGCGAGGTCGGGGCCGCCGCGGCGTCGTTAGGCATCGATCATCTCATTTCGTTAGGCAAGGAATCGGCCGAGATCGCGGCCGGCGCGCGCGCGGCCGGGCTGGAGAACAGCCATGAGCTCGCTTCCGTCGAGGAAGTGGCCGACTTCCTCTGCAACGCCGCGCGCCCGGGCGATCTCGTCCTGATCAAGGGCAGCCGCGCCGCCCGGACCGAGCGCGTCCTGGAAGAATTCGCCAAGCGCCAGCTGGAGAGCCACTGCGCGTCATGATGTTTTATCTGCATCGCCTGACGGAGGATTTCAGGGGCTTCAACGTTTTTTATTACGTCACCTTCCGTGCCATTCTCGCTGCCATCACCGCCTTCGCGATCTCGCTTCTTTTCGGCAATTATGTCATCCGCAAACTCATCTCGCTCAAAGTCGGCCAGCCGATTCGGACCGCCGCGGAAGTGCGGCACCTCGCGGAACTGCACGGCGGCAAACAGGGCACTCCCACGATGGGCGGCGTGCTTGTCATCGGCTCGGTCGTGGTTGCTTCCGTCGCCTGGGCGCGTCCCGATAACCCCTTCGTCTGGCTCGTTATTTTCTGCATGGTTTACCTCGGCATCCTCGGCTTCGTGGATGATTACCTGAAGGTTACCAGGAAAAAATCGGACGGAATCAGCGGGCGGTTGAAGCTCGTTTTCCAGATCGCCCTCGCCGGCATCGTCACCGCATTTTTCCTCCTCAACCCGCTCATCGAAGTGCAGGCGCGCTCGCTCTACCTGCCCTTCTACAAGCTGCCCGTGATCGTGAACATGGGCATCTTCACCTTCTTCTTTTTCGCCCTCATCATCGTCGGCGCATCGAACGCGGTGAACCTGACCGACGGTCTCGACGGTCTCGCCATCGGCTGCACGATCACGGTCGCGTTTGCCTACGCACTCCTCTCCTACGCCGCCGGAAATTTTCGCATCGCGCAATATCTCCAGGTCCCGTTTTATCCCTTTTCCGGCGAGCTCGCGGTCGTCTGCGCGGCGATGGTCGGCGCCGGCCTCGGCTTTCTCTGGTTCAACTGCCACCCGGCCAAAGTCTTCATGGGCGACACCGGCTCGCTTGCGATCGGCGGCATGATTGGGGTGGTCGCGATTTGCTGTAAACAGGAGCTCCTCCTCGCCGTCGTCGGCGGCGTCTTCGTCATCGAAGCGGTCTCCGTTATCCTCCAGGTTTTGAGTTTCAAACTGACCGGCAAACGGCTCTTCGCCATGTCGCCGATCCATCATCACTTCGAGCTCAGCGGCTGGAAGGAAAACACCGTCATCGTCCGCTTCTGGATTCTTTCGATCGTCTTCGCCCTCCTCGGCCTCGCCACTTTGAAACTGCGATGAAACCCGACTACAAAGACAAAAAAGTCGCGGTCCTGGGCGCGGGGCGGAGCGGGAAAGCCGCGGCACTTCTGCTCGCGGAAGAAGGCGCGAAAGTGACGATGCTCGACAGCGCGCCAGAAGAAGAACTTGCCGGGCTCGATCCGTTGCGAGCCAAGGGCGTTTACATGCTTTGCGGTCCGGCGGCGGAAGAGGATCCGGCGGTTTACGATCTCGGCGTGCTCAGCCCGGGGATCGATCCCGAGCTGCCGTTAGGGCGAAATTTTTCCCGCAAGAACATCCCGACCATCGGCGAGCTGGAGCTGGGCTGGCAGTTCTGCGAAGTGCCGGTCATCGGCATCACCGGGACGAACGGGAAGACGACGACAACGGAATTGATCTCGCAAATGCTCAACGCCTGCGGGCAGCGCACCGTCGCCTGCGGCAACATCGGCAAGCCGCTGGTCGAAGCCGCGCGCGAGAAGGAGGACTACGTCGTCCTGACCGTCGAAGTCAGCTCCTTCCAGCTCGAGACGATCCGCGAATTTCACCCCGAGATCACGGTCTGGCTCAACTTTGCCCCCGACCACCTCGATCGTTACCCGTCGATCCGCGAATATCGCGCGGCCAAGCTGCGCATTTTCGAAAACCAGACCGCCGACGACACCGCGGTGATTAACGTCGCGGAGGATTTGCCCGGCCTGAAGGCGCGCGTCACCACCTTCAGCGCCTGGACGAACGACGGTGACTTTTCGTTAGGCGAGGGCTGGATTGTTTTCCGGCAGCAGCCCGTCCTCAATCTCGCGCAGGCGCAACTGCGCGGTCCGCATAACGCCGAGAACATGATGGCCGCGCTCGCGGTGGGGCGGGCGCGCGGCCTTTCCTTCGAGGAAATGGTGCCGCCGCTCTGCGCCTACCGCGCCCAATTGCACCGGCTCGAATTCATCCGCGCGATCGCGGGCGTCGATTACATCAACGATTCGAAAGCGACCAATCTCGATGCGCTCGAGAAAGCTCTTCTCAGCGCGACCAAGCCGATCGTTCTCATCGCCGGCGGCAAGGACAAAGGGTTTGCCTTCGATTCCATCGCCCCGCTGGTCGCGCGCAAAGTGCGGCACGCCGCGCTCATTGGCGAGATCGGGGCCCGGATCGCGCACGACTGGCGCGAGGCGACCGAATGCGAGGTGGTGAGCTCGCTCAGTGCGGCCGTCGAACGCGCCCAGGCCGCCGCCCGCGACGGCGAGGTCGTCCTCTTTTCTCCCGGCACCTCCTCCTTCGACATGTTCAAGAGTTACGCCGACCGCGGCGACCAATTCCGCGCCCTCGTGCGCGGCCTGCCCGACCCAACACTATGAAAATGCCATCCATCCTGAAACGAAAGAAACTCCAAGCCGCGACTGCGCGCCGCTCCCGCTCCCTCGGTCTGCCCGACGGAATGGATTACGAACAGATGGCGGAGCCGAACATGAAATTGTCGCGCGCGCTCCTCATCGTCCTCGTCCTCCACATTGTCGCCGTGGCCGGGATCATCGCCTTCAACACGATCAAAACGCGCGAGACGATGGCGACCGCCAATGCGCCGGAAGCGCTGGTGACGCCCGCCGTTGCCCCGGCGATTGCGACCGAGGAACCGGCGGCGATCGAGCCTAACGAAGTGACGAAGGTGGCGGTAAAGACCGAAAGCAAAGCCCCTGTCCCACCGCTGGAGAGCGCAAGACCAGCCGCGAGCAAGTCAGTCATCACTACTCCGGCCGTGCTCGATTCCGGCAAAATCTACACCGTGGTGAGGGGCGACAACCCGGTCACGATCGCGCGCCACTTGAAAGTCTCGGAAGCCGATCTGCTCGAGCTCAATCAAATCACCGATCCGCGCAAACTGCAGATCGGCCAAAAACTGCACCTCCCGGTCGCGGCCAGCAGCAAGGCGAAATCAGACTAACGAAAACGAACCCCGACGATGCAACGGAAGAGTGCCTACATCCTGTTTCTTGCGGTCCTGGGACTGTTGGCCATTGGCATCGTCATCCTTTTCAGCACCGGCGCCTTCGCCCGCGACAGTCATAACGACGTTTACTATTTCCTCCGCCGGCATGCGATGTGGCTCGGGATTGGTCTCGTCGCCTGCACCGCCGCCGCCCTGATCGATTACCATTTCTGGCAAAGAACCTGGGCGATCTGGTTTGCCCTCGCCCTAATCGGGCTGGCGCTTTGTTTTCTCCCGCCCTTCCGGCACAAGATCAACGGCTCCTGGCGCTGGCTCGAGTTCCACGGCATCACATGTCAGCCCTCCGAGTTCGCCAAGCTCGCGGCCGTCTTCTTTCTCGCCTTTTGGTTTGCCCGTTATGAAAAGGAAAGCAGCAGGGTCTTGCGCGGATTCATCTTGCCGATGGCGATCGTGAGTCTGCTCCTCTCCCTCATCATCACCGAGGTCGATCTCGGGACGACGGTGCTGATCGGCGCGACCACCTTCGTCGTCATGTTCATCGCCGGGACGAACCTCGTCCTCCTCGGCACCCTGTCGTTAGGCGGAATCGGCACCATCCTTTATCTCGCGACTCATATCGCGGAACGAAACGGCCGCCTCATGGCCTTTCTCCATCCCGAAAAATACAAACTGACCGCCGGCCTGCAGCAGTTGCAGGCCCTGATCGCCTGGGGCAGCGGCGGGATCGAAGGTCTCGGGCTCGGTAATGGCCGGCAAAAAATGTCCTACCTGCCCTACGCCCACACCGACTTCATTTTCCCGATCGTGGGCGAGGAGCTCGGGCTGCGCTTCAGCCTCCTCGTTGTTTTTCTTTTCGTCCTCATCATCATCTGCGGACTTACGATTGCGCTCCATGCCCGCGACCGCTTCGGCATGCTCCTGGCGAGCGGGATCGTTTCGCTGATTGCTTTCCAGGCCGCGATCAACATCGGGGTTGTGACTTCGCTTTTGCCAAACAAAGGCCTGCCCCTGCCCTTCGTCAGCTACGGCGGTTCGAATCTTGTGGTAGCGCTTTTCGCGGTTGGGCTTCTCTTGAATATCTACCGACAGGGCGTGCTCGAGCCCGCGCCGAGAAGGGAAATGGCGCTGCGGGCCCGGGGGACCCCAAGAATCTGATGAAACTGGGAACGCAAGCTCTGGGTAGCGCACACGTCTCGTGTGCTGGTCGCGGTGTCTCACCGCGACGAACTTTCTCTGGCAGCGAAATCGTTAGGGCAAACTTCGCCTCCGTCGAAAAGTCCACGACCGTGAGACGCCGTCGCCAGCACGCGAGACGCGTGCGCTACCCGGAGTCAGCCGCCGAGCGTAATGGAAGGCTCGCCTCATGAATGCCGTGATCGCATGTGGAGGAACAGGCGGGCATCTCTTTCCCGGTCTCGCCGTTGCCGAAGTGCTGCGGGAACACGGGCACGAGGTGCTGCTCTTTATTTCCGAGAAGGAGATCGACACCCTCGTGGCCGAAGGGCGAAGTGAATTTCATTTCGAGAAACTCCCGACCGTTGCTCTCCCCTCGCCTTTTTCCCCGGCCATTCTCGCGTTCGTTAGGCGATTCAACGAGAGCCTTTCCCTGTGCCGCGGGATTTTTCGCAAGTTCAAGCCGGACGTCGTGCTCGGGATGGGCGGTTTCACTTCGACCGCGCCGGTCATTGCCGGGCGGATGCGCGGGATACCGACCTTCATCCACGAATCCAACGCCTTCCCCGGCAAGGCTAACCGCCACACCGCGCGCTTTGTTCGCGCCGTCCTCCTCGGTTTCCAGGAATGCGCCGCTTTTTTTCCCAAGGCCCGGACGGAATTCACCGGCACGCCGATTCGCTCCACCCTGCGCCGGCTCGACCACCAGGAAGCGCTCGCCAAACTCGGTCTCGAACCGGGTAAACCCACGTTGCTCGTGATGGGCGGGAGCCAGGGTGCGAGCGGGATCAACCAGGCGCTGATTAAGGCCATGCCCGCGCTCCAGGGTTTCGCGCTCCAAGTCATTCATCTCGCCGGGAGCCGCGATGCGCGCCTGCTGGAGGATAATTATCGGCGCGAAAATATTCCGGCTTTCGTCGCCGCCTTTCATCACCAGATGGAGGACGTTTACAGCGCGGCCGACTTCGCCATCGCCCGCAGCGGCGCCGCCAGTCTGGCCGAGCTGGCCACCTTCGGCCTGCCCGCGCTCCTCGTTCCGTATCCCTACGCCGCAGACGATCACCAGACGCGCAACGCCGAGATTTTCGTCAGGGCAAAAGCCGCTCTTCTGGTCAGGGAAGCCGAGCTGACGGGCGACATGCTCGCGCAGAAGATCCGCGACCTCCTGAGTGATCATGTCACCCTCCGCAGCATGTCGGCCAACGCCGAAGCGCTCGCGCCGAAAAACGCGGCCGCTTTGGTCGTCGAAACGATGGAAAAATATAGCCAGCCGAATGATGCCGTTGCTGCCTGATCTGCCAAAATTCCTGACCGCGGAACGTCACGCGATCCACCTCATCGGTGTCGCCGGCAGCGGGATGAGCGGCATCGCCGCGCTCCTCCTCGAGCTCGGACACGACGTCCGCGGCTCGGACAAAGCGCAAACCCAGGAGACACAACGTCTGGCCCAGCTCGGCCTGCGTTTTTCCTCGCCGCACCGGGCCGAGAACGCGGAAGGCGCGGAGCTGATCGTTTTCTCCTCCGCCATTAAGGAGGACAATCCGATCCTGGTCGCGGCCCGGGAGCGGAAGATCCCAGCCATTCGCCGGGCCGAGGCGCTCGCCGCCATCATGCTCGGCAAACGCGGCATCATCATCGCGGGGATGCACGGCAAGACGACCACGACCGCAATGGCGGCGCACGTCCTGCGCGGCGGCGGCCTGCATCCGTCACATTACGTCGGCGCGGAAATCCCGATTCTCGGGAGCAATGCGCATTGGGATGAACGCGGTGAATATTTTGTCGCGGAAGGCGATGAGAGCGACGGCACCCTCCAGCTTTTTCAACCGGAGCACGCTCTCATCCTCAACGTCGAGGAAGAACATCTCGATTACTACAAGGACATGGCGGCGATCGAAGAGGTCTTCGACAAGCTGCTGCGTCAGACCAGGGGCACTGTCTTTTATTGCGCCGACGATCTGCATGCCCCGCGCGTTTGCGGGAAACACGCGCGGACCGTGTCCTACGGGTTCGGTGAGAAGGCGCGCTACCGCGCGACCGGGATCGAACTGCACGACTTCGCCGCTACCTTCTGCGTGCAGCGGGGCGAAGAAAAACTGGGCGACGCCACCCTTAGCGTGCCCGGCAAACACAATGTGAGCAATGCGCTTGGCGTCATCGCGCTCGCAACCGAGCTCGGGATTCCTTTCGCGAAAATCGCCAAATCGTTAGGCACTTTTCGCCACGCCCGGCGCCGTTTTGAGATCAAATATCAGAGCGACCGCTTCCTTTTGGTCGACGATTACGCGCATCACCCGACCGAAATCCGGGCCACTCTCGCGACCGCGCGCTCGGCCGGGCGCAAACGCGTCCTGACCATGTTTCAGCCGCATCGCTACTCCCGCACCAAAGCGTTGCAGCATGATTTCGGCGCGGCCTTTGATGATGCCGACCAGGTCGTGATCACTGACGTTTACGCGGCGAGCGAAGCGCCTTTGCCGGGGGTGAGCGGGCAAACGATTGCGGATGCGATCTCGCAGCACGGTCATCGGGCGGTCTCCTATCAGCCGAGGCTCGATCGGTTGCACGGCGACCTCGGGCAAATGCTGCTCGAGGGAGATCTCGTTCTCAGCCTCGGCGCGGGCAACGTGCATGAGCAATTAGCCAAGCTCGCGGCCGAGCTGGTCATCGCGGAACGATTGAAGGAAATCGTCGGACCGAAGGGCGAAGTCCGCCTGGCTGAGCCACTCGCGAAACACACCACCCTGCGCGTCGGCGGCCCGGCGCAGTTCTGGGTCGAACCGAGAACCGAGGAAGCTTTCGCGAAACTGATCCGGTTTTGCCGGCGAGAAAACCTGCCGCTGTTCGTTATCGGCCGTGGCTCGAATCTTCTCGTGCGCGCGGGCGGGATTCGGGGTGTCGTGGTTCATCCCGGCGGCGGCGAGTTCGATAACGTTGAAACGAAGGGTCTCGAAGTCACGGCCGGCGTAGGAGCGAAGCTGAAGCAGATCGCCTTTGCCGGAAAAGCGGCCGGGATCGGCGGCTTTGAATGGATGGAAGGAATCCCCGGCTCGGTCGGCGGCGGCCTGCGCATGAACGCCGGGGCAATGGGCGTGCAGACCTTCGACCAGGTGGTGCGGGTTCGTTATCTCGATCGCGAAGGTGTCGCGCACGAAAAAACTCCGGCCGAGCTGGAGGTGCACTACCGCCACGTTCCCTCGCTCGAGCAAAATTTCGCCGTCTCCGCCGCCTTTCGCGGCGAGAAATCAACCCCCGAGGAAATCGTTAGGCGATTGGACGCGTCGCAGGAAAAACGGCGCACGACTCAGCCGGCGGCGAAAAGTGCCGGCTGCATTTTCAAGAACCCAGCCGTCTGCCCGGCCGGCAAACTGGTCGATGAACTCGGCTTGAAAGGATCCCGCGTCGGCGATGCGAGGGTCTCGGAAGTGCACGGCAATTTTATCGTCAATGAAGGCGCCGCCACTGCCGACGAAGTCTTGAAATTAATCGGGCAGATCCAGGAAACGGCGCGGAAAGAGCGGGGCGTCGAGCTCGAAACCGAAGTGCAAATCGTGGGAGAAGCGGAATGATCGAACTCACCGGCAAGAAAATCGCCGTCCTCATGGGCGGCCCGGGCTCGGAGCGCAAGGTCTCGCTCGCCACCGGCGCCGGCGTGGCCAAAGCCCTGCGCTCGTTAGGCGCGGATGTGACCGAGGTGGATGTGGAAAACGCCGATTTCGCTTTGCCTAACGACACCGAACTCGCCTTCATCGCCGTTCACGGCACTTTCGGCGAGGACGGCCAATTGCAGCAGATCCTGGAGGACCGGGGCATGGCTTACACGGGCGAAAACGTCGAAGGCAGCCGTCTCGCCTTCGACAAGATCGCCTCGAAGCAAAAATTTTCGAAACACGCCGTCGCGACCCCCACCTGGGAAATTATCCATGCCGGCGAAACGCCTACGCTCCCCCTGCCCTACGTCATCAAAGCGCCCCGCCAGGGTTCGACCGTCGGCGTCTACATCGTGAAAGAGGAATCGGCGATCGCGACCGACCTGGCCGACGCCGTCAAATACGACAATGAACTCCTGGTCGAACAATTCATTCCCGGCCGCGAGCTCACGATCGGCGTCCTGGGCGATCTTGCGCTCCCCGTGCTCGAGATCATCCCGAAGAGCGGCTTTTACGATTTCAACGACAAGTATCCTTTCCTCAATCCGCAGGGCGGCGGCGGCGCGCAGCATGTCTGCCCGGCCCAGATCCCGGGCGATCTCACGAGTAAAATTCAGGACCTCGCTTTGCTCGCCACCCATTCGTTAGGCCTGAAGGTTTATTGCCGGGTCGACATCATGCTCTCGCCGCGGAACGAGCCGTCCGTCCTCGAGATCAACACCATTCCAGGGATGACCGAGACCAGCCTGCTCCCGGACGCGGCCGGCGTCGCTGGCATCCCTTATCCGGAACTCTGCCGCCGCATCATCGAACTCTCACTCGCCGCCCGGCCCGCAAAAAAATGAGAGCGAAAGCGAATCAAAACCAACCGCGCCCCGGCAACCGCCGGCTCTCGACTACGCGCCAGCGCAAGCAGCAGCA
>JBKJNW010000135.1:0-4841 GCA_046593335.1 Chthoniobacterales bacterium | reverse complement strand
TGGCGTATTCCTTTTTCTTGAAGGGAATTTGCGCGAGGTTGTATTGCGCCTCGCGGAATTTCGGATTCACCGCGAGCACCTTTTGGAAAACGTCTTCTGCCTCGACGTATTTCTCCTGCTCCATCAGAATTTCGCCACGCAAGTTAAGCGTCGGGGCATCGTTAGGCGCGCCCTTCTCCGCCAGGTCGAGCGATTTGAAGGCGGCCTCAAAATCGCGCTGCTGAAAAGCCCGCTCCGCTTTCTCGAGGTTGGCTTTGGCGTCCACCTTCAGCCGTTCGCTCCGCTCCGTCACAGAGGTGATCTCGATCGCGGCTCGGGCTTCGCCGGCCGGTTTTTGCATCCAGCCGACTTCGTAGAAGGACTCGGCGTAGAGCTTGTTCAGCGACCCGGGAAATTGCTTATTCGCGGCAGCCAGCCAGTCCTTCGCTTCCTTCGGGTTGTCGTGCCGAAAGGCGACCGCGGCATTGGCGTAATAAAGCGCCGGGCTGTTCTTTTTGCCCTCGAATTTGTTCAGGATCCAGTCGGCTGTGCCTTCCTTCCCTTGCATGACGAAGGTCAGGAAAATTTTGTATTCCATGAGCTGCCTCGTCTCGGGCTGAAGGCCTTCCCCCTCGCCTCCCGCCATCAGGGCGGTGAAGCGGTTGCGTGCCTCGCTCCAGTCCTTTTTTAGGAACGGAATCTCGGCCAGGTTAAAGCTCGCGTTCCAAAACTTCGGTTCCAGCGAAAGCGCCTTGCGCAAGGCCACTTCGGCCGGGTCGAATTTTTCCTGGCGCATGTAAACCACGCCCCGCAGGTTGAGCGATTCCGCCAGGTCCGGCTGGGCGACATCGATCGCGTCGAGGGCCTTGAGTGCATCGCCGTAGCGCGCTTGGTCAAAGGCGCTAAAGGCCTTGTCATACATCGCCTCCAATTCGGGCTTCGTGGAATTAACTCCGTAGGCCACGAAAGAACTGAAAACCAGGAGGACAATTACAGCGAACTTTCTGAGGTGCATTACGGCTGCATCAAACCGCCGACGGTCGAAGATGACAAGTTATTAATTGTTCCGCCGACGCCCTGCGGACGGGGTCGGGCTGGCGTTCGCGGCGGCAGGCTGAGCGGCCTTGGCCGGCACCGGGGTTGGGGTCAAAAGAGGTCGCTTAAAGGGATAGAGAAAGAAGTTGCGCACCTTCTCGCCGATGTTTTCGCGCACTGGCGTCGGAGCGGGACTCGGCGGCGGCGAAGCGGCGACGCGAGCGGGTGGTTCGGTCGCGACGCGCGCCCGTTTCGATCGGGTGTCCGCGGTTTCCTCGCTCTCCCGCGATTTCTTGCGCGCAGAGCGTTTTCTTTCGGATTTCGTCGATTCGCTCGATTCCTTCTCCTGCTTTTTCCCGGCTCGCGCGACTTGCGTGGGGCTGGGTGACTCCTCCGGCGTCGGGGCCGGCGTTGTCTCTTTGCGCGCGACCTCCTTTTCCGTCCGAGCCGGCGAAGGCGAAACAGGCGCGACCGCCTCTGCCGGGGTGGCCGAGGCGACAGGCGGCGCGGTGGCGGGTGGGGTAGCGTCCCCTGCCGGTTCGTTCTTCACCACCATCGGCTCCGGCGTCGGCGAAGGTGCGGCTGCCGCCGTCGTCTTATGGCCGAGCCACCCGATGTCGGTCAGGGGCGCGGCAAAGCTGCGGTTCAATTCCGCCGAAAAAAGATTGCCCGCGTTCGCGACCCAATTTTTCCCCAGCTTGGCGTTGCCATGCTGAAAAGCCCAGGCCGCTTGCGCGTAGTAAAGCGCGGGCGAGCCATCCATCATCTTGAATTCGTCCAGTGCTTTTTGGGCCGCGCCTTCCCGGCCTTCGAGCAGGAGCGTGAGATAAATCTGGTAACGGATGAGCTGTTCGCGCCGCTCTTCCCCCGCGCCTGAGAACGCGCCCTGCAATGCCTCCAATTCCTTCCGGGCCGCGGCGAAATCTTTTCGGGCGAACGGTACCCGGGCAGAGTTGTAGCGCGCGGAAAGAAGTTGCGGATCGGCTGCGAGGGCGCTGCGCAAGGCAGTTTCCGCCTCGTCGATCTTCCCCTGCTCGAGCAGAATCTCGCCCCGCAGATTATAAGCGACCGCCTGGTTTGGAGCGATCGCCTCTACGCCATCAAGCAGCTTCTCCGCGCCATCGAAATCGCCCTGGCGGAAAGCCCGTTGCGCCCGCGCCAGCTCCGCCTGCGCGCGCGCCACCCGCTCCGCCGGCGAGCTCACCTCGAGCGCGATCGGCGTCGCATCCTTGGGCTTCGGCAACCAGCCGACTTCGTAGAACGACTCCGTGAAGAGCCGGTTCAACTGCGGCGAATATTCCTTCGCTGCCGTCGCCATCCACTCCTTCGCTTCCTTTTCGTCGCGGTGCTGCAGGGCGAACGCGGCCCTGGCATAATAAAGCGCCGGGCTTTCCGGCGAAGATTGCAGTTTCTCCAGAGCGGCCGCGGCCTGCTTCGATTTTTCTTCCAGCAGAGAGGTGAGCAGGATCTTGAACTGAATCAGGTCGCGCGTCGCGCCGTCGACGTGCTCGTTAGGCTCGGCGATCAGTTCGCTCAGGCGACTCCGCGCCAGGGTCCAGTTTTTGGCTAAAAAAGGCACCTCCGCCAGATTGTAACGCGCTTCCCAAAAACCGGGATCGATCGCGCGCGCCTTGCGCAAGACGGTCTCGGCGTTGCGGTATTCCGTCAGCCGCATCAAGGCCACGCCGCGAAGATTCTGCGCCGCCGCCAGGTCAGGCTGGCGCTCATCGATCGCATCGAGTTTCTTCAGCGCCTCGCGATAATCTCCAGCGTTGAGGTCCTGGGCAGCGGCAGCATACATTGCCTCAAGTTCCGCCTTCGTCGGGGCCACGTTGCTGGCCGCGAAGGAACTCAGGACGAGGATAAAAAATAACGCGCCGAACCCTGCTCTCATTCCCTTTCCATCAAGCCCATCTCCCTTGCCGCTGACAAGATATAAGACTTTGAGCGCCCTGACCAACTGGACCACCTGGGAACCGCGCGTCCGCGCCAACCTTCTCTTCGTCGTGCGCGACGAAAAAATTCTCCTCATTCGCAAGAAACGCGGCTTTGGCGCGGGCAAGATCAATGGCCCGGGCGGCAAGATCGATCCAGGCGAAACGCCGCTGCAATCGGCCCTGCGCGAAACCGAGGAGGAACTCGGGATCAGACCGCGCGGCGCGATCCAGCATGGCGAATTGCACTTCCAATTCCGCGACGGTTACAGCCTGCATTGCGCGGTCTTCCACGCGCAGGATTTCGAGGGTGAACCGCACGAGACCGACGAAGCCGTCCCGCTCTGGACGCCGCTCGACGCCATTCCCTACGAAGAGATGTGGGCGGATGACCGCCATTGGCTCCCGCTCCTGATCAAGGGCGTACATTTCACCGGTTATTTCGAGTTCGACGGCGAGCAGTTGCTTGACCGGCGCATCGTCGTTAGGCAAGATCAAGCGTCGCCTTTGCCTAACGATTGAGATTTCCGATGATGCGCAGACCTTCCAGGGTTAGTTCCGGGCGGACGGCGTCGATCTCCGGCAGGCGGGCGGCGATCAACTTCGCGTAGCCGCCGGTGGCGACGATCTGCGCGCGCTTTTTCCCAAACGCTTCCGCGCCGATCTTGGCCAGGATCTCTTTCACCAGACCGCGGTAACCAAAAATCGCGCCCGACATCATGGCCGCCTTGGTCGAGCGCCCGACCGCGCGGCGCGGCTCGGCCAGGGAAAGTTTCGGGAGCAGCGCGGTGCGATTGTAGAGGTAAGTCGTCATCGCTTCCAGCCCGGGCGCGATGACACCGCCGATGTAACAGCGTTCGGCCGAGACGACATCGAAGGTCACGGCCGTCCCGAAATCCACCACCACCGCCGGCGTGCCGTAAAGGGCGGCCACGGCCGCGGCATTGGCCAGGCGATCGGCTCCGATCGATTCTGGGCCGGGATAATCGACGCCCACCCCAAGCTCGCATTTTGCGCTCACGAACAGGACTTCGGTTTTCCCCGCCGCCCGCCGGATGAGCGCGTCCTTCTTCGGCACCACGGAAGAGACGACAATCTTTTCCAAGGCGTGGCGGCGGATGAATTTCGCCAGCGCCGCCGCACTCAGGCGCGCGGTCTCAATCCGCTTCGTCGCGCCCAGCTTATCACGCGAAGCGAAGGCCAGCTTCGTATAGGAATTACTGACATCGATCAGCAGATAATCCGGCGCGCGCTTCAACCGGCGCAACAAACACCGTCGCGCGCGGCGGCACAACTCCGGGGAGCAATGTGGGAGGGCCTTTGTGCCCCGATCTGTCAGCGCGCCACAAACCCATCGGGGCACAAAGGCCCCTCCCACATTAAATATCGTGCGTCCCCGGGGAGCTTGCCCGACCCGACCCGTGCGCGTAGCCTCGGCCGGTGAGAAAACTGGTCCATCGCCCGCGCCGCCTCCGGCGCACCGCCGCCCTGCGCAATCTCGTGCGCGAGACCAATCTCAGCCCGCACGATTTCATCCTCCCGCTTTTCGTGAACGAAAAAATCAAGGCCCGCCGCGCCATCGCCAGCATGCCGGGCGTGGCTCAACTTTCGCCGGGTGAAGTCGCGGCCGAGGCTGCGCGCGCTGCCGCCGCCGGGTTGCAGGCCGTCCTCCTCTTCGGCATCCCTAACGAAAAGGACGAAGAGGCTTCCGGGGCCTACGCCGAGCAGGGCGTCGTCCAGCAGGCCGTGCGCGCGATCAAGGCGGAGTGCCCCGATCTTCTCGTCCTGACCGATGTCTGCCTTTGCGAATACATGAGTCACGGCCATTGCGGCGTGACCCGGATCGATGGCGACCATTTCCACGTCCTGAACGACGAGAGCGTCGAACTGCTC
>JBKJNW010000128.1:0-3024 GCA_046593335.1 Chthoniobacterales bacterium | reverse complement strand
ATCAAGCCGACGTTTTTGTTTTTCGAGCGTGCCATATGTTTGTTGCCTCCGGGGCGGAGTGAAAATTGAGATCGTTTCCGCCGCGCCGCAAACGCGAATTGTGTGAGGCAATCTCAGCGCGCAATCGCCGGGGTGAGAATTGCGGCCAGCGCCGCGGTCCGTTTCTCGTTCTCGAGCAGCGCCACAATCTCTGGACGCGCTTCCGCGCCTAGCGATTGGGCCGGTCGCACTTCCGTCAGGCGCACGAGGTGGAAACCGAGCCGGCTGCGGACGGGCCCGCTGATCTGGCCCGGCTGGAGCTGATCGGCCGCCCCGAAGACCTCTGGCAGCATGCGGGTCTCGGCGAAGTAACTGAGGTCGCCGTCGCGCTTTTTCGTTGCTTCATCCTCGGAAAATTCCGCAACCAGCGCCGGGAACGATTCTCCGTTAGCGAGGCGTTTGGCGATCTGCTCGATCAGGGTTTGCTGGCGCTCGACGACCTCGTCCGGGTAACCTTCGGGCGCAGCCAAAAAGAGGTGACTGGCGCGCAGGCGCAACGGTTCCTGGAAGGCGGCCTGATGTGCCTCGTAATAGCGTTCCACCTCGGTGTCGTTAGGCTGAATTCGGCTGGCCAATTGCTTTTCGAGCCAGGCGCGAGCGCACAGATTGCGCGTGACCTCACGCGCGAGGGTGCGCGAGCTGAGGCCAGCGCCGGCGAGCGATTTCTCCCAGCTTTTTTCATCGCGAAATTGGTCGCGCAGCAGCTGGGTCGCGCCGCTCAGGGCAGCCGGGCCGACTGCTTCGTTCTTCGCACTCCGATTCAAATTTTCCTCTTCGACCAGGCGCTGCAACGCGGCGCGTTTCAGCTCGACGGCAACGGGTGGCCCAAGTTCCCAGGCTTCGCCCCCAAACGCGAAAAGATCTGCCTGCAAGGTCCGTTCGACATCGTTTTCGTAAATCCCCCGCCGCCCAACCAGCGCCTGCAATTCTCCCCGCCTAACGACATGACCAAGCCAGGCCCGGAAGGGAAACGAAGCGCTGAGATATTCTCCCGCGCCAATTCCAAGAAACAGCCCGAGCAGCGCGCCGAGAAGGCCTCGCTTCATTGGGGAAAGGCGCGCTCCGCCAGGAAATAGAGCGTGACCGCGCCGACCGTTTGCAGACTTTCCGCGCTCAGCTTGTCCATCGTGTCGCCAGCGGTGTGCCAGGGCGGATAATCAAAATCGATCAGGTCGATCGTCGGAATGCCCACCTCGTTGAAGGGGGTGTGGTCGTCGAGGATGTCGCCGTTTTGATAGGTGAAATGATTGCGCACCTGGAGGGCATCGGCCGCGCCGAAAATTCCCTCCGCCAGTTTGGCCGGCGAGTCCGGCGGCAGAGTGATGGTGAGATCGCGGTCGCCGATCATGTCCCAGACGATGCCGCCTTCGTAATGCTGGACCCGGTTTGCCTTTCTCGCTTTCTCGGCAAAAAAGCGGCTGCCGTAGAGTCCGTCGGTTTTGCTGAAATGTTCGTAGGCTTCTTCGCCGTCAAAAAATATCAGTTCGATTCGCGACGCCAGCTCGGGGTGAAGACTAAGCACGCGCGCGAGCTCGATCAGCGCGCCGCTGCTCGAGCCGCCGTCATTCGCCCCGACGAACTGGATCGACTCAAACGTTTTCGTGTCGTAGTGCGAGCCGACGAGAAAGAGCTTTTCGTTTTCCGGCTGGTCCGGCCGGCGCGCGATGACATTGACAAATTGCACCGTACCGCGCGGCGTCTGGGCGGCGAAGGGCTGATCGATCACCTGCCAGCCGGTCGCCTCCAGTTGCGCATGAAGGTAGGCGCGCGCTCTCTTAATCGCGTCCGATTCCGGCGGGCGCGGCCCCAGACTCACCAGGGCCTGGACATGGCGCAGGGCGTTGGCGCCGGAAAATTCTTTCCAGGGCTGGCCATAACGCGGCCCGCTCGGGCGGAGGAAGAAAAACAGACTAACGAGCAGGACCGCGGCAGCGAGAAGGGCATAGCCGCCGTGGCGTGGCCAATCAAAACGCGCCATCGACTTCGGCGCGGCAGGATGCTGAGGGCGGCGACTGGGGCGCTTCTTTTTTTTAGGCATCGGGCGGCAGGCCGAGCCGCGTCACGACCCGTTCGAGATCGTCCGCGCCGTAATACTCGATCTCGATCCGGCCCTTTTTTTCGCCGTGCTGAATGCTGACGTGGGTCGCGAGATATTGTTGCAGCCGGTTAACCAGATCGTCGACGGCGGCGGAGTTTTCGGCTGCGGCGCGTTTCAGCCGCCGGGTGCCGCCGTGTTTGCCAAGCTGGCGCGCAACCATCCGTTCGGTCGTGCGCACGGTTGAGCTTTGGCGCAAAATTTTCTCCGCCATCAGGCGTTGTTCGTCGTGCGCTTTCAATCCCAGCAGCACCTTGGCATGCCCAACCGAGAGCAAATTCTGCACGACCCAAGTCTGGACCTGCGGATCGAGATCGAGCAAACGCATCGCATTTGCGATCGAGGCCCGGCTTTTCCCGACCTTTTCCGCGATCTCTTCCTGGCGCATCCCAAACTCGCTCGCCAGCCGCGCGTAAGCCTGCGCTTCCTCGATTGGGTTGAGGTCGGCGCGCTGCAAGTTTTCGATCAGGGCCAGCTCGAGGACTTCGAGGTCGGTCGCCTGCCTAACGATCGCGGGGGCCTCGTTCAAGCCCGCTTCCTTGGCCGCGCGCCAGCGCCGTTCCCCGGCGATGAGCTCAAATTGATGGTTCACCTGCCTAACGATAAGGGGCTGGATGATGCCGCGCTGGCGGATGGAATCGATCAGCTCCTCGAGCGCGGCCCGCTCAAATTCGCGCCTCGGCTGGAGCGGGCTGGGCACGATCTGGAGAAGGCTGATTTGCTGCACCCGCTCGCCGCTCTCTGGCTCGGGCGAACGGAGGGCGGGGGAAGTACTGATTAAGGCGCCGAGACCTTTGCCGAGACCGGATTTTGCCATTGGTGCTCAGGTTATCGGAGCGCGTGTCGCAACGCAAACCGAGCTTAGCGGCGGAGCGATTGGGCAATGGCGG
>JBKJNW010000196.1:0-7242 GCA_046593335.1 Chthoniobacterales bacterium | reverse complement strand
TGGCCGAGAAGATCCGCGTCCTCGTCTGGGGCGAAAATGTGCACGAGGGCAAGAACGCCGTCGTCGCCGGGATTTATCCCGACGGGATGCACCACTGCATTGCGGAAGGTCTGCGGGAGGACCCGGCTTTTGAAGTCGAGACCGCGACGCTGCAGGATGACGAGCACGGCCTGACGCAAAGCAGGCTCGATCAAACCGACGTCCTGCTTTGGTGGGGCCACGCCGCCCATGGCGAAGTGAGTGACGCTGCGGTCGAGTGCGTCCTCGGCCGCATCTGGGAAGGGATGGGCTTCATTGCGCTCCATTCCGCGCATTACTCCAAGTCTTCAAGCGCCTCATGGGCACGAGCTGCTCGCTCACCTGGCGCGAAGCGGGCGAGCGCGAACGGCTCTGGGTTTGCAATCCTGGCCATCCGATTGCGCGAGGGATCGATCGCTTTTTCGAGATCGAGCACACCGAAATGTACGGCGAGCCTTTTGCCATTCCGGCGCCGGACGAGATCGTCTTTCTCTCCTGGTTTGAAGGCGGCGAAGTCTTTCGCAGTGGCTGCACCTGGAAACGCGGCAACGGGAAGATTTTCTATTTCCGGCCCGGGCACGAGACCTATCCGATCTATTTCCACCCGATCGTTAGGCAAGTCCTGCGCAACGCGGTGCGCTGGGCGGCGCCCGAGGGGCAACCCTGGATCGATAGCTGCCCGAACATTCCGGTCGAGCAGGCGCGCGAGAAGCTGGTCGCGAAAGGCCCGCGTCTGCACAAGGAAGGAGAGGCTGGTTTTCGTTAGGCAAATGGAACTGCGGGCAGCGGCCGCGTGCGTTCCCCCGGAGAGGATGGCGTCGCTCCAAGTGCGGGCAGGCACTCAACGCTCGTTAGTCCTTCACTGAATCTTGTAAACTTCCACCAGGCCCAGGCCTCCTCCGCCATTCCTGCCCGCCACGATGGCGGTATAACTTCCCGGCGCGAGCGTGCTCTCAAGAGCGGATTCCTGCGCATTTATAGGGGCGAGCCCGGCGGTCATGATTGCGGCCTGTTGCGTGTCGGCCCAATTGTCGTTGGAAGCGGTCAAGGTTCCCTCGGCGTCGTGTACTTCAAGCGTGGGATCCGCCAGGACATTTGTCAGGCCAGCGCTGGCGAGCGAAGGGCCAAGCGCACGCACTACCACGGTGGAAGCTTCCGAACCGCCTAGGATAAAGCCGCCGATCAAAACGTCGGCCCCAGTCCCGACTGACCCACGTGTGCTCAGATCGGCGATTGTGGCCGGTGACCCTTGGTCGAGATCGTATATTTCGACCAGCCCAAGCCCGGTTCCACCTCCGACGCCAGACATGACTGCGGTGTAGGAGCCGGGAGTCAACTGCGCGAGGATGGCCGCTTCGGCTGAGTCGGTCGGAGCGATGTTCGTCGCCCGGATAGTCTTGGCCTGGTCCGCGGCGATGATTCCACCGGTCTGAGTCGTCTCCCAGTTATCATTACTGGCGATGAGCGCACCGGTAGAGTCATGCAGTTCCAAGGAAGGATCGCTTAGAGCATTACTGACTCCTTGCGCGGCGAGGGACGGACCGATGCCACGCACCAGAACCTGCTTGGTGCCGTTGCCCGTGACAATAAATCCGCCGATCGCAACGTTCTCTCCACCGCTAACCTGGAGACGCGTCGAGACGTTGAGAAGGTTTGCCGGCAGCATGCCCACCTCGACCCCCACCGCAGAGGTGGCGTAGTCCCCCGTGTCAGTCGTCACGGTAAGATAAGCACTATAGTTACCCGCCGCGGGAAAGGTCTTTATGGGATTCTGCTCCTGGGAAAATGTTCCGTCGTCAAAGGTCCAGCTATAAGACGCGATATTAGTGGCGGGAGTGACACTGGCCGAGAATTGAACCGAAACTCCCGGCGGACCGCCGGCGGGAAGCGCGGCCGAGCCGACTGTCGGGGGGTTCGCCGGTTTTTGTTTGAGAAACCACGGGCTTGCGGTCGGATCTGTCTTAAAGAAAGCCAGCAGCTGACTCGCGACTTTTTCCACTCCGTTGTCCGAAGGGTGAGTGAAATCCGATTGCACGTCGCCGCACAGCCAGGTGAAGCCGTCGGATCGGGGATTGATTCCGTCGGCCCAGAGATAGGGACCCCAACTCAGGTAGGGAGCGACAACCGCGCCCTTGTTTGGATCAAAATTCAAGTTACCGCTCCCGGAGATTTGGTCCGCAACGACCCACTGCACAGCAAATCCTGATTCATAGGCGAACGGTTCCGGATTGAGCGTGGCAGGTTCATTCGTATAAGCTCTGGTGCGGCTGGAGAGATAAGCGATCTGGAGATTAGGATAGAGCGCTTTTAAGTGACGCAGCACTGCTTCAATGTCGGTTTGAAGAAGTTGGGCGGAGGCGGGAAAGCCGCCGTAGCTGTTTGGATACTCAAGCGCTAGCTTCACCCAGGCCACCTGCACCTGCGGTCCGGCGACTCCGCCGGCGGCGAGACGTTGCGCCAGCGTCGACCACGTGCCGTCATTTGGATCCGCCCAGGCGGCGGCGTCTTTCCCGCCTTGAGCACCGTCGACGATAGTAACCTTTGGATCTTTACTCGGATCGGCGTCGGCCCGGGGTTTGAAAGAGTTTGGGCCGCCGCTGCCGAATTCATCGGTCGTGTTCGATATCCCGATCGAGACCAAGCCGATAAGACCGTGGCTGTTATCCGAGGCGCCCTTGGCATCAAGGGGCTTGATTTGGTTAGCTTCGGATAAACCGGCCGCTTCATGCGCAGCAGGACGGACATTGCTCCCGCCCGGATAAAGTCCGCCGACGAAGCCCTGATACATCCCACTGCCAAGGTCAGGCAGCGGGACGTTGCCGGTTTTTTGGAGCGAACAATCGGCGTAGAGAGCGCCCGATAGGAAAGGGCTGACGAGGACAAGGAGGAGAAATCTTTGTTTCATAGGAAGTGTCTCCTCCGCTATGGGCAGGAAGATTCAAGACCTGAAAGGGCTCATTTCACATTCGTAATCTGGAAGTCAGCATTTCAAACTTTCTCCGGCCTCGTGACGTTGGAGAGGGGGAGAATCGTAATTGGGATTCCTCCTTCCGTTCGGCGAGGCGCCGAACGGGGCACGCGAGGCGCGTGCGCACCCCGGAGTTACAAGCGCGGCTTCCTTTCCCTTCCGGACGGCTAGGACTCGGGCAGAACCTTCTTCACCAGGCGGTCTATTCCGCTTTGCGCAAACTCACTCGCGGGATAGAGCTTCTGCGCTTTCAAATACCAGGCCAGACTGGAGCCCATCTCATCTTTTGCCTCCAACTGTTCAGCGGTGCGCAGGGTGCGAACGAAGTCAGCGGCTTCAGTCGTTAGGCTGGCGCGCATTTGGTTCAGTTTGCTGTCGTCCGGGTTATCCTGGTAAACCTTTTCGATTGTTTCCCAGGCGCCGGCGTAGTCCCCATGCTTTTCGATTTCGCCCGCCTGGATCATGGCAGTCTCAACCACCTGCATTTGGTCGAGGAGTTTCTTCAACTGCTCCTGGCGATCGGGATAGAGCGCCGCCGCCGCGATAAAGCGCAGCTTGTCGTTGTAAATCTGGCGATAGTTATGCTGGCTGATGAGCTGGTCGAGATCGACCAGCGCTTTTTGTTGCACATCGGCCTGTGAAAAAATCAGCCCGGAGACATCGGCCAGGGCGGGGTTGCGGGGCCAAATCTCGGTCGCGGCCTTGAGTTCGGTTTCGAGCGTTGCCTTGTCGCCACTGACCGCGGCGTTGCGCGCCTTGGCCAAGTGCATGGCGCTGACCGTGCGCGCGGTTTCAATTGCGGCCAGCGGTTTCGAGTCGTCGAAATCTTTTGCGAGCTTGTCCAGCTCTTTCACCAGCTTGCCGGCTAGTTCGTAGTCCTTCACTTCGATGGCGGAGATGAGCTGGTAGTTCTTTTGCGAGAACTCGAGCACCTGGCGTTTCTCCTCCCGCGGCAGGGTGCGCACTTCGGGCATGAATTCGCCGACACTGAACGCCTCCGCCAAACGTTTGGAGGCGCTTTGCAGCTCGTTCTTTTGCAGGAGAAACCGGAAAGCCTGAATGCTTTCGTTCACGTCCCGAATGGCTTCGTGGGCGAGGGCGTCGAGCGTGCCGACGGTCGGCGGCAGGCCGCTGCTTTTCGCAAAAAGATCTTTCGTGTCCTTGCCGACTTCGAGCTTGCTTTCGCCGCTGCTGAAAATGGCGCGATAAAAGCGAGTGCCGATCAGGACCTGCTGAAAACGACGTTGCAAAAAGAGCTGCACGAAGAGCGCCTGGAATTCGATTTTTGCCTCGAGCGTGCTGAGTTCTTTCTTCGCTTGGTTGGCTTTGATCGTGGCAAGAATTTCGGCCAGTCGGGTGGTGTATGGCTGCATCGCCATGTCGCGCGAGAGCTGTTGTTCCTTGGCCCATTGCGCCGCGGCGTCTTTGTTCTTCGAAGACGGCGCGCCCTCGAGCTTGTTTTGCTGCGCGGCGACCTGCGCGTTCCATTCGTTATTCTTCCGCTCCTGTTCGAGGGCGAGATTCGCCTGGGCCAAACGCTGGCTCGCGTCCTGGGCGCGCCAGACGCTGTAAACCGCATCAGCCAGGGCGTCGCAGAGATGCGCGTCCATTTCGTAGTTGGCCGCCCGTTTCAGAAGGCGAAAAGCCTGGTCGACCGAGTCGGCGGAAGTCTGGCCGGGGCCGAGCTTGCCGAGGATCGTGCTCAGGATGGTCTGGTAGGCTTTTGACTCGGCGCTCGTGTCGGCCGGGGCGTTGAGATATTTTTCAAAACGCGCCTCGAAGAGACGGTTGTTGTTCAGGCTCCAGCTGTGCCCGTCCCAGGTCACGATCTCGTTCGCCGGATCGAAAATGGGCACGTCGCCCCCGAGAAATTTCGGCGCGGGGGAACCGGATGCGGCTGGCTTGGCCGCAGGCGCTGGCTGAGGCGCGGGCGCGGTTTGCGCGGGAGCGGTGTCGGGCACTTGCGCGGACAAGGTCGCGCCGCCGACGAGCATAACGAAAAGCGCGAGCCGCTTCATACTTTGCGAATGTCCCGGACGCGGAGGATGCCTTTGTCGCTCACTTCGATTTTGAAAAAATAGTGCTGCCCCTTTTGAATGTTCAGGCTGTTGAACTGCGCTGGAATGAGAAGCGCCAGGATGTCGTCGCGGTCCTGCACCTCGACCGAGTAGAGGCGTCCTTCACTCGGCGCCCAGGCGAGCTGCGCGGCCACGGTGGCGTTGAGCTTATAAACATTGCCGCGCAAACTGTCGGCGCTCTTGAGATAAGTCGGCACATCGAGCGAAGTCAGGGTGCGATAGGGATCGCTCACATTCTTGAAGAGAATCCAGCCGCCGACGATGGCCGCGATGACGAGGAGAACGACTCCACCGAGCCACCACGGATTAACGGAAGAACTTGCCCGGCGAACCACGAGCGCCAGAGTAACGTCCCGCGTTTCTTTTGCAATCCTCCGCGGGCGCTTACTCCCAGCGGCTGTTCTTCGCGCCGAGGTAGGCGACGAGGATTCCACCGACGACGTGCATGAGGAGCACCCAGGCGCAGAGTTCAAACGCGACCAGTTCCGTCGCGCTCATGCTCTGGACGAAATCGTAGAAGCGAGTCTCGCGCATCGTCTGCCAATAACCCGACCAGCCCCAATAGGCGGCGATGAACGGCCGGGTCGCGAGCCCGAGCACGTGAGGCAGGGCGAGGACCGCGCCGGAAAGCGGCAGCTGCAGGCCGACGAGATAGACCGACAGGAGCGAAGCATTCTCCGCCGAACGACTCAGGCTCGAGATGGCGAGACAGACAAAAGTCATCGCCGCGTTCGTTAGGCAAAGAATCAGGATTTGCGCGAGGAGGTCGCCGGGAAAACGACAGATCAGGCTGACGAAAAATCCCATCCAGGCCGACTGCGCCACGATCAGGACGCTGAGGAAAACGATCTTGCTCGCGATGTAACTGGCCGGGCGAATGCCGGCGAATTTTTCTTTCTCGAAAATGGCGCGCTCACCCGCTATCTCGCGCGCGGCGTTGTTCGAGCCCATGAGGGTGAGGAGGATGACTTGGAACATGATCAGCCCGGAGACGAGGCTGCCGACTCGGTCCGATTGCAGGGCAAACGCGGTCGTCTCGACCAGTTGCTGCAAGGCGTTGGCGGAACTGCCGGCGAGATTTTGGATCTGCGGCAAGCCGCCCCAGGCAAAGATGACGACGAGACAGGGAAAGCCAAAAAGGAGGGCGAGCTGAAGGGCGATCTGGCCGCGGTTGCGAAAGAAAAGGAGCCAGCGGCGGCGGAGAAGGATGAAGAACTGGGCCAGAAAATCCGGCGTGCGATCTTCCGCCGGCGGCGCTTCCGTTTCGTTAGGCGAGATTGCTGCGCGCGGAGCGTACTGGGATGATTGTGCCTGCCAGAGCGTTTCCCATTCCTCGGCCGTTCGCATGCCGAGGGTGGGGAAGAGTAGCTCCGGATTGTCGATCTGAAAATAATCGCCTAACGACGCTGGCGCGGCCTGGTAAACGAGCCGGCCTTCATACAAAACCGTGACGGTGTCGTGCAGATCGAGGTGCCGCAGGCTGTGCGTCACGGAAATGACCGTGCGCTGCTCGACCTTTGCGAGGTGATGCAGGAGGTGCACGATTTCGCCTTCCGATTTCGGGTCGAGACCGCTCGTCACTTCGTCGCAGAGCAAAAAATGCGGCTCGCTCACGAGCTCGAGAGCGAGGGCGAGCCGCCGTTTTTGTCCACCGGAAAGGACGCCCACCCGCCGCTCGCCCGTCTCGGTCAGGCCGACCTCGGAAAGGAAACGCGCGGTCCGCCCGGCCTGCTCCGCCTCGCTCAGGCCGCCGACGCGCAGACTCAGGGCCGTGGCGACGCTTTCCGCGACGGTGAGCAAATCGAAGGCGATGCCAAACTGCGGGACGTAACCGATTTCGTTAGGCGCGAGGTCGTGCCGGTCGAGGTCGCGCCCGGCCCAGAAGACGCCGCCTTCGTTAGGCTGCTGCACTCCCGCGATCGCCTTGAGCAGAGTGCTTTTGCCGCAGCCCGACGGCCCGACGACGGCGTGCAGCTGCCCCGGCGCAAAATGGGCCGTGATCGAGTTGAGCAGCCGGTTTTCCGTCGCCGCCCGGGTGGAAACGACGCTGACCTCGCGCAATTCGAGCATGGTGGTTGGGATCGTGCCGCAACTGCGGTAGCTTGGCGAGGCGCTATGACAAAATTCCAGCGAGGCGCGGCCTGGACCGTTTTTCTCCTCCTTGTCCTGCTCGTGGCG
>JBKJNW010000171.1:0-2503 GCA_046593335.1 Chthoniobacterales bacterium | reverse complement strand
TACGGGCGCCACCTGCAGAAACCCGCCGCCTCGTCCAAAGAAGCGCCGGCCCTGGCCAGGGCCAGCTAGTCATGAGCACCACGCTCGAGACGGCAACGGACCGGATGACGGAGCCGTTCCGCGAAAAAGTTCTGCGCAAATGCGCTGAGAGCATGGAAACGAAGGAGAAGTTCTTCGCCACCTATGCTGACTCACTCGACGAGATGTCGCGCGCCCTGGCGGAACGCTTCAAGCAGGGCGGACGGCTCTTTGTCATGGGTAACGGAGGCAGCCTCTGCGATGCGCTCCATATTGCGGTCGAGTTCAATCACCCAATCATCGAGAAGCGGCTCGCTTTTCCGGCCGTCGCGCTCATGACCGATATCGCAACCATCACCGCGATCAGCAACGATCTCGATTTCACGCGAATCTACGTCAACCAACTCCGGCTCCAGGCCACGGCGAACGATGTCGCGATGGTTTTCAGCAGCAGCGGCAAGTCGCCCAACTTGATTTACGCGCTCGAGGAAGCGCGGAATAAAAAAATGCTCAGCATCGCCTTTTCCGGCAAGGACGGCGGACGCTTTCCCGAGGTCTCCGACTTCTGTTACATCGTGCCTTCCTTTAGCATTCATCGGATCCAGGAAGCGCACGCGACCGCGGTCCATATCATTTGGGATTTGGTGCACATCGCGTTAGGTGCTGAGGATGTCACCTAGCTCATCGACACCCGCGCTCGAACCTGATCAGCCCGGCCCGGAGGGGAGCCTGCTGACCGCGAGCTGCCCGATCCCGATCACCGACTACAAGGAGATCGTCCTCGCCCACGGGAGCGGCGGGAAATTGAGTCACCGGCTCATCTCGAAAATCATCGGGCCGCAATTTTCCAACGATCTGCTCGACCCGATGCACGACGGCGCCATCTTTTCGTTAGGCGGAGCGCGCCTGGCTTTCAGCACCGACTCCTACGTCGTCAGCCCGATCTTTTTTCCCGGCGGCGATATCGGACGCATGGCGGTCCACGGGACGGTTAACGACCTCGCGATGTGCGGGGCGAAGCCGCTCTATCTCTCGGTCGGTTTCATCCTCGAAGAGGGACTACCGATGGAAGATTTCTGGCGCATTGTGCAATCGATGCGCGCGGCCGCGGATGAAGCCGGGGTCAAGCTCGTGACCGGCGATACCAAGGTCGTCGACCGCGGAAAGGCCGACAAAATTTTCATCAATACGGCCGGCATCGGAGTCATCCCCGACGGCGTGAACATTCATCCGACCCGCGCCCATCCCGGCGACAAGGTGATCATCAGCGGAACCGTCGCGGTCCACGGTATCGCCATCATGTCGGTCCGCGAAGGGCTGGAGTTCGAGACCGAGATCGCGAGCGACACGGCGGCCCTTGGCGGCCTGGTGCATGATCTCCTCACGGCCTGCCCCGATATCCACGTCCTGCGCGACCCGACCCGCGGCGGCGTGACCAGCTCGGTCACGGAGATCGCCCAGTCCGCGAACGTGGGGATCATCTTGCACGAGCACGCGATCCCGATCGACGAAGAGGTGAAAGGTGCCTGCGAAATTCTCGGGCTCGATCCTTTGTATGTGGCAAACGAGGGCAAGTTGATCGCGTTTGTCACGCCCAAAGACGAGGCGGCCGCGCTGGCGGCGTTGCGCAATCATCCGTTAGGCAAGTCGGCCGCGGTCATCGGCGAAGTGACAGCCGAGCATCCCGGTTTCGTCGTCATGAACACGAAGGTCGGCGGCACCCGGGTGGTCGACATGCTTTCGGGTGAGCAGTTGCCGCGGATTTGTTAAACCAGCGCGCCGCAGGAAGCCGCGGGCGTGACGGTGTATGCTAGCGCGCGATGAAACGCGTCTTTGGGCTGGAAACGGAATACGGCATTACGGTAGACGGAGCGGAGTCGGTCGACGTGGTCGCGGAATCAATCGAACTGGTGCGCGGTTACACCGACCACGGCGCGCACATGAAGTGGGACTACGACCTGGAAGACCCGCACCGCGACGCGCGCGGCTTTCGCGCGGCCGAGCTCTTGCAGGACACGGATGAGTCGGCCTATTTCGAGATCGATCGCAACCGGCCGCTCAGCTTCGAGGAAATCAAAAGCGACCTCGTCCTGAGTAATGGCGCGCGCTTCTACAACGATCACGCGCACCCCGAATATTCGACCCCGGAATGCACCAACCTGCGCGAACTGGTCGCGCAAGACAAAGCCGGGGAACGCATCCTGGCGGAATGCGCGCGCCGCCGAAACCTGAAACTGCCTAACGACCAAGCGATCCGCCTTTACAAAAACAACACTGATTTTTCGGGCCACAGCTACGGTTGCCACGACAACTACCTGATGCGGCGCGATGTGACCTGGGACCGAATCGTATCCGGCGTTCTCCCATTTCTCATCACTCGCCAGATTTTTGCCGGAGCGGGGAAGATGGGGATCGAAGCGGAAAGTGCGGCCGGACAACCCGGGACTTACCAAATTTCGCAGCGCTCGGATTTTTTCGCCGTGCT
>JBKJNW010000094.1:0-11298 GCA_046593335.1 Chthoniobacterales bacterium | reverse complement strand
GAATCACGCCCCGGGCGTTCGCGGGGTCAGTCCTCACTATCGACACTGTTCCGGCCGTCCATTCAGCTTCTTCCCCACCGATATTGACGACGCTCAGACGGACGATAGCATTGCGCCGATGAAAGTCCGAGAAGCCATCAAACTCATCGAAGAAGATGGTTGGTATCTCGACCGGACGCGCGGCAGCCACCGCCAATACAAGCATTCGAGCAAGCGCGGGCTGGTAACGATCTCGGGCAAACCGGGCCATGATCTTGCGCCCGGTACGAAAAATAGTATTCTGAAGCAAGCCGGACTCAAATGAACCGTTATTTGATCATTATCGAAGACACCGCGACCGGCTACTCCTCCTATTCTCCCGATTTGCCGGGCTGCGTTGCCACCGGTCGAACGCAGCGAGAGGTCGAGCGCCAAATGCATGATGCCATCGCGTTTCACATTGATGGTTTGCGGCTGGCAGGAGAACAGATTCCCGAGCCTCGCTCTCAGGCTTCCTATTGCGACATTGCAGCCTAGTGGGGCAGGGCTCCCGGGGCAGCAGGGCAACCGGGCGCTCCGCGGGGTTCGCTTCGCAGGGTAAGTCCTCCCTATGGACCCTTTTCGCCCGCTCAGACAGCCTCGCCCTCGTGCCTCGTCAGCTCCAGCCTCCAATACGAGGGCGCCAGTTTTCAGCTCCTCAAAAGTGAGTGCAGAGCTTGAACTGAGAGACCTTGCACCGCATATCATCGTAAACGCACGACAATCGCGGCGATGCAAAGCGATGCCGTTGCACGTCGTTCAGTAAATCGCTGAGAGAGTTGTGGTTTTTCGGTCTTGCAAGCCCCCGACGTGATCTGGTACGATTCGTTTATGAAAACGATAACCCTCTCATTACAAACCCCAATGAACCGCTCGTCTTTGCGGGCGTTCCTACTACTTCCGTTCGCGTTCGCTTGCTTTGCGCTATCGCCAGCCACCGACGCCCAGTGTCCGCAGATTTGCGACAGCGCTTTTCGGAACACAGCGGTAGGAGTTCGTGCGCTGATTAACAACACCACCGGCTCCGAGAACGCGGCCGTCGGTGATTTTGCGCTCTGGCTCAACACCACCGGTTCCGACAACACGGCCATCGGTGATCAAGCGCTCACTTTTAACACCACCGGCAACTTCAACAACGCCTTCGGTCATTTCGCGCTCGATTTTAACACCACCGGCTACGAGAACACGGCCATCGGTGTGTATGCGCTCGAGAGCAACAGCACCGGCTACCGCAACACTGCCACCGGCCATGCTGCACTCGCTAGCGGCAACGGCAACGACAACACCGCCAATGGTGTTAACGCCCTTGTGAGCAACGCCACCGGTAACAACAACGTTGCAATCGGCATTGCTGCGCTGGAGAAGAAGACAACCGGCAGCCGCAATATCGCATTGGGCAGCGGAGCCGGTCGAAATCTCAACGTCGGCGATGATAATATTCACATAGGCAACCAAGGATTACCGCGCGAGTCTAATGTCATCCGCATCGGCACCGTAGGAGCTCAGACTAATACGTTTATCGCCGGTATCAGCGGGGTCACAGTGGCTGGCGGAGTAGCTGTCGTAATCGATGCGAATGGCCGGCTTGGAACAAGCACCTCTTCAGCGCGTTTCAAGGAAGCAATTAGCCCGATGGACAACGCGAGCGAAGCGATCCTTGCGTTGGAACCGGTTACTTTCCGCTACAACAAAGAGCTTGATCCCGCTGGCATCCCACAGTTCGGACTGGTGGCTGAAGAGGTGGAAAAGGTAAATCCCGATTTAGTGGTTCGCGACACTGACAGAAAAGCTTATGGGGTGCGGTATGAAGCGGTGAACGCGATGTTACTCAATGAATTTCTCAAGGAACATCGCAAGGTGGAGGAACAAGCCGCGACCATCCGCGAAGTGAAATCAGCCGCCGCAAATCGGGAGGCCAAAATCACGCGGCTGGAATCCACTCTCGCGGAGCAACAGAAGCAAATCGCCTCTCTCGCAGAAAACCTGGAAGTACAGGCGGCGGAGGTTCGCAAAGTTAGCGCTCGACTCGAAGCAGAGCGATCTGCTCCGCTTCTCATGGCAGACAATTAGCCGCCTACGGGCGCTTCGCATGGTCAGTCATCACCGCGCTGCGAGCGAAGAGTGTCAAAAGTGAGAACTCCCCGAACGGAAGGTTGACCCGCGGTCAAGCGATCCACATCCTTTGCCTCATGCTCCAATCTGCTTTTTTTATGACTTTGCTCGGCTTCACTCTCACGTTGAACGCCGCTGCGGTTTCGCCGTCTCCGAGCCCGAACGCTGCCGCGGCCAAACCAAGCGCCCCCGGTTACAGTTACGAACTGGGTGATGTAGGGAAGGCGCCGAAGCCACTGCACATTTTGATCCTGGGCGGGACGGGCTTTACCGGACCGTATCAGGTGAAGTATGCGCTCGCGCGCGGGCACAAGGTGACGGTGTTCAATCGCGGCAAGACGCACCCGGGCGAGCTCCCGCCGGAAGTGGAGCAGCTGACGGGTGATCGCAACGGCCAGCTCGACGCGCTCAAAGGCCGGAAGTGGGACGTGGCGATCGATAACCCGACGATGCTGCCGAAGTGGGTGCACGACGCGGCCGAGATCCTGAAGGGGAATGTCGAGCGCTATGTCTTCATCTCGACCATCTCGGTTTACCCCGATTCGCCGAAGCCGGGGATGGACGAGACGGCGCCGCTGGCGAATTACGAGGGCAAGGACGCGATGAAGGAAACGCGCGACACGGTGGTGGCGTCGAAGTTTGCCCTCTACGGCCCGCTCAAGGCGCTCTCGGAAGCGGAAGCGGAGAAATGGTTCCCGGGCAAGACGCTGGTCATCCGGCCGGGGTTGATCGTGGGGCCGGGCGATGAGACCGACCGGTTCACTTATTGGCCGGTGCGGATCGATCGCGGGGGCGAGGTGCTGGCGCCGGGCAATGCGGACGATCCGGTGCAGTTCATCGATGCGCGCGACCTGGCGGAATGGACGATCCGGATGGTGGAGCAGGGCGAGACGGGGATTTACAACGCGACCGGCCCGGCCGAGCCGCTCGGTGTGGGCGGAATGCTGGAGGGGATCCGGAGCGCGCTCGGGTCGGAGGCGAAGTTCAGTTTCGTGCCGGCGGATTTTCTGGAAAAGGAGAAGGTGGCGCCGTGGTCAGACATGCCGGTATGGGTGCCGCCCTCGGGCAAAGAGGGCGGGCTCGGCGCGGTCAGCATCAAAAAAGCGCTGGCGAAAGGGCTGACCTTCCGGCCGCTGGCGGTGACAGCGCGCGACACGCTGGCGTGGTTCAAGTCGCGCCCGGCGGAGCGAAAGGCCAAGATGGGCGCGGGGATCACGGCGCAGCGCGAGGCGGAAGTGCTGGCGGCGTGGAAGAAGAAGTGACTCTTTGTAAGGCCCAAGCCTCCTGAGCGACGAACTTAGCACATCATGAAATCACTCCTATTCTCAATCGCCGCCATTGCCCTGGTCACTCCAGCGATTGTCAGTGGGCAATCTGCTTCGACGATGAAGGCTGTCGTCGTGCATGAATACGGTGGGCCGGAAGTATTGAAGTTTGAAGACGCGCCCAGACCGGAGCCGAAAGAAGGCGAGATGCTGATTCGCGTGATCGCCGCCGGAGTCAATCCGGTGGATGGCGAGATTCGCTCCGGTAAGTACGCCCAGTTTTTCAAATCGAAGTTGCCGTTGATCCCGGGCTACGACATCGCTGGCATCGTCGAGGAAGCGGGGCCGGGAGTCAGCAAGTTCAAGCAAGGCGGCTCAGTTTACGCCTACATTCCGATACCGGCGGGCGGCGGTTATGCGGAGTACGTCCTGGCGACCGAGAAACAGGCGGCGGCAAAACCCAGCACGATCAGTCTGGTCGAGGCCGCGGCGGTGCCGGTGGTCGCGTTGACTGCCTGGCAGGCGCTGGTTGATACCGCCAAACTCAGTGCGGGCCAAACCGTGCTCATTCATGGCGGCTCCGGCGGGGTGGGCACTTTTGCCATTCCCATCGCCAAGAGTCGCGGCGCAAAAGTGATCGCCACGGCATCGACGGCGAATCAGGAATTTCTCAAAGAACTCGGCGCCGATGTGACGATCGACTACAGGACGCAGAAGTTCGAGGATGTGGCCAAAGACGTTGATGTGGTTCTGGACACCGTGGGGCAGGACACCCTGGCGCGCTCTTACGGAGTGGTGAAGAAAGGCGGTATCATTGTTTCGTTAGTGGAAAGACCCGACCAGGCAAAACTCGAACAGCATGGGATTCGTGGCGTCGCGTTAGGCGTCGAGCCTAACGCCACCGAATTGGCGGAAATCGGAAAGCTGATCGACCAAAGAAAAATAAGAGTCATCGTCTCGCAGGTGCTGCCGCTGGCCGATGCCGCCAAGGCGCAGGAACAGGCGGCCACCGGGCACACCCGCGGCAAGATCGTGCTCCGAGTCGCCGACGAGCCGGCTGGAGAGAAAAAATAATCACTGGTTCTTCCGACCTCGTGCTTGCTTCCTTCGTGACCTTTGTGGACTTGGCGTGAGATCCTAACGACCACATGAGTCGCGCGCTCCCACTCCTGCACAAAGCGGTCGACGTCCGGCCTAACGAAGTCCGCGCGCTCTGGCTTGGGTTCGCGTTCCATTTCTTCATCCTTTCCGGCTATTACATCATGCGGCCGATCCGCGACAGCATCGCGGCCGGCAGCCGGATCGAGACGCTGCCCTGGATGTTTACCGCCACCCTGGTGGCGATGCTGCTGGCCAACGCGGCCTTTGCCGCGATCGTGGCGCGATTCTCCCGCCGGAAGTTCATCCCGATCGCCTACGGATTCTTCATCCTCAACCTGGCGCTCTTTTTCTTCCTCATGAAGACCGCGCCGCCAGCTCAGCAGGTCTGGATCGGTCGCGCGCTCTACGTCTGGGTGAGCGTCTTCAATCTCTTTAACACCGCCATCTTCTGGGCCTTCATGACCGATCTCTTCACGGTCGAGCAAGGGAAGCGGCTCTTCGGTTTCATCGCGGTGGGCGGCTCGCTCGGCGCGATCGCCGGGGCTTACCTCACCAAGCTTTACATTCGCGATCTCGGCCCGGCTAATTTGCTCGCGCTCTCCGCGGCGATCTTTGCGCTCGCGGGTTGCCTGGTGCGGTTTTTCCCGCGCGGCTTCGCCGAGAACGAGAAGCCGGGCGAGGAGGAAAAACCAATCGGCGGCTCGATCTGGTCGGGCGTCACTCACATCGGGAAGTCGCCTTACCTGATGGCGCTGGCGGGATCGATCATGCTTTATACGATCACTTCGACCTGGGCGTATTTTCAGCAGTCCGACCTCGCCCGGGAGATGCTGAAGAGCAGCGAGGAACGGACCGTCTTCCTCGCCAACCTCGAGATCTGGGTCAACAGCATCACGGTTCTGATCCAGATCTTTCTCACTGGGCGTTTACTGAAATGGTTCGGCGTCGGGTTCACGCTCGTGGCGCTTCCGGTGGTGAGCCTGGTCGGCTTTGTCGCAATGGGAGTCGCCCCGAGTCTCGGTTTGCTCGCGGTCTTCCAGGTGGCGCGGCGGGCGGCGGCGTACGCGCTGATGCGGCCGTCGCGCGAGATCCTCTTCACCGTCCTGCGGCGGGAAGACAAGTACAAGGTCAAGAGCGTGACGGACACGCTCGGTTATCGCACTGGCGACCAGATCGGCGCCTGGTCTTACGGCGGGCTGCACGCGCTCGGGCTGGGACTCTCGAGCATCAGCTTCGTCGCGGTGCCGGTGGTGCTCGGCTGGTGCGGGCTCAGCATTTGGCTGGGCAAAAAGCAGGCCGCAATGGCGGAAGCGCAAACTTCCGGGTAGCGCACACGTCTCGTGTGCTGGTCGCGCTGTTCCAGCGCGACGAACTTTCTGTGCCCCGCCGATTTTTCACCGCGGTCCCGTGATACCTGCGTCTTGGAAAGTTCGCGACGGTGGGACACCGTCGCCAGCACTTGGGACAAGTGCGCTACCCGGGGAGGTCGCGGCCGGCACGGCCGCCGCTACACCGCCTCGCCTTCGCTCAGGCGGCGACCGGTCCTGGCGATGAAAACGTCTTCCAGGGTCGGCTTGGCCAGGGTGACCGCATCGATTTCGCCCGGGAAAGCATCAATCAATCGCGCGATGAAAGCGGCTCCTTCCGGATGTTCGATCCGCACTTCGTCGTTCAGGACACTGACTTCCACGCCTAACGACTCGACGATTCGCTCGGCGAGCGAGGTGGCGTCCTTCGAGCGCGCACTGATGACGTCGCCGCCGATCCCAGCGCAAAGCGCTTCGGGGGTGTCGAGCGCGACGAGGCGACCGTGGTCGAGGATCGCCACCCGATCGCAGCGCGCCGCCTCCTCCATCAGGTGCGTCGTTAGGCAGACGGTGACGTTTTGTTGATCACGCAGCCGGTAAAGCGTCTGCCAAAGATCGATCCGCGCCCCGGGATCGAGCCCGGTCGAGGGCTCGTCGAGCAAGAGGAGCTCGGGCCGATGAAGAAGACTTTTCGCGACCTCGACCCGACGCTGCAACCCACCGGAGAGCGTCTCGACCAGGTCGTGGGCGCGGTCGCGCAGGTTGAACTCGAGCAGGAGATGATCGATCCGCTCGCGCAAGGCCGCCCCCGCCAATCCGTAAAGATGCCCTTGGTGCGCGAGGTTTTCGCGGACGCGTAATTTCTTGTCCAGACTCGGGGCCTGGAAGACGACGCCGATCCGGCTGCGCAAGGCCGCGGTCTCGCGCAGGAGATCAAGCCCGAGAATGGAAGCGGAGCCGCTGCTTGGCCTAACGAGCGTGGAGAGAATGCGGAAGAGCGTGGTCTTGCCGCCGCCGTTCGGGCCGAGAAGTCCGAATATTTCGCGAGGCGCGACTTCGAGGGAAAGTTTGTCGAGCGCGACGCGGTCGCCGTAGCGATGGGAAAGTTCGCTGGTCGTAAGGGCAGGCGTGGACATGGAGAGGAACGATAGCGGGAAGTCCGGGTAGCGCACACGTCCCGTGTGCTGGTCGCGCTGTCCCAGTGCGACGAACTTCCTGACCGCGACGATTGTGATGAGCTCGCGGTTTCACCTTTGCGTAACCGTGAGTCGCAAAGTTCGCGACGGTGCCGTAACGGATGCGAAGCAACGGCCGGGCTTCCAAACACCGTCGCCAGCACTCGAGACGAATGCGCTGCCCGGACAAGAGATCCGTTAGGGTGACAGCGTTACGATAGACGGGTCTTGCCGGCGCGTGAGGCGGTGCGGCCGCGGGTGGTGCCGCCGCCCAAGGCCGGGTCCTCCCGTTTCTGGGCGCCCCCCTTTGGATTTTTGCGCGCGGACAGGTCACGGACTTTGGTGGAAGATTTTTTCGCGGCCGTCTTGGTGGGCTTCTTCGCCATTGGAACTCCTTTGGTTGTTCTCGTTAGAAAGCGCCTCGGCGGTCGCAGGGTCAATCACAAAGTGGCGCGAGCACATGACTCTGTCGGCCAGCGTCGCTTTACAGCACGGGTGAGCACTCGCAAGTTCGGCGATGCCGAAGCTGGCCAGCTGGATCCGACCGAAGGACGAAAAGTTTTTTTGCCCCATCGTGGCCACTCATCCGGAGATCAGACTCTGGAACGCCGCGCAGGAATCGGGGGAATTGGCGGAGATGGATGCGATTCTTCTCACTGGCGGAAACGACATCGCGCCGGAATTTTTGCGGCAGCCGGTGCCGGATCCTTCTGTCCTGGAAGAGGCCGATCGTCCGCGCGACGAATGGGAGTTTGCGGCGGTGAAAAACGCGCTCGAACGCGGGTTGCCGATCTTCGGTATTTGCAAGGGCATGCAGCTCCTCAATGTCGCGCTCGGCGGCACCTTGCGCCTCGATATTCCGGGCCATAACCTGCCCGAGCAGAAAGACCACGACGTGCAGACGCTGCGGAACGATGCCGGGGCGACGCATCGTTTCGAAAAAGTAAACAGCTCGCATCATCAGGCCATCGATCAGCTGGCGAAGGGCTGCGTGGTCGAGTCCTGGGCGGCGAAGGACGACGTGATCGAGCAGTTCCGCCTCACGGATCGGCCTTTTGTTCTGGCGGTGCAGTATCATCCCGAGCGCGGGACGATTTACGGCGCGCTCTTCCAGGATTTTCTGAGCCGGATCAACGGGAAGTAGTTTCGCCGCGCGATTCTCTTCTCCCCAATACTGGAAATCCTGTCCATCCTGTCTGCCTTTCCGATGTCGACGCCGCAAAACACGATCGCGATCGTTTACGATTACGACCAGACCCTGAGCCCGAGCTACATGCAGGACGAGGTCGTCTTTCCGACCTTCGGGATCGATGGAAAGAGCTTCTGGCGGCGCTGCTCCGAGTTTGTCCGCGACCAAGGCTACGACAGCGAGCTGGCCTACATGAAAGTGTTGCTCGACACCCTTGGAATGGATCGCCCGACCAATGACGAGCTGCGGTCGTTAGGCGCGAAGCTCAATTTCTACAAGGGGCTGCCGGAAATGTTTGACGATTTCCGCGACGACCTCCTGAGCGCGGAACAGCGCGAGCACGGCATCGCGGTCGAGCATTACATTATCTCCTCCGGGATGAAGGTGCTGATCGAGGGCAGCCGCCTCGCGCCCTACGTGCGGTCGATTTTCGGCTGCGAGTTTGCCGAGGACGAGCAGGGGCGGATCACTTTCCCGAAGCGCGTCATCAGCCACACCCAGAAAACGCAGTTCCTTTTTCGGATTAACAAAGGCCTGCTCGATATGTCGCAGGATGTGAACGATCACATGGAGGCGGGCATTCGCCCGATCCCCTTCCCGAACATGATTTACCTCGGCGACGGGCCGACCGACGTGCCTTGTTTCACCGTCATGCGCAAGAACGACGGGCACGCCATCGCGGTCTATAACCCGGACGATCCGGAGCGGGTGGGATTCAAGAAATGCTACCAACTTTCGACCCACGCCGATCGGGTGCGGCACATCGCGCCGGCCGATTACCGGCGCGGGAGCCATCTCCGCATGCTCCTTGAGCAGATGGTGGATGAGATCGCGAGCCGGATGGTCGAGCAACGCCGGGCTGCGATCGAGACCGGCACGGTTCGCGCCCCGCGGCATTAATTATCCCCCGCTGGCGGTGTAGCGGCGGCCGTGTCGGCCGCAAACGCGCGAAACTAGAAACGCTCCGCGAATCGCCAGCGCGGCGCCCGAGCGGGCGACACGCCCGCCGCTACACTCCGCGATAGACGCAGCGAGCGGTCGGCGTTTCGTGGATCACGATCTCGCACAGGCCCGGGCATTGCGGCGCAAGCTTTTCCCAAAACCACGCGGCCATGATTTCGATCGTCGGGTTCTCCAGCCCGGCGATTTCATTGAGATAGGAATGATCGAGCTGCGCGACGAGCGGCTTCATCGCGGCACCGATTCGGGCATGATCGTACACCCAGCCGACTTTCGGATCGACCTCGCCTTCGACCGAGACTTCAACCTTAAAACTGTGCCCATGCATTTTGCGGCACTTGTGCCCTTCCGGCGCGGAAGGAAGAGTCTGGGCAGCTTCAAAGGTGAAATCTTTCGTGAGGCGTGCACGCATCGCGGCGGAAAATCGCATCAGAGCGCCCGCCTGTCATCCGCGGCGAGATTGACGCGCCCCGGGCAACCCGATAGCAACTGGGCCCATGAAGATGATTGGCCTCCCACTCCTCGGGCTTCTCCTCGCCGTTAGCGCCCAGGCGCAGCAGGACATCCCGACCCAGCTCAACGGCAAACTCGTCGCGTTGCGCGGAAAATCAGCGCTGCCCTTTGCCGCGCCCGATCTGCCGAAAGCGAAATACATCGCGCTCTATTATTCCGCGGGCTGGTGCGGGCCCTGCCACCAGTTCACGCCCGACCTGGTGAAATTTTATTCCGAGATGAAGCCGGCCCATCCCGAGTTTGAGGTCGTCTTCATGAGCCGCGACGAATCCTCCAACGCGATGGAAAAATACATGGCCGAAATGGCGATGCCCTGGCCCGCGCTCCGTTTCAGCGCGGTCAAAAGCAGCCGCGACCTGAACAAATATGCCGGCGCCGGAATTCCCTGTCTCGTCCTGCTCAACGAAAAAGGCGAAGTTCTTTCCAACAGCTATGTCAGCGGTAATTATGTCGGTCCGCACAAGGTGATGACCGACCTGAAGAAATTACTCACCGGCGACGGCAGCGGCGTCACGACTTCCAACCTCGCCACCCCGGCGCCAGTCGCGAACGTCACGGCCAAACCGATCGGGAGCCAGATCAAATCGCCCAGCGGCACGAACTGGGACGAAGCCTTCAAGAAAAAGCCCTAACGAGTCCACGGCCTACTCCGGTAGGGCGAGACTCCGTCGAGCCTTGGGGGAATTGCTCTTCTCTATCATATGAGATTTTTTCCCAGGCTCGACAGAGTCTCGCCCTACCAGGTCTCGCCTGCCTTGTCGGCAATTCGCGTTCTCCGTCCGCTTGGTTAATTTCTGCACTTCGCCATGGGTCCTGTCAGCACCGAAACGCATCTCACTCAGAGCGACGGCGACTCGGAAAAATCGCGGTCCGCTAATCCGACCGTGCTCGCGATCCTCTTCGCGATCAGCTTTTCCCACCTGCTGAACGACACCATCCAGTCGCTCATTCCGGCGATCTATCCGCTCCTTAAAACCAGCTTCCAGCTCAGCTTCGTCCAGATCGGTTTGATCACGCTCGCCTTTCAGATGACGGCGTCGATCCTGCAACCGTTCGTCGGCTGGTATACCGATCGCCGGCCCAAGCCGTACTCGCTCGCCTGCGGCATGGGACTCACCCTCGCCGGTCTCGTCCTGCTCTCCCACGCCACCCACTACGGAATGGTGGTGGGCGCGGCCGCACTCGTCGGGATGGGCTCGTCGATTTTCCATCCCGAATCGTCGCGCGTCGCCCACCTCGCCTCGGGCGGCCGGCACGGTTTCGCGCAGTCGGTTTTCCAGGTCGGCGGCAATGCCGGTAGTTCGTTAGGCCCTCTTCTCGCCGCCTTGATCGTCGTCCCGCATGGGCAGGGGAGTGTTCTCTGGTTCGCGCTCATCGCGCTCCTTGGGATCGGCGTTCTTTCCGTTGTCGGCCGCTGGTATGGACAACACCTGGCCGAGGTGCGAACGCGGCCGGGGTCAGCGCCCCCGGCTAAAACGCCGCTTTCGCGCCGGGTCTGGTTTGCGCTCGCGATTCTCGGGGTCCTGATCTTTTCGAAATACTTCTATCTCGCCTGCCTAACGAACTATTATACCTTTTACCTCATCCATAAATTCGGGCTTTCCATCCAGGGGGCGCAATTTCATCTCTTTCTATTCCTTTTTGCCGTCGCGCTTGGC
>JBKJNW010000065.1:0-4254 GCA_046593335.1 Chthoniobacterales bacterium | reverse complement strand
ACAATCTCCAGGTCCGCCTTGGCCGCGAGGAAGTCTTCCTTCGCGCCCGCCGAATCGCCGGCCAAGACCCGAATCCAACCGAGAAATTGGCGTGTGCCTCCCCTGTCGAATTTTTGGGTTACCTCCGTTTTCGTCAATTTGCTTTCCAGCAGGCGAATGGCTTCCGGGTAATTCCGCTCAAGCAGGAACTGCGAGACTTCAATATTGGGCGCCGTCGGATCTCGGCCTGGCAGACCCTGACGCGTTTCCAGGACCGCCCGCGCGCCGCTGAGATCCCCCGCTGATTGGAGCGCCTTCACTTTGTTTTCCACGACGTCGGGATCGCCGGGCGTGATCGCGAGAGCCCGATCAATCATCTCCAGTGTCTCCGCGTGCCTGCGAAGCATCGAGTACGTCCAGGCGCGGTCCATGAAGAGATGCGCGTCACGCGGATTTAATTTCGCGGCCTGCTCGTAGAACTGGAGGCTGTCATTCCAACGGCTTTGTCGACGCGCGATCCGCGCGAGAGCTTCCGTCGCTTCGCTGCTGCTCGGCATCTCGTGCGCGATTTGTTCGAACAACTCGCGCGCGCCCGCGTAATCGCGCTCGATGTGATACCGGTAATAGGCGTTGGCGAGCAATGTTTCCGGCGCGCCCGGGTCCAGGCGCCGGGCGGTTTCGGCGGCGGCGCGGGCCGCCTCCTTGCGCGCTTCGCTCGCGTCCATCTGCAGGAAGTAGAGGTTGGCATGCACTCGAGCCATGCGTGCCCATGCCTTCGTAAATTGCGGATCGAGGCGCACGGCTTCTTCAAAGGCTGCGATTGCTTTCTTCTGATCTTCTTCCGTCTGCCCTGCGCGGGAATCGAAGTGGATCCCGCGCAGATAGGCGTCGTAAGCGGCCATGTTGCTCGTCGGTTTTTCCGCCATCATCTTTTGCTCGTGCCCACTGAGTTTGGCGCGCAGGGAATCGGCGATCTTCATCGCTACTTCGCTTTGGACAGCGAAGATATCGGTCAGGTCGCGATCGTAAATTTCGGCCCAGAGATGGCTTTCATTCGCGGCCCGGATGAGCTGCACATTAATCCGCACCCGGTCGCCCACCCGTTGCACCGTGCCCTCGACCAGATGCGCAACGCCGAGCTCCCGCGCGATCTCGCTCAGATTCGATGGCCGCGTCTTGTAACGTTGCGTGGAACTACGCGAGATGACGCGCAGCTCGCCGATCTTGGCCAGGCGCGTGATCACTTCGTCCTGCATCCCATCGACGAAATAGGCGTTCTCCTTCCTCTCGCTCAGGTTTTCGAACGGCAGCACTGCGATCGACTTCGCATCGGTCGAGGCCTGCGACTTGGGCTGTGGGCGCGTCGAGGTTTGAAACCAAAGCAAGCCGCCCGCGGCCAGCGCGCCGATGAGAACGATCCAGAGCCATCCACGTCCAGAACGCTGCGAGGGCGTCACATCCTCAGTCCGTTTGATCCCTTCCGGCGTCATCTCGAAGGCCCAGGCGAGAATCAATGCGATGGGAAAGCCGAGCGCCAGGAGCAGGACGACCAGCCGCACCGCCCAGTTTGGGATATCGAAGAAAGGAAAGACCTGGGTTGCGATCTGGATGAGGAGCCAGGCGATGACAGCATAGGCGATCGCGACTTTGTAAACGCTCCGGCGTTTCAGTTCCTCGAAGAAGTCGCGCGGGTTCATAGCTTGCCTGCGGCCAGGGTTTGAAACCGGGGATCGTTTCGAATCTTATCCCAAATGGGATCGAGGCGGAGAAGCGCAGGCGTGACCGCGCGATAATACGAGACCGACAGCGCGTGCTGGAGCAACGGAATCGCTCGATCGGCGTCGCCGAGATACGCAAAGCAGGCCGCGATTCCTTCTTCGGATGACGGCGCTAGCCATAAATCCTGCTTCGTCTCATTCAGCAGTTCCGCCGCGCCCCGCTCCACTTCCGGCTGATCAAGTAGCGCCGCGTTCGTAAATAGGAGCGCGTCGCGGAGCCGGGTGCCTGTGTTGCCGGAGTTGCGCAGTGCGATCAATTCGCGACGCGCTTCTTCCAGCAGAACCCGACCTTCCTCTTCGTGGCCGGCCATGACCTTCAATGTCCCGAGCCATGACTTATCGTCCGCCTGGCCTAAGCCGGAAGATTTCTTCCCTTCAATAGTCTTTATTAACGTTTGCGCCGCTTCGTTGAACTGGCGCCGATAAAACAAGCAGTTAACGTAAGCGCCGGTCGCTTCTCCGGCGCCGCGGAGAGTCGGGTCACGCAAGAGTTTTTCCGCGGCATCGAGATCGCCTTCCGCGAAAAACGTTTCGGCTCTCTGGCCGATGAAGTCGGTTTCGTCAGGCGCAATGGCGAAGGCGCGGTCGAACATCTCGCGCGCCGCACGGAAGTCGCGCTTCCCCCGGTAACTCCGGCCGAGGTTTGCCCACATGTCCGGATTCCGCGGGTCGATCAGCGTCGCCTTCTTTTGAAGTTCGATCGCTTCATCCAGCTTGCCCTGCCGCCGCTTTACCAGCCCGGTGTAAAAGATCACATTGCCGTCGTTGGGCGAATACTTCCGTGCTTCCTCCAGCTCCAGCAAAGCGCGGTCAAAATCCTGCGGACACATATAGTAAAATATCCCGAGCGCGCTATGCGCATCGCTCAATTGCGGCTGCAATCGGACCGCCGTCTCGGCCGCGCGTTTCGAGTTTTCGAATCTCTCCGGGGTGTGCTCGTCATCGAAGTAGAGCTCGGACTGCGCGATGGAAAGCTGGGCCCAGGCCTGCGCGTAATTCGGATCCCGATCCACCGCTTGCTGAAAGAAGTCGCGTGCCTTCCGTACATCGTCGTGCGACTCGCGGATGATGAACGCCAGCCCGCGCAGATAGGCGTCGTAGGCCTGAGCATTGCGCGTTGGAACGATCGCGATCTGCTCTTTCTCGCCGCCGGTCAGGTGCGCCTGGAGCGAACGCGCGATGCGCTCGGCGACCTCGCTTTCCACCGCAAACACATCCAGTAATTTTCGGTCGTAAGTCTCGGCCCAGACATGCGCATCGCCAGCCGCCTCGATCAGCTGCACATTGACGCGCGCCGAATCGCCGGACTTTTGGACACTGCCTTCGAGCAGATAAGCAACGCCGAGCTGCCTTCCAATTTCCGCGATGTTGCCCGGCTTGCTTTGATACTGCTGCGTTGAGGTGCGCGAGATCACTTTCAGTTCCGCGATTTTCGAGAGCCGTGTGAGGATTTCGTCCTGCACGCCTTCGGCGAAGTAAGCGTTGTCGGGATCGCGACTAAGATTATCAAACGGCAACACCGCAATCGATTTGGCAGGTGAATTAGTCGACGACGAATTTGTCTCACGAAACCCGTACCGACCGAGCAGGAATAGACCGAGCGACAAGAGTGCGCCAACAACTACGACGTAAATCCACGCGAACGATTTCGTGTGCGATGCCGCAGCCACATCAGAATCTTCCGTCCGTTTGATTCCCTGCGGTGTCAATTCAAATGCCCATGCGATGACGAGCGAGATTGGGAATCCAATCACGATTGCGAGCACGATCAATCGGATGGCCCAATTAGGAATTTCGAAAAGTGGAAAGACCTGTGTCGCAACCTGAATCAGCAACCACGCCACTACCGCATAAGCGACCGCGACCTTGTAAACGTTACGCCGTTTCAGTTCGGCGAGGAACTTGCCCGGGTTCATCGTGCCGGTTCCTCGCACAGTTTTTGAAATCGCGGATCGCTGCGCAGCGGATCCCACAACGGATCCAGCCGGAGCAAGGCCGGCGTGAGAGCGTTCCAGCCATTGATCGTGAGAAGATGCTTCACATTTGCGATGGCAATATCCTTCTCTCCCATCTGGGTTCGCGCCACGGCCAGCGCCCACTCCAGACCTGGCCCATCCATCGCCTCGTGTTCGATGGTCGGCTGAGCAAGCGCCGCTTCGCGCTCGAGCGCCGCCTTGTCCCGCAAAAAGCCAGCGATCAGGATGAGATCGATCGCGATGTCATCCCGCTCATCCCCCTGTGCCCGAAGGGCGACCAGTTCTTCCCGGGCGCGCGAGAGATCGGTCTTCGCCGCGGCGGGCTGGCCAGCTAGCGCTTCCATCATCCCCAGCGAGGCGCGGTAATGCGAGACAAACGATTGCGGTAGATTTTCCGGCGTGTTGAGGAGGCGGTGCAGGACATCAATCGCTTGAGCGTACTGGCGCAGAAGCCTCCATTGGTGCAGACGGGCGCCGAGAAACACTGGATCCTGGCCGTCGACCGGTACCGCCGCGAGCAG
>JBKJNW010000193.1:0-10389 GCA_046593335.1 Chthoniobacterales bacterium | reverse complement strand
GCCTTGACTCCGAAGCGCGTCCCGAGAATTCGATCGAGCGTTGTCGGCGCGCCGCCGCGCTGCAAATGGCCGAGCACGCAGCAACGCGTTTCTTTGCCGGTCCGCGCCGCCAGCTCGTGCGCGACCACATCCCCCATCCCGCCGAAACGATATTCTCCCGTCTCGGTTTGGTGGAGCATTTGTTGCCCGTCTTTGGCCTGGGCGCCCTCCGCCACCACTACCATCGAGCTCAAGGCTCCGGCCGCCTCGCGCCGCTTGATGAAGTCGGCCAGCTTTTCGAAATCGAAGGGAATTTCCGGAATCAAAATCGCGTCCGCACCGCCCGCGATGCCGCCATGGAGCGCGATCCAGCCGGCGTGCCGACCCATCACTTCGAGAACCATGATCCGCTTGTGACTGCTCGCGGTGGTGTGCAATCGGTCGAGCGCGTCGGCCACCGCAGCGACCGCGGAATCGAAACCGAAAGTCATGGCGGTGGCCTCGAGATCGTTGTCGATCGTCTTCGGTACGCCGATGCAATTGATCCCGCCCTCCTGGAGTTGCAGGGCGGTCGTCATCGAGCCATCGCCGCCGACGATGATCAACGCTTTGACATTTAACCGGTCGAGCACCCCGCGCGCTTGCTCGATCACTTCGGCTGCGACCACCGCGCGGTTGCCGGCGCCGACCTTGGCGATGAAATGGCCCTTGTTCGTCGTGCCGATAATCGTCCCGCCTAACGACATGATGCCGTCCGTCCGGGCGCGATCAAGGATGACGTATTGCCCCGGAGGGAGGAGGCCTTCGAAGCCGTCCTTGAATCCAACCACTTCCCAGCCCAGTTTTTCCGCCGCCAGCACGACCCCGCGCAGGACTGCGTTCAGTCCTGGGCAATCACCGCCGCTGGTCAGGACCCCGACGCGAGGTTTCATTTATTCGTTAGGCCCGCCCAGCACGTCGTCCTTCGCCAGCGGCCGGCCGGCCGCAGCCCATTGGTCGTAGGCCGCCCATCCGCGAGCAAGCGTGGCTGCGCCTTCCCCAAAACGATCACTGCTGCCGAGCAGGACGACGATCAGCCGCCGCGGAGTGATGAGTGTGGTCGCGCCCTGCGGCACGACTTCGGACGGCCGCGCCGCCGAGATGACCAGGCAATCGCCGGCCTTGGCCGTGCGGCCGGTTTTGACCCCGTCGATTTCATCGCGCCCGAGCAATTCGTTCGTGTTCCGGAGGAGATAACGCAGCCGCTCGGCGCCGCGACCGAACTCGATCTCGCGTTCCTTCTGCGAAACGTAAAAGCGGAAGCCGGCATTGTTCATCGCATATCTCGTTAGGCGAGCAATGTCGGCCGCGGTCGAGTAGGGCTTTTCTTTCGCGTCCACCCCGCTCGGGTTGAGGAAGCGGGTCCGTTCCATTCCGAGGTGCTTGGCCAGGGCGTTCATTTGCAGAACGAAATTATCGACCGGCGTCCCCCGGGCCGTGGATCCGTTAGGCGGCAACTGGGCCTGAAGCGCCCGCCCGACGTGGTCCGCCAAGGCGTAAGCGGCGACGTTGTCCGACTGGACCAGCGCGGCGTAAAGCAGATCGCGCAACGTGATGGTGTCGCCCGCCTGGAAGCCGACGTTGTTTTCGAAGGCATCGACAAACGCCGCCTGCGGAATGACCGCGACCTGAGCCAGATCGCCGCCTTGTTTGGTCGACCAATCGAGCACCACCATGGCGGTCGCGATTTTGGTCAAGCTGCCGACCTGGCGCTTCTTGTCGGCCTGGACTTTCTCGAGAATGAAGCCGGTCTTGGCGTCGATCGTAATGCTGGCTTCCGCCGCCCGGCCGGTGGAGGCCGCGCCCAAAAAAGGCGCGGAAACGAGAAGCAGGCAGAGGATTTTGCGGAGGAATTTCATCACGTCAGCGGTCCAAACCGCTGCACGGTAACTGGAGACCCCCGCTTCGCAAACGCAATCAGTCGGCGCTCGGCCTAACGAATCCGGCGCCGCCTAGCGGAGCGAGACCGAGGAGCGCGCGCCGAAGCGGTGCGGGTCGGGGCTCAGGACGAGGAGGACGCGCTCGGCCGCGTTGCGCAGGTCGAACGGCGTCGCTTTGCCCAGACCGCTGGCCCGAACCGTGCCCAGCTTACCCTGGAGGCGGCTGCCGCCCGCCATGTCGAATTCATAGATCACCTGGTGGGTGTCGACGTCCGTCACTTTCACATGCAAAGCGAGAAAGGAACGACCGGCGCCGAATTGACCGAGGAAAAAGCGGCCCACCGGGCTGCCCCCATCGATCAGATCAAATTGTCCTTCCACCAGCCAGCCGGTCTTGGGCACTTCGTTGTCGGTGAGGATGCGGGCCGGCGCCAACTTGCTCAATTCTTCCTTCAGATCGCCCGCGAACTGGTGCGGGATGAGCGAGACACGAATCGGCAATTCGCCCGGCGAGGTGGCGACGTCCCCACGCACAAGCGTGCGGTCGATACAAAAAGGCCGGATGTAAATCGCCTCAGGATCTGTCGCCCCCACTCCGCAATTCGTTTCGTAGCGGACCATCTCTTTGGAACCGACATCCTTGGCGTCTACTTCAGCGTAGCTGGCTGAGCTGGAGTTGTAGGTCTTCGTGACAACCATATCGGCGCACGAAGAAAGGAGGAGACTGCTAGTAGCGATGACAGTGAAGAATTTCATAGATTTGCTTGGTCTGAGACGGACCGCCTTCGTTCAAAAGACGGCCCGCAACTTCGTTCCCATGATGCAACTCCCGTGCCGTCGAAGGAAAAAAGTCTCCGTTCTCTCCCTTCCTGAGCTTCTCCGCTGGGAGGTGCAGCACGCGTCGGCCGGGAACGATCGGCTGGATCGCGCTTCCCTGCCCTAACGAAAAAGATCCGGCTGCCGCGCTGGGCCTTGCGCAATCTGCCCGAGCGCGGCGCGCAGCCGAAGCGCCGCATGCGGCGCGAAATCGAGCGCGTTGTTGTTGAAAACGACGTGCACCTGCTCAGCCTTGTCCGCCAGCTTCTGCGCCCGTTCCGCCACCTCCGCGATCTCCGCGTCGCCGTAGTCGTAGTAGAAGCGTTTCGCGACAGTTTTGCCGCGGAGATAAGCTTCGGCGTTGCGTCCGTGCAGGCGGAGGTAGGCCAGCCGCGGGTTCGTAACCACGTTCAGCCCGCGCGGCATAATGGTGAAGTGGTCCTCGTTAGGCGCATCGACCAGTGCGAGCGCCGCCTGGTGGCGCTGGAAGAAATTGAGTGTCTCCTCCAGCTCTTTCCCCTCGGCCCAGTTTCGATTGCGCAACTCCACCACCAGGCCAAACGGAACGAGCCGGGTGAGCAGATTATCCAGTTCCGCCAAGGCATGCTTCCGCGGTGAAAAGGCCGACGAAAGCTGGAGCAGAAAAGCGCCGAATTTTTTCGCGGCCCGCAGCGGTTCACACGCGGCCACGATCTGCTCCAGGAGCGCGTCCTCCAGTTGCGGTGTCAATTCGACTTTGCCCTTGGCATCGGCCGCGGCGCTCCGCTGCAAGGCGGGCGGAAGCGATTTCAAAGTCGCGGCATGCCGGGAAAGCAAACGGTGCAGCTTCACGTTAAAAACGAAATCATCCGGCGTCGCGTGGTCCCAGCGTTCCACCAACCGTCTCTCCGGGACGGCGTAGAAGCTCGAGTTGACCTCGACCATCGTAAAATGCTGCGCATACCAGGGAAGACGCTCGCCCGCTGGCAGCTTCGGCGGATACCAGCGCTCAACAAAACCGGGGTCCGACCAGCTCGCCGTCCCGACGAGAATATTGGTGGAGGATTTCGCAGACATGCTCCAGCCAAAGCGCGGCAATCTCTAAATGCAACCGCGACTGCGATTGGTTGCGGGCGCGGGATTTGAACCCGCGGTCCCGCCGTCGCGGGATTATGAGCCGGGAGCTCATTCCAAGCCGGTCATTCGAAAAAAACCGTCGCCGCCTTTCTGGCGCTTCAGTTGGTTTTCGAGCTTCCGGGCGACGGAGAGCGAGAGTGCCTCGCTCTTCCAGACAAGCCGCCACGGCCCACGTGACTTGGTCCACCTTGATTCTCCGGCGTTATGTTGCGCCAAACGAGACGCAGGATCCTTGCTCAAACCGATATAGTAATCGCCGTGCGGATTTCGCAGCACATAAACCTGATAGGTCTCAGGCAATGGCGATTTGGTTGCGGGGGCGGGATCTGAACCGGCGGGTCCCGCCATCGCGGGATTATGAGCCAGCCTGATAATCATCCGGCACAGGTTTGGTTGCGGGGGCGGGATTTGAACCCGCGGCCTTCAGGTTATGAGCCTGACGAGCTACCAGACTGCTCCACCCCGCGATCTTGAGAGCCCATTATCACCGCGTTTACGCGGAACGCAAACCCCGAATTTCCTCTTTCGCAGCGCCCGGACAAAAGACTTGCCGCCTCCAAGAAGCGGGGCAATCTATACGCCCCCGCGAACAAAAACTTTTCCAGCGTAGCTCAGTGGTAGAGCGGTCGGCTGTTAACCGATTGGTCGTAGGTTCGAGTCCTACCGCTGGAGCCACCCCTTCCCCGCTGGAGTGATGTTTCGTCACTTCCCGCCGACTTCACTCGCGCAAGCCCCTCCGCCCCGACAATTGAAAGTTCATCACGGTTTTCCCCCGAAGGTCACATAATCGTCGAGATCGAGCAGATCCGCCCAGGTTTTGATGTCCTCTCGTGTGTTGCTCATTTTTCCGACGGCCTCGCTGAAATATTGCAGCGTCTCCGGGTCGCTGTCTGGTCCGCGCCGGCCCATGTGCTCGCTCCAGAGCTCGATCTCCCACGGGGTGCGTTTGGGCTGCGCGGTTTCGTTGACCCAATTCAGAATTTCGCCGTCGCCTTTGCCGGCGGCGAGTTGCTCGCGGAGCGCGGCGGGATCGATCCCGACGAACTCGACGAAGCGCTGGTCGAGCGGGCAGTTGTATTTGAATTCGCCGACTGTCCCGGCGATGTCGGCGCGACCTTTGTCGAGCATGCGCGGCAGGAGGACGTAACCGCCGAGGCGGGCCCGCGGGCTTCGCGGAGGGCGTTTCGTGAGGTCAGGAGCAGAAATGCCTTTGCTTGCTGCGTTCATAATCCTTTTCTGTGTTGGATGTTTCCGATTCGTTAGGTTGAGGCCGGGTTCGCGGCCAGGCTCTCCAGTTTTTCAATAATCGTTTTCCTTGGCGCTCCACCGACGAGTTGGTCGCGAAGTTCGCCGCCTTGGAAGAAGAGCAGCGTCGGGACGGCGCGGACGTTGTATTTCTGCATCAGCGCGGGGTCGTCATCGATGTTCACTTTCGCGATGCGATATTTTCCTTCGTTCTCGCTCGCGATCTCGTGCAGGAGCGGGGCGATCATCTTGCAGGGGCCACACCATTCCGCCCAGAAGTCGACCAGGACAGGGATGGGTGATTGCAGGACCGCTTTTTCAAAGCTGGCTTCGTTGATGTTGATGGGTTCGTTCATATTTTTCTTTCGTTAGGGTGATTTTCTTCGAGGTGGTTGGGTCATCGGCGGCAACTCGCGCGGTACGACCATGCAAAAAAGTTTTTCGGTTCCGCGGAGGAACATGAGCGGCGAGGGCTGCCCGATTTCGTCCGCCACGAGCTGCTTGTGCAGATCGTCGACGCTCGCAATCGACTGGCCTTTGAAGCCCACGATGGTGTCGTTAGGCCGGAGTCCGGCGAGGCCCGCCGGGCTGCTCGGCTCCACTTCCATCACGAGCACTCCGCTCGTGACCGGGAGCTTGTGAAAACGGACGACGCGCGGATGCAGCGGCACGTTTTGGCCGGCGACGCCGATCGAGCTGCGCCGGATGCGTCCGTCCTTGATCAGCCAGCCAGCGACAAATTTCGCGGTGTTGCTCGCGATCGCGAAACAGATGCCCTGCGCCGGTAGGATGACGGCAGTGTTGACGCCGATCACTTCGCCCGCGCTGTTCAGGAGCGGCCCGCCGGAGTTGCCGGGATTGAGCGCGGCATCGGTCTGGATGATTTCGTCCATCAAGCGCCCCGACTCGGAGCGCATTGAGCGGCCGAGCGCGCTCACGATTCCGGATGTGACCGTCTGCTGAAATCCATAAGGCGAACCCACCGCGACCGCGATCTGCCCGACCTGGATTTGCGCGGAATCGGCCAGCCGCACGTGATGCACATCGGGTGCATCAATCCGGATGACCGCGAGATCCGTTTCCGGATCGGTCCCGATCAATTGCGCGGGATAAGCGCGGGCATCGCGCAAGGTCACCTCAATTTCGCGCGCTCCATGCACGACGTGGCTGTTCGTTAGGATAAAACCATCGGGGGCCAGGATAAATCCGGAGCCGCCACCGCTTCCGCGATCGCCGCTCAGGACGCGAATATTGACCACACTCGGCGCGACGCGGCTCACCACCGCCGCGATTGTCTGCGAGTAGCTGTCGAGCAGAGCGCTATCGCCTAACGACGACGGCGCCACCGCGCCAAACGCCCCATCCCCATCGTAAAGAATGGGCGCAAGAACAGACCTCGTTCTTAAAATGGTCTTCATTTTCGTGCGCCGCTTACCAGGGCAGCGGCTCTCCCATGTGCACGAAGGTGCCGTTCGGCCCGTTGCTCTTCAGGGTCGCCAACGCGACACTCGTCTTCGCGCCGTTCTCGATTTCCATGGGCGCTTCCGCGCCGCCCATTTCCGTTTTCACCCAGCCCGGATGCGCCGCGTTCACTTTCACGTGCGTGCCCTTGAGCTCGTGCGCGAGCTGCACGGTGTAGGCGTTGAGCGCCGATTTTGAGACGTTGTAAGCCGGCGTGTCCTTCGCCTCGTAAACCGGCGAGCCCGGCGTGGCGTGGAACTCGATCGAGCCGAGAATGCTGGAGAGATTCACGATTCGGCCGGCGTCGCTCTTGCGCAGCAGCGGCAGGAACGCGTTCGTCGTTTCGATCACGCCGAAAAGATTGGTCGCGAAGGTCGAACGCCAGGTGTCGAGCGCCTGCTCGCTTACATTCTTTTTCTTGTCGTCGTTCATAACGCCGGCGTTGTTGATCAGGATGTCGAGCCGGCCGAAGTCGCTCGCGACTTTCTCGGCCGCGCTTTTGACGCTCGAAGAATCGCTCACGTCGATCGTGATCGCGTGGGCGTCGACACCGTCCTTGCGCAGTTTGTCGACGGCCGCCTTGCCTTTGCCGACGTCACGCGCACCGACCAAAACAGTCACGTCCTGTTTGCCGAGCTGGCGGGCGGTTTCGAGTCCAATGCCTTTGTTGGCGCCAGTGATGAGGGCAGTTTTCTTATTGTTCATAAATTGCTTTTGGCTGTTTGGGTTTCGTTAGGCTGAAGGAATTCGTTCATGAACCCGGAGATGCGCGAGAGCCGGGAAAAAGAGCGATGGGAAAGGCGTCGACCACGCGGCTTCACGCGCTTCGCGAATCGCGTTCGCAATCCATTCGCCGCCCGCGGGAAATGCCTCTTCGTAGTGGAGACGGATGTTGGTTTCGAGCCGGGCGATGCCGCTCTTCAGTTTCCGGCAATAATCTTTCGGAGCATCGGCCGGAGGCTGACACTTTTTCGTGACGTGAGTTTCCAAGGCGGCGGGTGAGGTAATTACTTGACTAGTCATCTATTGTTTTCTTTCTGGTTGTGATTTAAAAAAATATGGTCGGATTCACTTAACCGCGCGCTGCGGCTGAGCGCCGAGCAATTCAAGGGCGCCGCTGGCTAGGCCGCGCAGCCGGCTGACGTCGTTTTCGATTCGCGCCTGCGCCAGGCTGCCTTGGAAATAGGCGACAAGCATCTGCGCTTTCGCCTTCGCATCCGGCGCCTTGATCAGCCCCTGGGCATGAGCATCGCGGATGGCCGATTCAAAATATTTCGCGTTCCGATCGAGAATTTTGCGCACTTGATCCCCGATCGCGCGGTCCTGCGTGCCGATCTCGCTCCCCAGGCTGCAATAGGGGCAACCGAGGACGGCGCCGCATTCGCCATGCGTCTTCGCCTGACCTTTGTAAACGTGCTCGAAGTAATGCTGCAATCGATCGAGCGGCGAGACCGACGCGGAAAAGATGTCGTCCATTTTCGCTTTTTTGCGTTGCCAATCGGCCTCGAGCGCCTTAACCGCGAGCTCCGATTTCGATTCGAAGAAATGATAGAAGCTCCCCTTCTTCGCCCCCGCCTTTTCGCAGATCGCGTCCACCGACGTCGCGCCGTAGCTGTTTTCCCAGATCAGATCCATCGCCGCGTTCATCAAACGCTCTTCGACATCACTGGTTCGCGGCATGACACGAACCTTCCTATAGTTTACTAGTCAGTCAACTATTTTTTTGGGTAAAAGATCCGATGCCGAGTCCGGATTAGGCGCCAGATCAATCGAAGAGCCCGGACTCGCTACCCACGCCTATCTCGGCAGCACGCTCACGGCTTCCTGATCGTGATCACCGTGCCGTTGCTGTCGCCGTCCGGGTCGGTATTGGCCGTCGGGTCGTAGGTCAGGCTGGCGTGAGTCACGCCGGTGACTGTGAACAATTCGCTCTTCCCTTTTGCCACAAACGAAGTCGAGCATGTCCCGCCCGCGCTCGTGGTGCATGTCCCGACGGCCCCACGCCTCCAGGTCCCGTTCACGGTCGCGCCGGAGACAGGGAGACCCGTGTTGTCCTGGACTGTTATTGTGACGGTCGCGGTCCAGTTGCGGCGGATCAAGACGCCAGAACCATCGAGATCGGCAATGTGCATCGTTCCGCCGCCAGTTGCTCCCGAAGGCCGGAAGGCCGCGAGGTAGGCATCGTAGCCACCTGTGGCGACGACGTCGCCGTTAGGCAGGGATGTGACCCAAACGGTAGCCAAGGGTGAGAAAGCTTCCCACAACAAAGTGCCAGCAGGCGAATAGCCTGCCGTTACTCCCGGGATAAATCCGCCGGGAAGATTCGGGCCGCCTTTTCCTGTCACTACCGTGGTGCCATCGGCCAGCGCCAACACAGCCGCTGGGATCTCGTCCGTGTTCAGCCCACCATCACGAACCGCCTCCCATCGGACGGCGCCGGTGGTTTCGAAAGCTACCGTGTACCAGTCCAAAAACCCTCGTGAAGCCTGGCCAGTTGCGATCACACTGCCGTCCGGCGCCTTGGCCATACGGAGGCCGGCCGCACCCGAACCGTCGACCGGCTTCTTGTCCGTGCGCCAGAGCCGCGCGCCAGTGGCGCGGTCGTAGGCGACGACGGTGAGGAAGGTGTTGATCCCGACATTACCCTGCCCAGCGACATAGACGCGCGTAAGATCCATCACTACATCGAGCGCGGCCGTCCCTTCCGGGGCGACCACTAGCCATTTCCGAACCCCGGTCGAAGTGTTGTAGAGAGCGGTAATCCATTCCACCCCGCCGCTAGTGTCTCCGGTGAGTGCGACCTCGCTCTCATCTGGACTGAACGCCAGGGAGGTGGCGATATTGTTGGAGGCGAAACCCGTATTGATAACCTGCGACCAGAGCAGCGCGCCCGTCGGGCTGTATTTGCGCAGCTGCATGTCCTGGCCGTCGCCAAGGATGTTAAAGGCGAGGTAGGCATTGCCGCCGGAATCTACGAGCAATCGGCCGACACTCGGCAAGATGCCAGTTATGTCCACTCGCCACTGGAAGGCACCGTCGAAACCAAAGCGAACGAGCGAAATCCCAATCGGGTTTCCGCTGGAATTGATATTTCGACCGACGGCCACGAAATCGCCATTCGGCGCCGCCACCACCCAGTCACCCACGAACGTTCCACTCGACGGACTAATTGCGCCTTGCCAGCGAAAGACGCCGGTCGATGTATACGACGTAACCGCCAGGTCCTTCGCCAGTGAAGGTCCCGAGACCACGGCGACGTTCCCGAAAGGATCGGTGGCGATGCGGGCGGCCTGGCCTGCGCCGTCGTTCCCGGCAGTCTGACCGCCGGCTTCCCACAGAATTGGAAGCGTATCCACCGCGCTGGCGGACGCCGCGACCAGGAAGGACGCAGCCAGCGCCATCGCAACATCCATCATGCGCCGATGGGCGCTCCTCTGCGCAAGCATGCCCAGATCCTTGTTCGATTGTTTGTGGAGACGTTTCGTTGTTTTCATAGTCAGCGTGCTTCTCTTTGTTTTTGTGCGTTCGGAAAATATTTCCAGCGTCAGGTTGTATCGGCGAAAGACGCGATGCTCTGCTGTGATTGCGAAAGAGTGGCCATTTTTTGCCATTGCCGAGGGAGGCACGGCTTGGCTGGCGAAATCAGAACACTATCAACCCGCGCCAGCAATTTCGCATAGGTTACGCGATCGTTACTTTTGACGCGCAGGTGACGCGGCGTGCGCGTAGTTTACAATCAAGCATACGCATGACCACGATCCGCGGAATCAAACTCCAATGGCTGCAGCAGACGCTCGGCGATGTCACCTATCAAATGACGCGGCTGCAATTCGCGCCCTCGCGGGTCTATCAC